>JAIPCC010000047.1 GCA_021738405.1 Crocinitomicaceae bacterium | reverse complement strand
GTAGCCAATGCTTCTGGCTTCTAATCCCACAGCCCTCACGACTGCGCGGTCGCCGTAGCGAACGCGGATGTGGTCGAGGGCTTTGTAGAGCGCCGGAAAAGCGAGGTCTTGGTCGAAGAGCCGCAGTTGGTGCGCCCCTGAAACCAAAGAGCTGAAGCGCACGCCAATGAGGCGCACCAATACGCGCCGCTGATAGAGGCGTTTGAATAAATCCTGAACCAAGGGCAAGAGCTCGTGATCGGCGGCGGTGTAGGCAATTTGCTGTTGGAGGGTTTGGGTCTGGAAATCGGCATAGCGGATCTTGATGGTAACCGTTCCGGTGAGCTTGCCGGCGCGCCGCAGCTGAAAAGTGAGGTTTTCGGCCATGGCGGTGAGGATGCCGCCGAGCTTGCCGACGTCTATGGTGTCTTGGTGGAAGGTGCGCTCGTTGGAAATGGACTTGCGTTCGTTGTAGGGCTCTACAGGGCTCAGGTCTATGCCTTGGGCTTTGGACCAAATGGTGCGGCCGTTTTCGCCGAGCGCCTGCTCCACGAGCTCTAAGGGCAAGGCTTGCAGGGTGCCGATTCTTTTGACACCTAAGCTGCAGAGGGTTTGGTAGGTTTTGGGCCCTACCATAGGGATTTTTTGCACGGAGAGCGGCGCTAAAAAGTCTTTTTCGGAGCCGTAGTTGATGTGGAGTTGGTTGTTGGGCTTGGCCTCGCCGGTGGCTACTTTAGAAACGGTTTTGTTTTCGGACAAGCCAAAGGAGATGGGCAAACCTGTTTCTTGTATGATGCGCGTGCGCAATTCGGAGGCGTAGGTCCAGATGCCAAAAAAGCGGTCCATGCCGGTGAAGTCGATGTAGAATTCGTCGATGGACATTTTTTCATAGACGGGCACCGCCTCTTTGATGACGTCGGTCACGAGCCTCGAAAACTTGCTGTAGGTTTGGGTGTTGCCTTTGATGCAGATGGCTTCAGGGCAGCGCTCTTTGGCCATTTTCATGGACATGCCGGAGTGCACGCCAAAGCGCCGGGCTTCATAGCTGCAGGAGGCTACTACCCCTCTTTCGCTGGTGCCGCCAATGAGAATAGGTTTGTGGTTGAGGCGACTATCTAAGAGGCGCTCACAAGAAACAAAAAAGGTGTCGAGGTCCATATGAACAATCGAACGACGCGTAGCCATAGGTACAGTCAGTTTAAAAGTGAAACAATAAAAGTTCGATTGGTTGGTGTCACAAAATTAAACAGATTGACGAATAATTCATCAATATTTTGATTAATTTGTAGTCAAAAGTTATCAACAAATAAAAAAGCGCACAAACAGACACTGACATTGTGTCATTTTTGTAACTTGGAACATAATTTGCTACTGAGCAGCGAACACTTAATTCTGTAAAAAATGAAACCAATTTATGTCGTATTGGCCGCTATCGGCGCCCTACTCCTCTTCCTCTTTTTAGGTTACTACAACATGTACAACAAAGCTGTTGGCCTCCAAGAAGGGCTCGACGAAAAATTCGCCAATGTACAATCGGCCTACCAACGCAGAGCAGACCTCATTCCCAACTTGCTCGAAACCGTTAAAGGCGCAGCCCAAAACGAAAAAGACATCCTCACGCAAGTTACCCAAGCAAGAGCCGGAATTGTAGGTGCCAAAACACCTCAAGACCTCGAAATCATGGGCCGCAAAATCAACACAGCCATCAATTTGGCGTATGAGGCGTATCCGCAAATCAGGTCAACTGAAAACTTTAGTCAGTTTCAAAATCAATTAGAAGGCACTGAAAACCGCATCAAAACCGAGCGCGATCGCTACAACGAGTCTGTCAAGGAATACAACACCCACATCCGCGGCTTCTTTGCACGCTTTTTCTTGAATGGCGAAGAATTCCCAAGAAAAGAAGGATTTGTAGCTGCTGCTGGCACAGAAAACACGCCAAAGGTCAAGTTTTAATGCTCAGCAATCTCGAACAACAACAGGTCTTGGCCAGCATTGCAGCAGCTGAGGCCACCACCAGTGGCGAACTGCGCGTGCACCTAGAGGCTTCGTGCTCCATTGATCCAGTGGCACGCGCCGTCGATTTATTTTACGAACTCGGCATGCAAGCCACCAAGCAGCGCAACGGCGTCCTGATCTACGTTGCCTACGAAAGCAAAAACCTCGCAATCATCGGCGATCAAGGCATCAACAACTTAGTTCCAGCCGATTTTTGGGACAGCGTACGCGATATCATGGTGTCGAACTTTAAAATAGGACGCATTTCCGAAGGGCTTTGCGCAGCTATTGCCAAGGCAGGCACGCAGCTCGCGCAGTACTTTCCACCGCAGGCCAACGACCAAAACGAATTGCCCAATCAAATCAGTTTCGGATGAGTAAAGCCATCTACTTTCTGCTAGCCTGGCTTGGTTGTGTCACGTTGTTTGCTCAGGTTCCTGAAGCTCCTTCGCCTGCGCGCTTTCTCAATAATTTTTCAACGACTAATATCCTTAGCGAAGCCGAACAAGCACAAATTGAGCAGCGCCTAGACCAATTTGAACAAGAGACCAGCAACGAAATTTCGATCGTCATCATCGATGACTTAGGTGGAGACGAACCCTGGCATTTTGCCACCGAACTCGGCGAAGCTTGGGGGGTTGGCAAAGCCGACAAAGACAACGGCTTGGTGTTTTTGATCAAGCCCACTCAAGAAAACGGAGGTCGCCAAGTTTATTTGGCAGCTGGGCGTGGCCTAGAAGCGGTCATCACCGACCTCACGTGTCAGGACATCATTCAGCACGAGATACTACCTGCATTCAAGCAAAATCAATACGCCGACGGCATCAACAAGGCGCTCGACGTATTGTTTGGGCTCGCCAAAGGTGAAATCAACGAGAAAAGCTACCGAAAGCAATTACACCAAAACGACTGGGTCAAAGGCCTCTTTGGCTTGCTCGCTATTTTATTTATCCTCTTTTTGATCATCAAGCGCGGCGGCGGAGGCGGCACAACCATGGGCGGCAGACGCGGCGGACCCGGCTTCTTTTATTTTGGCGGCTACGGCGGCGGATTCGGAGGAGGTTCGTCTGGGGGCGGCGGTGGCTTTGGTGGCTTTGGCGGCGGCAGCTCCGGCGGTGGCGGTTCTGGCGGCAGTTGGTGACAATTACATTAATCGATAAACAAGTACATCATGACTACACAAATACCAAAATATCTATTCGCAATCTTTGTTTTTCTCCTTCACTACGCTTCGTTTGCACAACAAATACAAACCATTGCCTTCTATAATGTAGAGAATCTTTTTGATACCATTGACGGCACCAATGACGACGCTGAGTTTTTACCTAGCGCCGAAAGTAAATGGGATGCGCCTAAGTATGAAGCCAAACTTGTGCACATACGTCAGGTGATGGCCGAATTGAACATGCCAATGGTACTGGGTGTTTGTGAAATCGAGAACCGCATGGTACTCGAAGACGTCATTGGTCAAGACAAGCGCTACGGAATTGTGCACTACGAGAGCCCCGACGCACGCGGCATAGACGCAGCCATGCTGTACCGCAAAGACTTACTGCGCTTGAAAGCTTCCGGGAAAATCCGTTTTACACTGCCAGGCGACAGCATTCCTACCTCCCGCGACATCGTTTGGGCTAAATACCAATACAAAAAAGAATACTTATACGTCATGGTCAATCACTGGCCGAGCCGCCGTGGTGGTGCCGATGAGAGCGCAGCACGCCGACTCATGGCCGCACAAATGGCTACAAACTTTATTGATTCCATTCAAAAAAACGAACCAAATGCTAAAATCATCTTAATGGGAGATTTAAATGATTACCCACAAGATGCTGCTCCACAACTCATTGCAAGTAAATTAACACCTCAAATTACCAAGGCGAGTGGCCAATTTGGCGGTTCATATAACTACAAAAACGAATGGGATGTGCTCGACCATATTTTTGCGTCTGCCAATGCCATCAACGGAAAATTACAGGTTCAGACAGGAAGCGGTAAAATCCATGATTTCCCTTATTTACTCACCGAATACAAAGGGCAAACGGTTCCAAACCGAACCTACGCGGGCCCTAAATATTTAGGCGGATACTCCGATCACTTGCCGGTTTCTATCCAAGTGATTTTACATCCTTAATCGGGCTTTACAGGGGCAGTTCTTAAAGGGAGTTTTTGCTTGTACAGAAACTTCTTTTGCGTCGACTCAAAAGGTCGGTAGATAAAATACACTTCGTTGTTGTGTACCCTCACCTTCTCCACATACCTGAAGGCCAGCTTTACTTTTTGCGCGATCAAGCCGGTTTGTAAATCAATGAGCCCTACATAATAATGCCCTTGCTGCTCAAAAATGGCGTAAATGTTTCCGGTTTGGCGGTCTTGTTGGAGGTTTCTTTGAAAACCACTTTGTCTGGCTTGATAATGATGAAAAATCGGTGTGGAACGAACTGCTGTACCATCGCTTGAAAAAACGCGCAGCATATCTTTTGGGTAATCAAAAATATAAATGGCGTCGTGGACTAAAAAGAGCGGTGCATACACGGTTTCATAATACAAAGACTGCGTAAAATAGGCGGCACCTACATAAATTTCTGCGTCAATTCCGGTCTGATTTTCTAAATTTTTTGCCCAAAGTTTGGTGCGCACATCGACCCATTTATATTCTGAGCGATACAACTCCATCATGAGGTCATCTTGGATCTGCAAGAGGGTTTTGTAGGTAGAATCGAGTTGGTCTAGGCTGCCGTATTCAAAAGCCGGGTAGATATCGCTGTAACTCGAGTAAAACAAGCGTGTCTGGCTGCTGTCTACAATAGGGACTAAGTATTTGAAAAAGTAATCTTTGGGGATATTCACCAAGGTGTAATTGCTGTCAATAGCTTCTAGGCCAAAAACACTTTCGGCGGTCAAGACATGTATATTCCCCCGAAAATCGCGCTTGAGTGCTTGTGCGCGCTCTGGTATGGCTAAAATAGCAGTGGTGGAGCTGTCTTTGTAGACTTGAAGCTGCGCGTCTTTTTGCAGGTTTTTCTCGTAGGTGAGTAAGATGAGTGAGCCGTCTGCATCTAGTTCAAAGTCTGCAACACTGTAGGTTTTGGAGGCATAGACGGTGTCGGGTTTGTTGGGCTTGAGCACCACTTCTCGCACCTCTTGTACGCGCTCGGTTTTGAGTTGAATGCGCAGCTGAATAGTATCGGTCGCCTCGAAAAACGGAATTTTGCGCTTACCGCCTAGGTAATAAGGATGTGAGAAGCTGATAAAGGTGAGCTCCGTTTGATTTGGCTTTACGGCTTTCAAAGAAAAAGAAACGGTGCCATTTTGCTTGGAGCTCTCAAATGCCAAAGTATCTACACCCGAGATGAGCCAACAATTGACGTTAGGAATGGAATCTTTAGTTTGAAGGTCTGTGAACAAACAATTGAGTTGTTGGGCAAATGCACCAAAGCCAAAAAAGGAAAAGCAAATGAACCAGAGCTGTTGCATACGGCTAAGATGCAAACCTTGGTGGATTTTCACAATTTTAGCAGACTTTCTGAATCCAGTGCATGGTGTCGGCAATTTCTCCGGACTTCACGCCATCGAGGTAAGCCTTGATTTTGAGCGACATTTCACGGGTTTCAAGCGCTGGAAGCATGATCTTTTCGTCGCGGTAACCAATCATGGCAATGGGCGCAATGGTAGCGGCTGTGCCTGCACCAAATGCTTCTTGGAGCTTACCCGATTGAGCCGCTTCAATGATTTCGGCAACTGTTACTTTGCGTTCTTCTACCGGAATACCCCAATGACGGGCGAGTTCTAGAACTGTTTTTTTGGTCGTGCCACGCAAAATGGTATCGGCGTCTTCGGTGGGTGTGATGATTTTGTTATCCATGACAAATAGGATGTTCATGGTGCCAGACTCTTCAATGAAAGTATGAGTTTTGGCGTCGGTCCAGACCAATTGGTGAAAACCTTGCTGTTGAGCGAGTTTGGCTGGATACAAAGAGGCACCGTAGTTGCCTGCGGCTTTTGCTCTGCCCACGCCACCCTCGGCTGCACGTGTGTAATACTCTTCAATTTTGACGCGAACAGGCTCTGCGTAGTAGGCGCCAACTGGAGAATTGATGATGACAAATTTGTAGGTGTCAGAAGGTTTGATGCCGACAAATTCGTCGGTGGCAAACATAAACGGACGGATATAAAGTGCGTAACCAGGTTTGTTGGTGACCCAGTCTGCGTCTGCGGTAACGAGTTGCTTCACGGCTTGTAAAAACAATTCTTCTGGAATTTCGGGCATGCACATGCGCGCTGCAGACTCCGAAAAACGTTGTGCGTTGAGCTCTGGTCTAAACAAAACGATTTCGTTGTCTTTGTTGCGGTAGGCTTTCATGCCTTCAAAAATGGACTGGCCATAATGAATAGCAGACATGGCCGGATGCATATCGATGGGGCCAAAAGGTAAAATTTCTCCTTGCTGCCATTCGCCATTGGCGTATTCCATCACAAACATGTGATCGGCAAAGATTTTTCCGAATGGGAGGTTTTCCCAGTCTACGGTAGACAACTGACTGTTTGTGTTGTGCGTGACGGGGAACGTGAAGGAAACTCCTGACATAAGCGTGTTAATTGATGCGCGAATATACAGCTAAATCATCGAGCGCACAACTTATTGACCTTATTAAAAGCATTCCTTAACTTTGTATTATGCACGCCTTCACACAAGCCCTTGAAATCCTCCAAAAGCATTGGGGCTTTGCTGCGTTCAGGCCAAGTCAAGAACCAATTGCCAAGGCTGCACTTGCGGGTCAAGACACTTTAGCCCTACTTCCAACAGGTGGCGGCAAGTCTATTTGTTTTCAAGTGCCTGGTTTGCAGCGTGAAGGGCTTTGCTTGGTCATTTCGCCACTGATTGCACTCATGCAAGACCAGGTCGAAAACCTCAACAAACGCGGCTTGCGTGCCAAAGCCTTAACGAGCGGGCTCACCTTCCGAGAAATCGACCACATCCTCGATAACGCCCGTTTTGGCGGCCTCGATTTTTTATATACCTCGCCAGAGCGCATCCAGTCGGCGCTTTTTATAGAGCGCTTCAAGCGCATGAAAATCTCCTTGTTGGTCGTCGATGAAGCGCATTGTATTTCGGAATGGGGCCACGACTTTCGGCCCGCCTTTCGCCAAATCGCTAATTTGCGCAAACTCCAACCCGAAGTACCCATTTTAGCGCTCACTGCTACAGCTACCAAAGCTGTGCAGCAAGACATCTGCGTGCAGTTGCAAATGCCCAAAGCGCAAGTACTCGAGGCTTCATTTGCTCGAGACAATTTGCAGTATTTAGTGCGGCCCGCACACAACAAAATGCAAGAAATTCTGGCCATTTGCCAACGCGAAAAAGGCACGGGTATAGTTTATTGCCAAACACGGCGCTCCGTAAAAGAAGTGGCGCGCGTCCTTTTAGCAAACGGCTTGCGCTGCGGTATTTACCACGGCGGGCTCAGCGCCGAAGAGCGCAGCCAGATGCTGCGCGCTTGGCTCACCGACAAAAACCAAATCATGGTGGCGACCAACGCTTTTGGTATGGGCATAGATAAGCCCGACGTCCGGTTTGTTTTACACTACGAAGTACCTACTTCTCCCGAGGCTTACTTTCAAGAAGCTGGCCGTGGTGGTCGCGATGGCCAGCCTGCTTATGCGCTGCTGCTCCACGAGCACAAAGATTTTGAGCAAATGCAGCAACAGCTCACCAAAAGTTTTCCGAGTGCAGACCGCGTTATTTTTGTGTATCGTGCCATTTGCAACTACCTCAAAATAGCTATTGGTTCGGGCAAGGACGAGTCCTACCCTTTTGACATGAAAACGTTTTGCCGGACCTTTGAGCTACCCGACGACGAAGTCTATTATGCGCTCAAAATTTTGGCACAAAATGGCAATTTAACCCTTGACGAAGCCTTTTTTCAGCCAACGCGTCTGCAGTTTATTGTCAGCAATGAAGTGCTCTACAACTTTCAGATCCAGCACGAAGATTACTACACGCTCTGTGCTACTCTAGTGCGCAGCTATCCGGGCATCTTTGACCAAATGACACGCCTGCACGAAGACAAAATCATTCAAAGACTAAAAACCACGCCGCAGCGTTTTGAAGAGCAACTAGACTTCATGCAAAAAAACGGCATCATCGAACTGAGCAAAAAAAGCAGCCTACCCCTGCTCTATTTTACAATGGAAAGACTCCCCGAGTCTTATCTGCAGCTCAAGCCCCAAATTTACCTCGAGCGCAAGCAAGCAGCCCAAGATAAACTATCAGCCATGCAACGCTACTGCCAAGAACCTACTTGCCGCGCTCAGCAACTCATTACTTATTTTGGGCAAAGCATTGCCCCGTGTGGCCAGTGCGATGTCTGCGTGCCGCGCACTTTAAACGAAAGCTCACTTTTAGCCTTTCTGCAAGAAGCGCGCAGCATTCAGGAGCTCGAGGCCCATTTTTTATGCGCCAAATCTGAGCTCGAGCCACTGATTCGCCCTCATTTACTCACCGAAAAAATCAAGTTCAAAGCGGGAAAATTCTACCTCTAAATCTCGCTCATGACCACCCCTTCTGTTCAAGAAGCGCCCAAACTTCAATGGCACTTCGGACTTGTTTTGCTGCCTTTTATCGTCGGTATCTATCTGGCCGACTACCGTAATTTAACGGATAGCGTGCTGCTTTTTTTCAAGTTTTTTACAGTCGGGAGCTCTTTACTTCTCTTGAGTAAACCCTTGCGGCAATTCGGGCTCCTTTTTTCATTTATGGCCCTCGGTTTTTGGCTTTTATACAGCCGGCAAAGCGCATTCAGACAACTGCAAAGCCTTCAGTTCAATACAGAAACTGCAGGTGTTTTTATACCTGAATCTTTGGAAAATAAAGCCAAATTTCAAAAAGTAAAAGGTCGTTTTTATTTCGGTGCCGCCCAGCGAAAAAAGGCAATCGGCTTGCAACTTTATGTCTTCTCCAAAGCGCCTCTTCAACTCGCAAATGCATACGCGCTGCGCTGCCAACCAGAATTACTCGCCAATGAGCGCTTTCCGGGTGCTTTTGACCAATCGCGGTATTATGAATTGCAAGGCCTGAGCCATCGGGCGTTTGTGTATGCTTCTAATATCAGGGTCCTGGCAGGTACGCGGCTATCTACTTCTGACAACAGTCTTCTGCGCATCAAAAGTCAACTATCTAAATTGTTTACCCAAGCATTGAGTGCGCGCTCAGCGGCGATCGGCAGAGCCTTGATTTTAGGCGAGCGTGACGGCATTGATGCGCAGTTGCGGTCTTATTTTTTAGCGACGGGCTCGATGCATATTTTGGCGGTGTCGGGCATGCATATTGGCTTATTGATCTTAGCGTTACTCAAGATGTTGGGTTTGTTGTCGCGTTGGGTGAGTCGCAAGCAGGCTTTGGTATTGGTGCTGCTTATTGTTTGGTACTATGCGGTGCTTACAGGCTTGTCGGCATCGGTGTTGCGCAGTGTTTTTATGTTCAGTGTGTTGTTGCTCAGTCAGTTGTCTGGACGCCAAATGAGTCAGCTTTCGGCGCTGTTTTTTTCGGCTTTTTGCCTCCTGCTCTACGATCCGCGCTACTTGTTTGATCTCGGTTTTCAGTTGTCTTATCTCGCTATGTTGGGTATTTATCTCTATTATGAAGCGATTCGGGCTTTACTCCAATTCAGATGGAAAGTCTTGACGCATCTTTGGGATGGCACGGCGCTCGGTTTGGCAGCCACGCTTACCACGCTACCACTGAGTTTGTATCATTTTCATTTGTATCCAAATTATGCGCAAATTGCCAATCTCTGCCTGATGAGTTTGTCGAGTTTAATATTGGTAGTGGGCATGTTTTTTCCTTTTCTGCAGGCGCTTCCTTGGTTAGATCGCCTCAGTGCTTTTGTTTTAGAGACCTCCATTCGCTGGATGTTAGAGATCATGCGTTTTTTCAGCGAGGCCCCAGGTGCATTGGCGAAAGGGTTTGTGCTGCCCTTTTGGTGGGTTTTGCTTTTTTGGTTGGCGACGTATTATTTATTTTATGGTTTGCAAAGACAGCACAAATACCTGGCACAACTCGGCTTACTCGGTAGTTTGCTGTTCATGGCTAACCTTAGGCAGCGCAAATTACAGGAGCAACAAACAACTTTTTATCAAAAAGACCAGGTGCTATTACTTAGAAAAGGCACCAAAGCCCTTGCTGTTGGGCCAAAACCTTCGGAAAAATGCACATTTTTATTGCCCACACTTGAAATTTATCACAATTGCAAAATCCAGTATAAACAAGTTGCAAAGGGCGAGACACACATCAAATTAAAGCACCTTGACGTCGATATTTTTAACGAAGATGGGTATCAAATTGGCATCCGCGCGCAAAAGCAGACAGATAAAATCAAGGTCTATTGAACAAGAATTTTATCTTTGCTAAAATTTGACACCATGAAAATGCTCAGTCCGAAGGAAGTTCTTCAGGCGTTAGAAGCCCAAGAAAGCTGTTGCCTCATCGATATCCGCGAACCTTACGAATTATTGAACTGCAAAATAGATTGCCCGTCTGTACCGATGGCCACTTTTGCGGCGGCGTATCCCGACTACCAGCATTACGACCAAGTGGTGCTCATGTGTCAGTCTGGCAAGCGTGCAGAAGCCCTCGCTAATTTCATAGAAACTGAATTTGCAGCCACCAATATTTGTGTGTTGGAAGGCGGCATCAATGCCTGGATCGAGCAAAACGCACCTCAAATCACTTGTCAATAATGAGCTATCTTCTTCAACTCCTCGATTTTATCCTCCATATTGACAACTACCTTTTCTTGCTCATTCAGGATTATGGCGTTTGGATTTACGCCATCTTGTTTTTGATCATTTTTGTAGAAACGGGCTTGGTTTTCATGCCTTTGCTACCTGGCGACTCACTGCTTTTTGCGGCGGGTTCGTTTTGTGCAGGCGTTCAGATAGACAACGAATTGGCACAACTGAATTTTTGGGTCGTGTTGGGTTTGCTTATTGTTGCCGCTATTTTAGGCGATGCACTGAACTTTTGGATTGGTCAAAAATACGGACGCAAGTTGGCACAAATGAAGATTGGTCGCTATGCCCTACTCAAAGAAAAGCATTTGCAACAAACCCAAGCGTTTTTTGAGAAACACGGTTCCAAAACGATCATTATTGCACGCTTTGTACCAATTGTACGCACGTTTGCACCTTTTACGGCGGGCTTAGCGAATATGCGCTACAGCATCTTTTTGAGGTTCAATGTGATTGGCGGTGTGAGTTGGGTACTCGGCCTAACGCTTTTGGGTTACTTCTTTGGCAACCTCACTATTGTGCGCGAAAACTTCGAAACCGTCATTTTTGGCATCATCGGCTTGTCTTTGCTCCCGATGCTGCTTGCTATCGTCAAAGAAAAAATGGCTAAGCGTTGAAACGCTGAAACTCATTTTGTAAGTAAGCACGGCAAATTTCTGTTGGAAACTGCTCAATTTGAGCGGAGATTTCTAAAATTCTCGACGCGAGGTCTGTAGCACTAGCTTGTGCATCTAATGTATTGGCCGCCATATTGATAACACGCAACACTTCTTCCTTTGCTTGAATCAGCATCGCCCAGCCCTGCGGCGAAACAAAGAGCTGTTGGGCAATATTGTGTTCAAACTCTTCTCTGACGGTCTTGACGAGTAAACTTTGTTGGGTTCTGGCATTGTGGGTCACTTGTAGGGTGCGCAGCGTGAGGTTGGCAGGTGAAATGCGGTCGAGCAGTAAAATACAGCGCTGATACGCTTCTAGCTTACTCGGTAGAAAATAATTTTGACGCTGCAAGGCGAGTTCAGTCTGGAGCTTCACGAGGCTGTGGTCGTGTTGACGCTTGAGAAATAAATAAACGATTGTCACCATTGCCAAACTGACCAACAGAAACGAAATAACCACAAAAATGAGTTCCATACGTATTTTTTTGAGGCAAATATAGTGCTTTGCGCTATTTTTACTCCATGAATAATGTGTTACTCCCGCTCATCTTGCTATTATATTTCGGGCTGCTGCTTGCAATTGCCTATTTCAGCTCCAAAAATGCGAGCAGCCATAGTTTTTTTACCGGCGACAAAAAAAGCCCTTGGTATTTAGTCGCTTTTGGCATGATCGGCACCTCGCTTTCGGGCGTCACCTTTGTGTCTGTTCCGGGCGACGTCAGCACGGGCGCTTGGCATTATTACCAGTTGGTGCTGGGCTTTTTTGCAGGCTATTTTGTTGTGGCTTTTGTGCTTTTGCCGCTGTACTACAAATACCAACTGAGCTCTATCTATCGGTATTTAGAGCTGCGCCTCGGTTTGCGCGCCTATCAATGGGGAGCAGGCTATTTCATTCTTTCGCGCACGCTCGGTGCAACGGTTCGGCTCTACCTTGTGATCAACGTATTGCAACTTTTTGTTTTTGAACCCATTGGCCTCGCTTTTTGGCAATCTACACTACTGATCATCCTCATGATTTTAGCCTACACGCTCAAAGGCGGCGTCAAAACCATCGTCTGGACAGACACCCTACAAACTTTTTTCATGTTATTGGCCTTGGTGGTTTGTATCTACACCCTCCAACAGCAAATGGATCTTTCCTGGACTGAGCTCTGGGCCAACCTCAAAAATGAACAACTCACCCAAGTTTGGTCCTGGAATCCGTCCAAAAGCGACTACTTCTGGAAGCATTTCATCGGCGGCGCCTTCATCACCATCGCCATGACGGGCCTTGACCAAGAAATGATGCAAAAGAACATCAGCGTCAAGACGCTCAAAGATGCCCAAAAAAACATGGTGGTTTTTAGCTTTACACTGCTCATCGTCAATGCGTTGTTTTTGCTACTCGGCAGTATCCTGAGTTATTTCGCCCTCAAAAACGGTCTCACTTTTGCCCCCGACGACCTCTTTCCTCAGGTCATTCAGCAATTCTTACCCACCGGCGTTTTCATCATTTTCACCATCGGACTTATTTCTGCTTTGTTTCCTTCTGTAGACGGCGCCATCACTGCCCTCACGGCTTCTTTCTGCATAGACATCATTGGTTTTGAACGCAAAAACCTTCCCGAAACGGAGCGCATGCGACTCAAAAAAATCGTTCATATCAGTTTTGCGGTGCTTTTTACGCTGTTGGTTTTTCTATTCAAGTGGTACGACGACAAGAGCATCGTCAAGCTCATTTTCCTCATTGCCGGCTACACCTATGGCCCACTTCTCGGGCTATTTGCCTTTGGAATTTTAACCAAAAGAAATGCACCTGCAGCACTCATTCCAATAATTGTCGTGCTCGCACCGCTTTGCTGTTATTTTTTGAGTAAAAATGCAGACCTCATTTGGAAAGGCTATCAATTCGGAAACGAAATGCTCTTGCTCAACGGAATGCTTACTTTTGTGCTGCTCTTTTTGAGTAGTTTTGCCTATCAACCCCAACCAGCCGATGAAACTCCTGTTGTCTGACAACCAATTGCATTTGCGCTTTGCCCCGCTGACCCTTACGCGTCCGTTGGCCGAATTGCGCTGTGGTCTTTTCACCAATACCGAACGCTGGAAGCATTTGCTGCCCGGAGCGCAAATTGGGTATCAAACAGAAAGTTACCTGCAGGGCAAATACCCAAGTAGAGAGGGCATTTGGATCAATGCGCAAGTGATACCAGATGTGCAATTAGCCAAAGCGGTTAGCGAACTCAAGGTAGGTGAAAAACTGTACATGAATTCGGTTTTGCTTGCCCAAAATGGCGCGGGAAATTACAAAACAGCATATTCCGATTCAAACCTCATTATCCTTGAAAACCGTTGGGACCTCTACTTGCTCAATGCAGCCATCTTAAAGCAAGATTTCACTTGGTTTACAAAGGGGCAAACTTCAGTTGAGCTCAAAGAGAGCAATCGCCTCATTGGCCCTGCAGATCAGTTATTTATTGAAGAAGGTGCACGCGTAGAAGGTGCCATCTTGAACACCAACGAAGGCCCCATTTACATCGGTAAAAATGCAGAAGTCATGGAGGGCGCGCTGTTGCGTGGTCCTTTAGCGCTCTGCGACGGCGCAGTTGTTAAAATGGGTGCCAAAATCTATGGCGCCACCACCGTTGGCCCGGAATGTCGTGTGGGTGGCGAAGTTAGCAATTGCCTCTTTCAGGGCTACTCCAACAAAGGGCACGACGGCTTTCTAGGGAACGCGCTCATCGGCGAATGGTGCAATTTGGGTGCAGATACCAACTGTTCCAACCTCAAAAACAACTACGGAAAGGTCAGTACGTATAGTTATGAGGCGCAAGACCAAGTCAAAACAGACCAACTTTTTATGGGGCTCACCATGGGCGACCACAGCAAGTCGGCAATCAATGTACAGTTCAATACCGCAAGTGTTGTGGGTGTTTGCAGCAATGTTTTTTGCAGTCATTTTCCAGAGAAACACATCGCTTCTTTTGAATGGGTCTCCGATGCGGCTAGCGAAAAATACCGCCTAGACAAAGCTATTGAAGCTGCAACTGCCATGATGGCCAGAAGAAAAGTAGCATTTAGCCCAGAAGAGCGCCAAATTTTTGAATTCTTGGCAAACAACTGACTTTTTTGCAGCGTTTCTGCCTTTGGCATGCATCTTGACACCCCACCCGCTTGAAACAATTCTATTATGAGCAATCTTTTTGATCAAGGTTTTTTTGAAGTCTCTGGCTATGACGCCGATGCTGAGTTTATTCCACTCATCACGGCAGAGGAAGAAGAGCACATGAACAAACAAGAATACCCTGAAGAACTCCCTATACTTCCTTTGCGCAACAACGTGCTCTTTCCTGGCGTTGTTATTCCCATTACTGTGGGCCGAGACAAAAGCATCAAACTGATTCAAGAAGCCAATAAAGGCAGTAAAATCATCGGGGTAGTTTCTCAAAAAAACCAAGATGTCGAAGCGCCTCAGTTTGCCGATTTACACGATGTGGGAACTGTTGCTCAAATCATTCGCTTGCTCAAGATGCCCGACGGAAGCTCAACGGTTATTATTCAAGGCAAGCGTCGCTTTGAAATGCTGCAGGCCACCCAAACAGAACCTTACATGAAGGCCAAAGTTAGGGTCCTGACCGAACAAGCCATCGACAGCGCCAACAAAGAGCTCGAGGTCATGTTCAACACCATCAAAGACCTCGCCCTTCAGATCATTCGCGAAAGTCCCAATATTCCTTCCGAAGCGCAGTTTGCCATCGGCAACATAGATAGCCCTAGCTTTTTGGTCAATTTCATCTCGTCTAATATGAACGCCGATGTCGCCAAAAAACAAGCCATGCTCGAAGAAATGGACATCAAAAAGCGCGTCATGATGGTACTTGAGCACCTCACCGCAGAAATTCAAGTGCTCGAGATGCGCAACGAGATCCAAAACAGAGTGCGCAAAGACCTCGACAAACAACAGCGCGAGTACTTTTTGCACCAGCAAATGCGCACCATCCAAGACGAGCTCGGCGACAACCCACAAATTCAAGACGCCCGCGAGCTCGAAAAAAGAGCCCAAGGCAAAAAATGGGATGCGCGCATCGCCAAACTTTTCGGAAAAGAACTCGAAAAACTCCAGCGCATGAATCCGCAGGGCGCCGAATACACCGTTCAGCTCAACTACCTCGACCTCTTGCTCGAACTTCCTTGGAATGTCTACAGCAAAGACAAACTCGACCTCAATATCGCCAAGCGCGTGCTCGAGCGCGATCATTTTGGTCTGGAAAAAGTCAAGGAGCGCATTTTGGAATACTTGGCAGTACTCAAGCTCAAAGGCAACATGAAAGCACCAATTTTGTGCTTTTACGGCCCTCCGGGAGTTGGTAAAACATCATTAGGTAAGTCGATTGCCGAAGCATTGGGTCGCAAATATGTCCGGATGTCGCTCGGTGGACTCCACGACGAAGCCGAAATCCGTGGACACCGCAAAACGTATATTGGCGCTATGCCAGGCCGCATCATGCAAAACCTCAAGAAAACAGAAACGGCCAACCCTGTTTTTGTCTTGGACGAGATAGACAAACTCGGCCGCAGCAACCACGGCGACCCCTCTTCTGCCCTGCTCGAGGTCCTCGATCCCGAACAAAACGGCAACTTCTACGACAACTACGTCGAAACTGAATTCGATTTATCCAAAGTCTTGTTTATCGCCACGGCCAACAACCTCCAAAGCATCCAGGGCCCCTTGCTAGACCGCATGGAAATCATAGAAGTAAACGGCTATACCCTCGAGGAAAAAATCGAAATCGCCAAAAGACACTTGCTGCCCAAGCAAATTGCTGCACACGGCATTCACAAAAACGATATTTCCATCGATAAAAAATTGTGGCAACAAATCATTGAGTCCTACACGTTTGAATCTGGCGTGCGCGGCCTAGACAAAATTGTAGCCAAAGTGGTGCGCAACCGCGCGCGTCAAATTGCCATGGAAGAAACTTTTGAAGCCAAACTTACCAGTGCAGACCTCTTTACCTTTTTAGGAGCGGGCCGCATGCGCACCAAATACGACAACAACGATGTCGCTGGCGTCGTTACGGGCCTTGCCTGGACGGCTGCAGGTGGCGACATCCTCTTTATCGAAAGTCTTATTTCAGAAGGAAACGGCAAGCTGAACCTCACCGGAAATTTAGGCGACGTCATGAAAGAATCTGCCGTGATAGCCCTCGAATACCTCAAAAGCCACCACGAATTACTAGCGCTAGACCCGAAGGTTTTTGGCGCATACAACGTACACATTCACGTGCCAGAAGGCGCGACGCCCAAAGATGGCCCGAGTGCTGGCGTCACGATGCTCACCGCATTGGCTTCGCTATTTACACAACGCAAAGTCAAGAAGAACCTCGCCATGACCGGCGAAATCACCTTGCGCGGCGATGTGCTACCTGTTGGCGGCATCAAAGAAAAGATTTTAGCAGCCAAAAGAGCGGGCATCAAAGAGATCATCTTGTGTGCCAAAAACAAACAAGACGTCGACGAAATTGCCGCTGACTACCTCAAGGGGCTCTCGATACATTACGTAGACAAAATGGCTGAAGTATTGCAATTGGCCTTACTTCATGAAAAAGTCAGCGCGCCTAAAAAACTGTTGGTGCCTGAGCAAAAGTAATGTCGGCGCAGTACAGTCATTTGGTGGTTTATGATGGTGTTTGTATCCTCTGCAATCGACTCATTCAGCACCTCCTTACTAAAGACAAGCGCCAAATACTGATCTTCAGCACTTTTCAGGGTTTACCAGCCGGTATAGATAAAAGCGGAGTCAAGTTTGGATTTGCAGATAGCGTTTCTTACCGGAGAAATGAAAAGTGGTGGCAACAAAGCAGTGCGGTACTCATGATTTATAAAGATGTTTTCGGGCCTTGGCATTGGTCTCAATTGGCCTGGATTTTTCCGCTCTTTTTGAGAGATTTCATTTACGGCATCATTGCCAAAAACAGGTACACT
>JAIPCC010000046.1 GCA_021738405.1 Crocinitomicaceae bacterium | reverse complement strand
GGATGAAAGTGCCTTTGAGATTGGCAGCTTCTACGGAATAGAAATGCTCACCGGCGTCGTAGTTGAATTTAGCTCCTAAGAGCGCAAAACCTTCAAAGTGGGTATCGAGGCGACGGCGGCCGATTTTGTCTCCACCTGGCTTAGGAATGAATCCACGACCATAGCGGGCCAACAACGGACCAACAATCATGATAGAACCGCGCAAAGAAGAAGCGCGCTTCTTGAAATCTTCGGTTTCTAGGTAGTCGAGGTCAATTTCTTTGGCCTGAAAAATATACGTGCCCTTCTCGACCTTTTCTACCTTCACACCCATCGTTTGCAACAAAGCAATGAGTTTATTGACATCGACGATGTCTGGAATATTGGAAATGGTGACTTTTTCTGAAGTCAGTAACGGTGCACAAAGCACTTGTAGGGCTTCGTTTTTTGCCCCTTGCGGAATGATTTCACCTTTTAGTGGCTTGCCACCATAAATTTCAAAAGAAGCCATGCTTTATTTTTTGATGAATTTTTTCTTTTTGTACTTATTGTTGTTGTTGTTGCTGTTGCTCTTTTGCTTATTAAAGCGTTGGTTTTTCTGCTGATTTTGACCAATTCCCATGGTTTTGAGTAGGGTGTTGGTATGGACTAAATCATCTGGGTTTTCCAAAATGAGGTCTCCTTTGGAAAGTTCTTTGAGCTGTTGGGCAATTACGTTGTTCTCGACGGTATCGTTGTTGTAGGCCAAAAACTGTTTTTTCATGAAGTTGGCCATTGTTGTCTTGAGGAATTCTTTTTCCTCTGGAATGCTGACTTCTTTGGACGCCTCTAAAATAGTTTGAGTGTATTTGCCGTAATGGCCATAGCGGATTTTACTTGAAGGATAAACCATGCGTTGTGGCTTCTCATTGAGCACCTCTGGTTTAGGTTTTTCGTAAGGAGAATCTACATCGAACTCAAAATTAGACATCACAAATAAGTGCGTCCAGAGCTTGTGGCGGTAGTCCTCGACATCGCGCAGGTGCGGATTGAGTTGGCCCATCACTTCGATAATGGCTTTGGCAGCGAGGTTGCGCTCAGTGCGGTTGGTCAGTTCCATGGCATGAGCGATCATGTTTTGGACATTGCGACCGTATTCTGGCAAAATAAGCGGACCACGCGTGGTGTTGTATTCCATGTTTATTTTTCTAAGTGTGCGCCCAAGGCGTTGTCGTAAATGGCTTTGGCTTCGGTGATGAAACCGTAATGTTGTTCGTCTATTTGAAGTTTTCCTTTGGTGACATGCCCTAAAAGCGTCATGTTGACACCAGAAGCGACCATATATTCTACAAATGCTTCTTCTTGCTCTTCGGTAACGGAAACCACTGCGCGGCCCTGTCCTTCGCCAAATAAGAAGGCATCTAGACGGATGTCGGCATCGGAAACGATATCAAAACCTAAATCTCTAGGCATAGACATCTCGACGAGCGAAACGTAGAGCCCACCATCGGCAACGTCGTGAACGGCGTTGACCAAACCTTCTGCAATTAAGCCTTTAATTGCTTGGTGCATTTGGAATTCTTTGTCGAGGTCGAAATATGGAGCGGGCGATGCCTTGACGCCGTGGTAAGTGGCAAGGTATTCAGAGGACGCGATGTCTTCGGTGTAGTCGCCAATCAAGAAAATGAGGTCCCCTTTTTGTTTGAAGTCGAGGGTCATGATTTTGTCTTTGTCTGGTACAATACCGATCATGCCGATAGTTGGTGTCGGGAAAACCGGCACTTCTTTGCCGTTCATGACGGTTTGATTGTAGAAAGAAACGTTACCGCCGGTTACTGGCGTTTCAAATTTCAAGCAAGCGGCAGACATCCCTTTGATGGCGCCTACAAACTGCCAGTAAGATTCTGGATTGTAGGGATTGCCGAAGTTGAGACAGTTGGTGATGGCGCTCGGGTTACCACCTGCACAAGTAATGTTGCGGGCAGCCTCAGAGACGGCGATCATGGTGCCAATTTCTGGATCGGCATTGACGTAGCGCGAGTTGCAGTCTACGGTCATGGCGAGGGCTTTGTTGGTGCCTTTGATATTGACGATGCCGGCATCTGACGGGCGATTGGTAGTCATGTTGCGGGTACCCACCATGGAGTCGTATTGTTCGTAGACCCAACGCTTAGATGCGATATTTGGCAAACCGAGCATGGCGTCAGCTACCGCTTTGAGGTCTTGAGGCTCGGCAACTTGAGAGATATCGAATTTTTTGAACTCTTGGTAGTAAGCAGGTTCGGTATATTCTCTTTTGTATTGTGGTGCACCGCCACCCAAAACGAGTGATTCGGCAGGAACGTCGCCCACGAGCTCACCGCCCATGTAGTAGCGAATGCGGCCGGTATCGGTGACGTGCCCGATTTCTTCGGCGTGGAGGTCCCATTTATCAAAGATGTCTTTGACGATTTGCTCTTTGCCTTTTTGAACCACTACAAGCATGCGCTCTTGAGATTCTGACAAGAGGATTTCGTAGGGCAACATGTTTTCTTGGCGCGTGGGAACACGGTCTAGGAAGATTTCCATCCCGACGTTGCCTGCAGCGCTCATTTCACAGGTGGAACAAGTGATACCCGCAGCGCCCATGTCTTGCATCCCGACGATGGCGTCGGTCATGGAGAGTTCCATGGTAGCTTCGAGGAGAAGTTTTTCCATGAAAGGATCGCCAACCTGAACCGATGGGAGGTCGTTGGCAGAATCTTCGGTGATGTCTTTGGAGGCAAATGCCGCACCTGCGATACCGTCTTTACCGGTAGCTGAACCCACAATAAAAACGGGGTTTCCTGGGCCTTTTGCCGTGGCAGAAATGATTTTTTTGGTGTCGATGATGCCCGCAGAGAAAGCATTCACGAGCGGATTGGTGTTGTAAGATTCGTCAAAGAAGACTTCGCCACCGACAATTGGAATACCAAAAGCGTTGCCGTAGTCGCCGATGCCTTTAGTGACACCTTTGACCAACCATTTGGTGCGCGCTTCTTCAATATTGCCAAAACGCAAAGAGTTGAGCTGGGCAATTGGGCGCGCGCCCATGGTAAAGATGTCGCGGTTGATACCGCCCACACCGGTTGCTGCGCCTTGGTAAGGCTCTAGTGCACTTGGGTGATTGTGAGACTCGATTTTGAATACGCAACCCAAGCCGTCGCCGATATCGACCAAACCGGCGTTTTCTTCGCCAGCTTTGACCAACATGTGCGGGCCGTCTTTGGGCAGCGTCTTGAGCCAAAGGATTGAGTTTTTATAAGAGCAGTGCTCACTCCACATAACGGAGTAGACAGCTGTTTCGGTAAAATTTGGAGTGCGGCCAAGGATTTCTTTAACGTGTTCAAATTCGTCGGCGCGGAGGCCTAAATCGATGGCTTGTTCAAGCGTAGCTTCTTTTTGGTGATTGGTTTCCATAGAGTATTGAGAATTCAAAGACAAAAGTAACGATTAATCGGATAGCATCTTTCAATTTTTCGCCTTAAATTTGTCCCTTAAAACTTTGAAAAAATGAGTTACGACATCATTGTTGTGGGTAGCGGCCCGGGCGGATACGTCACCGCAATTCGCGCCTCTCAGTTGGGCCTAAAAACTGCAATTGTAGAAAAAGAATCTCTAGGCGGAGTTTGCCTCAATTGGGGCTGTATTCCTACAAAAGCGCTGATCAAGAGCGCCAATGTATACGAATACCTCCAGCACGCCGCAGATTACGGCATCAACGTCAAAGAAAGCAGCGCTGACTTCGGCGCTATGATCAAGCGCAGCCGCGACGTAGCCAACGGCATGTCTAACGGCATCCAATTCTTAATGAAGAAAAACAAAATTGACGTGCTCAAAGGCAACGGTGTTTTGAAAGCTGGCAAAGCGGTAGAAGTGACCGACGAAAGCGGCAACAAGACCACCTACACAGCAGCCAAAGGCGTCATTATCGCCACTGGCTCGCGTTCGCGTCAACTTCCTAACCTACCCCAAGACGGCACCAAAATCATTGGTTACCGCCAAGCCATGACCCTCCCGACACAACCTAAGAAGTTGGTTGTTGTAGGTTCTGGAGCGATCGGTGTTGAATTTGCTTATTTCTACAATGCAATTGGCACGGAAGTAACGGTTGTTGAATACTTACCAAATATTGTCCCTGTAGAAGACGAAGACGTTTCAAAACAACTCGAAAAATCCTTCAAAAAATCAGGTATTAACATCCTCACCAACGCTTCTGTTGAATCAGTAGACACCAGCGGCCCAGGCTGTGTGGTGCGCATCAAAACTGCAAAAGGCGAAGAGAAAATCGAATGTGATGTGGTACTTTCAGCAGCAGGTGTTGTCACCAACATCGAAAACATTGGCCTAGAAGAACTCGGAATCATCGTAGATAAAGGCCGTATTCTTGTCGACGACTACTACCAAACGAATTTACCAGGCTATTTTGCCATTGGCGATGTTGTTCCTGGCCCAGCTTTGGCACACGTTGCCTCTGCAGAAGGGATCATTTGCGTCGAGAAAATCGCGGGTCATCATCCAGCGCCACTCGACTACGGCAACATCCCAGGATGTACCTATTGTTCTCCAGAAGTGGCGAGCGTCGGCATGACTGAAAAAGCAGCCAAAGAAGCAGGTTACGAAATCAAAGTCGGCAAATTCCCGTTCTCAGCCTCTGGTAAAGCGAGCGCTGCCGGTGCCAAAGATGGTTTTGTGAAACTCATTTTCGATGCCAAATACGGCGAACTCCTCGGCGGCCACATGATTGGCGCCAATGTTACCGAAATGGTAGCTGAGCTCGTTGCGGTTCGCAAACTAGAAACAACCGGCGAAGAACTCATCAAAACAGTTCACCCGCACCCAACGATGTCCGAAGCCATCATGGAAGCTGCAGCAGCGGCTTACGGCGAGGTCATTCACTTGTAAGATCAAATCACGAAATAAAAAAAGCGCCCAAAAGGCGCTTTTTTTTGTGTGAAATATTTTAGAATGAGAGATTTTTAATCACGTGGAGGAATCACAAGCCCAAAGCCTCATATATAAAATCAAAAGTAGATAAGATCACGGGTGCGCCATCGACAACAGCGACGTTGTGTTCGAAGTGCGCACTGGGTTGGCGATCGGCGGTGACGATGGTCCATTTGTCATCGAGGGTTTCGACTTTTTCGGTGCCCATATTGATCATCGGTTCAATAGCGATGGTGAGGCCATTTTGAATTTTCTTACCGCGTCCGCGTCGGCCGTAGTTGGGTACTTGTGGCTCTTCGTGGAGTTCTTTACCCAAGCCATGCCCAACGAGGTCTCGGACAACGCCATAGCCATGCGCCTCGGCGTGCTGCTGAATGGCCCAACCGATGTCTTCGATGCGGTTGGCGATCGTGACTTGCTCAATGCCTAGATACAAGCATTCTTTGGTGACTTTGCACAATTGTTTTTTCTCGGCGCTTACCTCTCCTACTTCAAATGTATAGGCGTGATCGCCGTAGTAGCCTTTGTAGATAGATCCGCAGTCGACAGAAACGATGTCGCCGTCTTGAATCGGTTTGTCGGTCGGTAAGCCGTGTACAACTTGTTCGTTCACAGAAATCAAAAGGGTGCTCGGGCAACCGTACAAACCTTTGAAACCCGGGATGGCATTTTGGGTGCGGATGTAGTCCTCGGCCAACTGATCTAGAAAGCGCGGCGTCACGCCAGGCTTCATGTGCTTGGCAACCAAACCAAGGGTGCGGCTCACTACCTGCGCGGCTTCGCGCATGATTTCAATTTCTTGGGGCGTTTTATAACGGATCATGAATTTATCTAAAAGAGACATTAGGCAAAGTTACCAAGAAATTGCATGGTGTCGATGCCGTCGGCGTAATCTGTGAGTTGCGGACACTGCGCTGAGCCAAAAGGCAAATAAGCATTCCCTACTACACATTGTATTTGTTGCTGATTTGTATCTAGATATGCCTCCACCTCTGTTTTATCTGCATAGCGGTGGTAGTGCAGCATGCCGAGCGGTGAATGGAGCTCTTGGCTTTCCTTGAGCAACAAAAAATGATTGTCTAGAATGGGCACTTGGTTCATGAGGTGAATGGCCTTGTTATAATCGTAGTTGTTGCCGTATTTTTTATGATTGACCATCTCAGCATAAGGAACTATAGCTTCAAAAAACCGATTGAGTTCAAAGGACTCAGGAACAAACATGAGTGTAACGTTTCTGCAGCCACGGCCATAATATTGAAAGATGTCTTGTCCTAATTGCGTGAGTTCTGCTGCTGTTTCCGAACCATCTAGCACAGCAATTGAGCTGCGGTGCCCGCGCAGCACATGCGGAACACCCGTGAAGTATTGCTTGAAATGCAACATGCTATTGTTTGAGCCTGTTGCAATTACCGCGCTGTAATCGGAAAGTTTGCCGAGCGCAAATGCTATTCTTGACTGCAAAGCTGGTTCAAAACGGACGAGCATTTTTACCAATGCAGGAAGCAAGCGCGCATCTTCACTGGAAAGCTTCACAAGCGCCTTGTGACCCGAGCAGAGCACGCAAAGGAAGTCGTGAAAACCAACCAATGGCAGGTTTCCGGGCAAAATCAAGGCAACGGTTTGAAGCTCCTCAGCAAGGGCATAAGGCGCGAGCCATTTTTCTAGACGTTCTGTTTGCAACCAAAAGGAAATTTCTTGAAAAGCCATTTTGATGGCGTCATCGGTAAACCAACCGTTGTGGTGTTGCTCTCTTTGGATGAGCTCGAGCAGTGCGTCCCATTCTTCATTTGTACAGGTCGCTGGACGCGGTTGGTCTTTGGCAATTGCAGCTAGGATTGTTCCGAGGGCAGCAAAAGCGGAGGTGATTTGGCTTCTTTCCACGGTGCAAAAGTACGCTTTTCTAAATTTTTTGTTCGTGAACGCACAAAAGATTCGCTCAGTCGTTGTTATATTTGCACAAAAATATTGACTTATGGCCATCATGATCACCGACGAATGCATTAACTGCGGAGCTTGCGAGCCCGAGTGCCCTAATAATGCAATTTACGAAGGCGGCGCCGAATGGAAATTTACCGACGGCACCACCCTCAAAGGCCTGATCCAAACGCTAGACGGCGAAGAAATCGAGGCAGATCATGCTTTTGAACCTGTCAACATGGACGTCTACTTTATCGCTCACGAAAAATGCACAGAATGTGTAGGTTTCCACGACGAACCACAATGTGCCGCTGTTTGCCCAGTAGACTGCTGCGTAGACGACCCAGCTTACCGCGAATCCGAAGACGAACTTTTAGCCAAAAAGAACTTCATGCACTTGTAAGGTGTATCGCTACCTCCTTTTTACCCTTCTCTTTCTTTTTAGTTCGCCCTCGCTTTTTGCCGACAACGGCAGGGTAGTGCATATCGCTTGGACAGAAAACCGCGATGGCAGCATCCAAAACGCGCAAGCACCGCAACACGGTTTGGTCGTTTTTGAACAGCGCAATCAATTTCTGAACTACAAAGACCCGAACAATCCATTTTTCAAGATCCGTTATTCTTGGTTAGGTATCGATTGGACCGCTGTTCATCTTTTGGCTTTGCTCTTGACCATCTTTCTTCAAATACTGACTTTTCGGCGCATCAATCGACGCATGGCAGAAAGTCGTTTTTTCAAGCGTTGGTCTTATCGTTTGCTGAAGCTCTTTTTATGGGCAGCAGTAGTTGCCGGTAATGCCACAGCTATTTGGGCCATCGATTTTTACAATACACAAATCCACTTTCGCTTTCACCAACTCAGCGATTTCAACCACGCCACTATTCAGGCCCTCAGCAAAGGTCGAAATAACCGAACTTATTTCTTAAGCAAAGAAACCAGCCGCACCCGCAACCAACTCTACATCAAAAAGAGACAAAAATGGCACACCCAACGCGCTTTACCCGTGCTCCATTTTGAGTACAAAAAAAGTGGCAAGCTCTTCTTCAAATACGATAAACGCTATTTCAAAGCGCACCCAGACTCATCGCGCGTTTTGGCCAGCAATTAGTTATTTGTTTTCCACCACAAAAAAGCCGACGGCAAAGATACCGCGCTCGTCTACGAGCTCGCCAACAAACAACTCGTCGCGTTTGAATTCAAAAAAGACCGCCCCAAACGTTTGCTTTTATTGGTCAATGGCTACAGACCTACCTCCTCGAGTCAAGACCCCGAAAAAGCCCTACAAGCCATTAACGACAAAGGCCTAGAGCATCCGCGGTCCAAGAACTTGATTTATGGCGCCGACGGCTTCAATTATTGGCCTCAAGAAAACTTCATTGCGACGTTTGAGCAGCGTTTGGCTACCGAGCGCACGTTTTTTGCCGATGGCCACCACAGCGTGCGCACTTCTAATCACCGCTCCTTGCTGCAGTTCATGAGCGGCGCCTCGTTGTACCCGAAACCTTGCCTGGGTACACACAGCTGTTCTACAACCAAAATTGCTAACCAACAAGAAGTCCGGACCTACAACCTTTTGGCCACGAAATCCAATAAAGAGGGCTTTAACCAGCGCTACCAAGCAGGCAAGCAAGCGGGCCGCAACCTGTTGCAAGAACTCTCGAGAAACGGCAACGACCCACAAAACGACACGCTGTACGTCGTGAGCCACAGCATGGGACACGCCTATTTGATGGGCATGGCTCGCGTACTAAAAGGAAAAATACAGTTGGGCGCTTACTATGCTTTTGCACCCGAAAATCCGAAAGGAAAAACGATGCCTGCCAACTACTGGACAAGCGTTTACCAATACGGCACCCAACTCTACGGCCCTCAGAGGCATGCGCCTTGCCAACAAGATGGCGTTGCACCGCAGTGGCGCATGAGTGGGCTTTCTGCCGAGCAACAAATTGGCTTCCCAAAAGAACTCCGCGCGCGCTTGGGTTATTTTAGCGCGCATTACATCGGCTACTATACTTGGGTTTTTGACATTCCAAAAGGAAAGCCGGGTTATATTGGATTGCCTTAAAAAGGCACAAAAGCGCTCAAGATGAGCTCGATTCTGGAAGTTCCAACAGCGCCATTGCTCCATTGCGCATCGTGCATAGAGATTCCATTTCTCGGCAAAACAAGTTGCTTGATTTCTTGCTTTAAACGGCCTTCACCTGCGCCGTGAATCACCAAAAATTTAGCCTGACGTGCGCGCAGTTGCTGATTACAAAATTGCTTGAATGCATGTATTTGAGCCAACAAGACGTCGTGCGCAGGAAGCTGTGCGGGCAAACCGAGCTCTTCTGCATGTAAATCGATGCTTGGTAGCGCATTTTCTTTGGAGGAAGGAGGCTTTTGGCGCTGGGTGCGCGCACCAGTTAATTCGTCCTTATTTTTGATTTTTTGAACGTCAATGGCTTGCCGCGCCACGACTAAGTCTTTGGTGTAAGTGTAGGAAAAACCAAATTCGTCGGTGAGCACCAACTGTGTTTTTTGAATTTCTTGAATGGTAAAAATACCGGACTCACGCAGGACACTCACCTGCTGCCCCACATACCAACTCATTGGAACTTGATGGCTTTAATGGGTGAAATGCGCGCCACAACCCTACTTGGCAAGAGTAAAGCAATCATGCAAGTACCAAAGGTTAAGACATTGATAAAAATAAAATTCCAAAAGCTGAAATCGATCGGAACGGCATCTAGATAGTAAACCGCAGGGTCTAGTTTCAGCAGCGCAAAACGGTCTTGCAGCCAGCACAAAACAAGCGCGAGCGAATTGCCAATGAGCAAACCCCTCAGCAACAGGTAGGCTGCTTGCCACAAAAAGATGCGGCGAACCGAGCGGTTGTTGGCGCCCAAAGCCTTGAGCAAGCCCACAAAGGAGGTGCGCACGACAATCAGCACCAGCACAGCCGAACCTACATTGATGATGCCGATCAGCAACATCAAAAAGATAATGATTAGGACATTAAAATCTAGAAAATGTAGCCAAGCAAATAAGTCAGCTTCGGTATCTTGAATGTTGCTCACCTGCAAAAGGTGCTGGTTCACCGGCCGCATTTCTACGGCTTCTTTGAGCGCTTTTTCGGTACTGGCCAGCGCAGCAAAATCGCTTACACTCACTTCAAAACCAGAAATGAAATGCGCGGTGGTACCGATCCCATCTTTGAAAGCAAAGCGCAGCGGCCCTTTTTTGGTGGCATACACTTGCTCATCGAGGCCATCTATCAAACAAACTGGTGCGCCGTTTTCGAGCTGTAAATCAGTATAAGACAAGACACCAGGCGCAGCAATTTGAAGTGCTGCGCTATCGATGAGTACAGCACGCCCGCCGTCATTTTGGTAGCGGTAGGCATACACTTTGAGTGTTGTATCTTTTAAGGACGTAAAGCGGTGGGCGGTATAAACATCTTGACCTAATCCCCAATCAAACAATAAATTAGATGCGTCTCCTTCAATCTCTGCTTTAATTAAAAATTGTCCTTTCCCATCGAGTTCAGGACGCAGTGAAAGCTTGGTGCCGTTGTCGCTCATTTGCTGCACCAATGCCAAATTACCGAAAACCAGCTTTTGGTCATACTCCAGAAAACCGGTGTTGTAAATACCGACAACTTTTAATTTCTTGAGAATAGGTTGCTGCTTGATATGATAAGCTGAAACCTCATCGTTTAACTTGATATTCAGTTTATTGGATGTCTCTAACGAAAGTAATACTTCGTGTATATTTTCCTTTTTTGGAAGCCTTCCCTCCACGAGATGCGCACGCACAAACGACCAATCGTACTGCGCATCGACTCCTTTGAGCATGAGCCCTAACATGTCTTGACGCTGCACGAGTGAATCTTGACCATTCGCCATTTGAATGGTGTCGTTGAAGCGCGTAGACTGCAGCAAAAGCGGCTTGAACGCAACGGCCTGAATGCTACTTACGCCAGGGATTTGCTCTAGTTCATTCAAGAAAGGAATGCGGCGATCTAGGGCTTCTGCTTCAAAAATATGTGCAGAACCCGCCTTAGAAATGAAAAGCGGAGCATTAAAACCCGTAATTTTGTCTTTGATTTTTTGCTGAAAACCACGCACAATTGCCAGTGTCAAGGAATTGACCAAAATAGCAAGCGCAATACTCAGCACTGAAATCCGAAGCACAGGCCGAGAAACCCGAAGCCCGAGGTGCTTTTGACGAATCAGCCTAGAAGATATGAAGCGCTCGAATGACAAATTTGTTTTTTTACAAGTCCAAAAATACACAAAGGTTTTGGCATCTTCTGCGCTGCTCCTATTTTTGCTTTCAGCTTGCGGACTTTTTGCGCCGAAATCATTTAGCCCTAGCCCCGTTCAGTTTGCCGAAACCATCGTCATTGAGGAAGACTCTATCTCCTTGGCTGGCTTCCCAAACCAAAGCACCCTACAAAAACCAAGCTTAGCCGCACCCCAACTCGGCATCGATCGCCTGCATCTTTTCGTCGATTCACTCGCCGGAAAACGCATTGCGGTGGTAGCCAACCAAACATCTGTAGTTAAAGGAATACATTTAGTAGATACGCTTTTGGCACTGAAGCTCAATGTTGTAAAAGTATTTGCTCCTGAACATGGTTTCAGAGGTGACGCCGACGCAGGGCAGCACATTAGTCACAGCATTGATGATAAAACAGGCCTGCCGTTGGTCTCCTTGTACGGCTCCAACAAAAAGCCCACCGACCAACAATTACAAGACATCGACATCGTGATCTACGATATCCAGGACGTTGGTGTCAGGTTCTATACCTACATCTCCACTTTGCATTATGTAATGGAGGCTTGTGCTGAAAACAACAAACAAATGGTGGTTTTGGATCGGCCTAATCCGAACGGACACTATATCGACGGCCCTGTACTCGAATCCGCTTTTAAATCTTTTGTAGGCATGCACCCCGTGCCGATTGTTTACGGCATGACCATCGGCGAATACGCCATGATGATCAACGGTGAAGGCTGGCTGCACAACAGCAGACGCTGTCAGTTATGGGTTATTCCGTGTAAAAATTACAAGCACAAATTGCCCTACAGCCTTCCGGTAGCACCCTCCCCCAACTTGCGCACCGATGCAGCAATTGCGCTGTACCCGAGCCTTTGTCTTTTTGAAGCCACAACAGTGAGTGTTGGGCGCGGCACCGACAAACCTTTCGAAATTTACGGGCATCCGCAATTCCCCGCCCTGAGCTATCAATTTATGCCGATCCCGACCATTGGTGCTAAAAATCCGCTGCACCTCAATAAAATTTGCCAAGGTATAGAACTGAGCCAAAACACAGCCAAAAGAAGCTATCAACTCAACCTGAATTACCTCATCACGGCGAAAGCACTTTTAGGAGACACCCTTTCTTTTATTGATCAGCCCTCTTTTTTCAACAGACTTGCCGGTACCGCGAGCCTCAAAGAACAACTCGACAAAGGTTGGTCGGCCAAAGAAATACGCGCCACTTGGAAACCAGGCCTGGACGCGTTTTTAGTGACGCGCAGCAAATACCTGCTCTACGAATAAACGCAAAGCGCGCAAGCAAATACAAAAATTGAAGATTACAACTTAGCGTCGAGCACTTGCTGGGCCATATCGGCCATGTAGGCGTCCATTTGGGCTTGAACGGCTGGATCAAAGGCAGCAATGATGCGCGCGGCCAACAGACCTGCGTTTTTCGCGCCGTTGAGCGCTACTGTAGCCACGGGAATACCGTTGGGCATTTGCAATATGGATAAGATGGAGTCCCAGCCGTCTATGGAGTTAGAAGACTTGATGGGCACGCCAATAACGGGCAAGGATGTCATGGAGGCGGTCATGCCGGGCAGATGCGCTGCACCCCCTGCACCTGCAATAATCACTTTCAAGCCTCTGTCAGCAGCGGACTTAGCGTAAGCAAACATTTTATCTGGCGTGCGGTGAGCAGAAACAACCTCTGCTTCTACGGCAATGCCAAATTGTTCCAAAATTATTTTTGCTTCTTGCATGATAGGCCAGTCTGACTTACTGCCCATGATGATGCCGACTTGTGTCATGATTCAGGGTTTGAAGGTGCTTGTTCTTGGATATCCTGGTTTTCAGTGATATCGGAAGTTTCTTCTACAGGGTTGCCAGCCGTAACTTGTTGCTTGACTTGCTTGGGCAGGCTGCCGTAGTGTATGGTGTTGTCGATGTCGGTGGTCATTTGATCCAATGGAGCAACGAGCGTTTCTTCGGTTTCTTTGAGAATACCCTCTAAATTGAGGTCGGCTTTCATTTCCTGACCAGACTTTCTGATTTCTTGCTGGAGTTCGTTGGAGGCATTGCGCACTTGATACAGCGCCTGCCCTAGGGTTTTGGCAATACCCGGAACGCTCTTTGAACCAAAGAACAACAACACAACCAAAACGATGACGATGACTTCAGAGCCAGCTACATCGCTTAAAAAGAGTGGAATGCTAAGCATGGTGCAAAGCTACAAAGAAAAGTCTTAGGATTGCTGCATTTTGGCGATGATCGCAGCCGTAATGGAGCTCGGCATGAATGGCAAGATACCTTTGATGAGGAAGGTGAACTTGAAGTCAGAGATGCAAATGACCTTGCCTTTTTCCATGGCGTTATAACCTTTAAGGGCTGTTTTGTAAGCGCTTGCGGCGCCGTCGAACATTTGCGAACCGCCAAAGCCTGCCACTTGGGCAAATTCGGTCTCGACGGGGCCCGGGCAAAGCGCCGTTACTGTAACGCCGCTGCCTTTGAGCTCATGCGCCAAACCTTGCGTATGCGAAACCACAAACGCTTTGGTGGCAAAATAAGTGTTCTGATAAGGGCCAGGTAAGAAACCTGCAGTGCTCGCGGTTTGCAAAATTTTGCCCTTGCCTCTGGCTTTCATGTCCTTGCCAAACAAATGCGTCAATTTCAATAGGGCCATCACGTTGAGGCGCACCATTTCGACGTCAGCTTCGAGGTCGCGGTCTAAAAAAGCACCTTTGCCGCCAAAACCAGCGTTGTTGAACAAATAATCAACTTGCCAACCGTTTTGCGTCACCTCGTCATAAACGGCTTGAGACGAGCCCAACACACTGAGGTCTTTTTGGATCACTTGAACGGTGATCTTGTATTTTTGAACGAGCTCTTCTTTCAAGCTATTGAGTAATTCGACGCGTCTGGCTACTAAAATCAAATCTCCTCCTTTGGCTGCATGGATGCGGGCGAGTTCTTTTCCGATTCCGGACGATGCGCCGGTGATGAGTGCGGTGTTTTTCATGATAAGGTAACGATTTGAAAGGATTGATTGTTTAAAGTTTCGAAAAAATGGCTTGAAATTCGGCTTCTGGCAGCACTAAGAACGATTGATTGGCCTGAAGCATTTCTTGAAGACGCAATAAATCGGGAAATTGCTCCACCGTAAATTGGTACACAAACCATTGGCTACCGACTTGTTGGAGCTCCACAAATTGGTTGGGCGCCGTAATTTTGTAAAGCGACTTGCCATTCTCGAGTTTTCTGAACTGCGGAAATTCCATTTTGATTGTATCTTCGTACAAAGTTAGAACAAAGCCCTAATGCAGCACCTCCTCCCCAACGATATTATCCTTCTAGAAAAAGCAAAAACCGATTTAAAGCCCAATCGGGATCAGCTTATAAAATGGAATAAGCAAAAACCCAAAGACCTCGATCAGCGCTTTTCTACCGCACATCAAAAAGAATTTGCACAACGTGATTGCCTGAAGTGTGCCAATTGCTGCAAAACGACGAGTCCGATTTTCAGACAGCCCGACATCCGCCGCATGGCCAAAGCGTTACGCTTGAAAGAAAGTCAGTTGGTGGAACGCTACCTCAAACTCGACGAAGACGACGACTACGTACTCAAAACCTCGCCTTGCTTCAATTTACTCGACGACAACACCTGCGCAGTATACGACGACCGCCCATTGGCTTGCCGCGAATACCCCCACACCGACCGCAAAAACATGTATCAAATCATGGATTTAACGGCGCAAAACACGCTCATTTGCCCGGCGGTGGCTAGCATCGTGGATAAAATCGTGAATGGCTAAAATTGCTGAAAAAAAACCTAAATTTGCGCATCAATCAATATCCCTTATGGAACCCGTTCAAGCATACATCCCACAACATAAAATCCGCATCGTAACTGCTGCGGCACTCTTCGACGGCCACGACGCTGCCATCAACATCATGCGCCGCATCATTCAGGCAACGGGCTGCGAAGTCATTCACTTGGGCCACGACCGCTCTGTTGAAGAGGTTGTCAACTGCGCCATACAAGAAGATGCCCAGGCTATTGCCATGACCTCCTACCAAGGTGGCCACATGGAATACTTCAAATACATGCACGACCTTTTACAAGAAAAAGGAGCGCCACAAATCAAGATATTTGGCGGCGGCGGCGGCACCATTTTGCCTTCTGAAATCGAAGAACTACAAGCCTACGGCATCACGCGCATTTACCACCCAGACGACGGTCGTTCTATGGGCCTTCAAGGCATGATCAACGACCTGATTCAAAAATGTGATTTTGCAGTGGGGCAAGCCAAAAAAGAGTCTAGCGAAAGTATCTTGGCGGCCGTAGCGCAAAAATCCATTCCAACTTTGGCACACTGCATCAGTGCTGCCGAAAACTATCCCGAAGAAAATACCGAATTGTTGAATGCCTTGCGCACAGCAGGTGCAAGAACCTCAGTTCCCGTATTGGGCATCACCGGTACGGGCGGAGCGGGTAAATCTTCTTTGGTAGATGAGCTCGTGCGCCGTTTCTTGCTCGACTTCCCAGACAAGCAACTCGCGGTGGTCTCCGTAGACCCTTCGAAAAGAAAAACCGGCGGCGCACTCCTCGGCGACCGCATCCGCATGAACGCCATTAAGAGCCCGCGCGTATACATGCGCTCCTTGGCCACGCGTCAGTCCAACCTTGCGCTTTCCAAGCACGTAGCGGAAGCCATTTCTATATTGAAAGCGGCCAACTACGACCTCATTATCCTCGAAACCTCTGGTATCGGGCAATCCGACACCGAGATTTTAGACCACTCCGATGTGTCTTTGTACGTCATGACGCCCGAATACGGCGCCGCGACCCAACTCGAGAAAATCGACATGCTCGACTTCGCCGACGTCATTGCACTCAACAAATTCGACAAGCGTGGCGCCCTAGACGCCCTGCGCGATGTCCGCAAGCAATACCAGCGCAACCACAACCTTTGGGACAGCCAAGTAGATGACATGCCTGTTTATGGCACCATCGCCTCGCAGTTCAACGACCCCGGCATGAACACTTTGTATAAGGTCATGATGGATCATGTCGTGAAAAAAACAGGCGGCGACCTCCAATCTACGTTTGCCATCACCCGCGAGATGTCGCAAAAAATTTATGTGATTCCACCAGAGCGCACCCGCTACCTTTCTGAAATTTCTGAAAGCAACCGCGCCTATGACAAATGGGTCGATACGCAAGTGGTGGTCGCAACCAAACTCCACGGCTTACAAGTTTCTATCGACACGCTCAAGACTTCGAATCTAGAAGACAAAGACCGCCTCGTCAAAGGCCTACAAGAAGCTTTTGAGCAAGAAAAGCTCAACTTCGACCCCAAAAACTGGGAAATCCTCCAAAACTGGGATGCCAAAAAACAGGCCTTCAAGAATCCGGAATACCAGTTCAAGGTCCGCGACAAAATCTTAACGATCCAAACGCATACCGAGTCTTTATCTCATTTGCAGATCCCAAAAGTAGCCACGCCAAACTACCACAGTTGGGGTGACATCCTGCGTTGGGTCTTGCAAGAAAACGTACCGGGTGAGTTCCCTTACACGGCTGGTTTGTTCCCGTTCAAGCGCGAAGGTGAAGACCCCACGCGCATGTTTGCCGGCGAAGGAGGCCCAGAGCGCACCAACAAGCGTTTCCACTATGTTTCGCTCGGCATGCCCGCCAAACGCCTTTCTACAGCTTTTGACTCCGTTACGCTTTACGGCAACGATCCCGACTTGCGTCCGGATATCTACGGTAAAATTGGCAACTCTGGGGTGTCTATTTGCTGCCTAGACGACGCCAAGAAATTATACTCAGGTTTTGACCTCAGCCACGCGGCAACGTCTGTTTCCATGACGATCAATGGCCCAGCACCGATGTTGCTGGCTTATTTCATGAATGCTGCCATCGATCAAAACTGCGAGAAATACATCAAGGCTAATGGCTTAGAAGCGGAAATAGAAGCTAAAATTGCCGCTATTTACAAAGCCAAAGGAAGCGAACGCCCAGCGTATCAAGGCGAACTTCCTGAAGGAAACAACGGTCTTGGCCTCATGCTACTCGGTGTCACTGGTGATCAAGTCTTGCCAGCCGACGTCTACGCGCAAATCAAGTCCGACACGCTCAAGCAAGTGCGCGGCACCGTACAAGCAGACATCCTCAAAGAAGACCAAGCACAAAACACTTGTATTTTCTCTACCGAATTTGCACTGCGCCTCATGGGCGACGTCCAGGAATACTTTATTGCCAACGGCGTGCGCAACTTCTATTCGGTTTCTATTTCTGGCTACCACATCGCAGAAGCAGGCGCCAACCCCATTACCCAATTGGCCTTTACGCTCGCCAACGGCTTCACTTACGTAGAATACTACCTGAGCCGCGGCATGGACATCAATGAGTTTGGGCCCAACTTGTCGTTCTTCTTCTCGAACGGCATTGACCCAGAATACGCCGTCATTGGCCGTGTGGCGCGCCGCGTGTGGGCCAAAGCCCTTGCGCGCAAATACGGTGCAAACGCACGTGCTCAAATGCTCAAGTACCACATCCAGACCTCTGGGCGTTC
>JAIPCC010000003.1 GCA_021738405.1 Crocinitomicaceae bacterium | reverse complement strand
ACCACCAACAACCAAGCGGCAAGTGCGCCGCATTCAGTTTACTTTTCCTCAACTGCAGCAAGCGGAGGTCCGCAAGATGTTGTATTGACATTTGGACAGCTTTACAACTCCGGAATTTTTACGCTTAGCTCAGATTTTTACGTCAACAGCGGCAAGGGTGCGTATTACAACATTCAAGGCGCTACTACTATTGGTAATTTGTGGGCCCTCAACGTACGCATGGACGCCGGCGAGTTAACAATAGACGATGGCATTACATTTAATTTGTGCCTAGCGGCTTATCCAGAAGCAACTTGGTTCAATCTGAAAATAGAAGCCAATCTTACATTGCATGTTTGGAAAGCTTACCTCAATAACGTTTTGGTTGGTACTTGGGTGAATGGTGTGAACACAGTCGCTTCTGCCGACTTCTTTCCGCTTCAAAACAATCAATTCTTCATGGACAACGTGATTTTTGATCACCAAACCTATACACTCCCTGCGCTCAATGCAATGGTGGGTTCTTTGGATATGGGTGGTAGCATTGCAGGTCAAAACGTAGCGCCGAGTGTTTCTATCTTGAACGCTGGTCAGACAGCACTCACTTCATTTGATGTGAACCTCAATTACAACGGACAGAACTACACACAAAACATTACAGGTGTTAACGTAGCGAGCATTGCAAGCTATACCGTGAACATTCCGACGCTCGCCTTAGTGCCAGGGCTCAACAACGCGGTAGTCACCATTTCTAATATCAATGGCGGCAACGACGACAACGCAGCTGACAACACGCTTACACAAGAAGTAGATCCTGTTGTTCCAGCAGCGGGTAAAATTGTTGTTGGCGAAGAAGCAACAGGTACATGGTGCCAGTGGTGTCCGCGCGGTGCGGTCTTCATGGATAAATTTGCAGCAGACTACAACGGATTCTGGGCAGGCATTGCCGTGCACAACGGTGACCCAATGACTGTTACGGACTACGATGCAGGTATCGGCGCTTTGATCGGCGGTTATCCAAGTGCACTTGTAGACCGCGTTGGCGATGTAGATCCTTCACAAATGGGTTCTGATTTCTTTACCCGTTTGCAAACTGCTCCTAAAGGCGTGCTTACCAACGGCGCAACTTGGGATCCAGCAACGCGTGTTCTCAATGTTTCAGTAAGCACTGAAATGCTGCAAGCCACAACAGGTGCCTACAAAGTAGCTTGTGTCTTGACCGAAGACGGCGTTACAGGTACAGGATCTGGCTACAACCAATCGAATGCCTATGCAGGCGGTAACAACGGCGCAATGGGAGGTTATGAGAGCTTACCGAGCTCTGTACCTGCTGCACAAATGGTTTACGATCATGTGGCGCGTGCTATTGCACCTAGCTTTACAGGGCAAACAGGCGTGATTGCTGCCACTACAACAGTAGGCGACAACTACACCGCAAACTTTAGCTTTACCTTACCTGCAACCTGGGATGAGACCGAAATGCACATTGTCGGAATGCTCATCGATCCACAAGGAAAAATTGACAACGCTGGTTATTCCAATATCAATGAAGCTGTTCAGAATGGTTATGTCGGTCTGAGCGAACTCATTGGCTCCATTAATTTAGAGCAAATGCTCACGGTTGCGCCAAACCCTGCAACTGATTTTACAAACATCACGCTGCATATTCCTACTGCTGCGCCTGTGAGTGTACATGTGCTCGACGCGAAAGGCGGCATTTTGCAAGCGCGTCAGTTTGGTAGCCTTCAAGGAGATTTCGAAATAGGTCTCAATACGAGCAACTATGCACCAGGTCTTTACATTGTTGAATTGCAAATGAATGGCCAACGCGTTCAAAAGAAATTGGTGATCAGATAAGCTGATTACTCAAATAGATTCAAAAAAAGAGCCGCTACTAGCGGCTCTTTTTATTTTGTAGCAATGACTTTGATGGTCGCCTTTACCTTTTCGGCGGTCCGGCGGACGTCGTCCATGTGGGCCGCACTGATGGTGACGTGCCCCATCTTGCGAAAAGGTTTGGTGTGGCTCTTGCCATATAAATGTGGATGCACACCCGGCAATTTCAAGATTTCTTCAAGCCCTTGGTAATAAACGGGGCCTTCATGGCCTTTTTCGCCAACGAGGTTGAGCATGGCGCCTGCACTATGTAGTTGGGTAGCGCCGAGCGGTAAGTTGAGAATGGCGCGCAAATGCTGCTCAAATTGGGAACAACGCGCAATTTCTATGGTATGATGCCCGCTGTTGTGCGGCCTTGGTGCAATTTCATTGACGAGGAGTTCGCCTTCTTTGGTCAGGAATAACTCAACTGCGAGCAGCCCCACCATATCGAGTTTTTCGATGATGTCGGTGGCAATTTGCTGAGCTTTTGCTTCAATTTGTTCAGAAACTGCAGCTGGTGAAAATAAAAATTCTACCAGATTGGCCTCGGGGTTGAACTCGCACTCAACAAGCGGAAAACAGTTGGTTTGGCCAGCCTCGTTGCGCGCAACAATGACCGACAATTCTTTGGAGAAAGGTATGCACTGCTCGAATATGGAGGGTTCAGCAAAACTAGTACTGAATTGACTCGCTTCTTTGATGATGTTGACGCCTTTGCCGTCGTAGCCACCTGTTCGGAGCTTGTGAACGACTGGTAAACCAAACGGATTGTGAAAAGGTGCGGCGGGATCGCAAAACACAAAAGGTGCTGTTGGGATGTTGTTGTCTAGGTAAAATTGCTTTTGCAGGCCTTTGTCTCGGATGAGTTCGAGGATGTACGGCTGCGGAAAAACTTTAACGCCTTGCTTTTCGAGTTCGCGAAGCGCATCGGTATTGACATTTTCGATTTCAACGGTGATGAGGTCTTTATTTTGACCAAAAGCCATAACGGTGTTGTAGTCGGTGAGTGAACCTACTTCAAAACTGTAAGCAATAGCAGCACAGGGAGCTGTGGGGTCGGGGTCGAGCATATGCAATTGAATGTCCAAACTATTGGCTGCTTGGATGAGCATGCGCCCCAACTGACCACCGCCGAGCACGCCAATTTGTAGTTCCCTACCGTACCATGTTTTTGTCATGCCGCAAAGATACGTTTAAAATTGTACCTTTGCATGACGATGCGTACAGTGGTTCACATACACGATCTTTCTTTCGCGCCCTTCATTTCGGAAACGACAATACAAACGCGGATTAAAGAATTGGCAAGTCAGTTGGACACTGACTACACAGGCAAGGATCCTATATTCTTAGCGGTGCTCAATGGTGCGTTTATGTTTGCCTCTGATTTATTCAAGCAATTGCAACGCAAGCCGGAGCTTACTTTTGTAAAGGTGAGTTCTTATGTTGGCACGCAGTCGAGTGGTAGGGTAGACGAGCTCATCGGCTTGCAAACCGCCCTCAAAGACCGCCATGTCATCATCATCGAAGACATCCTCGACACCGGCGTCACCATGGATAAAATTTTTACCTTGCTTCAGACCGAACAACCTGCTTCAATGGCTATTTGTTCGCTTTTGCTGAAGCCAACATCCTATAAAGGAAAACACCAACCCCATTATATTGGCTTTGAGATAGAAGATCGCTTTGTGGTCGGTTATGGCCTCGACTACAAAGAACACGGTCGTGAACTTCCAGCTGTTTATCAATTAATCAATTAGTTATGTTAAATATTGTACTTTTTGGCCCTCCAGGAGCAGGTAAAGGAACCCAATCCGAAAGACTTATCGAAAAATATGGTCTTGTACATTTATCCACCGGCGATGTCTTTCGTGCCAATATCAAAGGCGAAACCGAACTCGGCAACCTAGCCAAAAGCTACATGGACGCAGGCCAGCTCGTGCCCGATGAGGTCACGATCAATATGCTGCGCTCAGAAGTTGTCAAGCACGACGCCCCAAAAGGCTTTATTTTCGACGGCTTTCCGCGCACCAACGCCCAAGCGCAAGCCCTCGACGAATTTTTAGCGAGTCTTCAAACTGAAATCTCTTTGATGCTGGCCCTCGAAGTAGAAGAAACCGAACTCAAAACACGTTTGCTCAAAAGAGCAGAATTCTCTGGCCGTCCTGACGACGCTGACCCGGCAGTCATTGAAAAACGCATTACCGTATACAATAACGAGACCGCCCCAGTAAAGGCATTTTACCAAGCTCAACACAAATTTGTTGCCATCGATGGCATTGGTAGCATCGACGAGATCACTCAACGTTTATTCTCTGCCATAGATACAAACAACTAAATGGCTTCAGATAACTTTGTTGATTACGTAAAAATTCACTGTACCTCCGGTAACGGTGGTGGCGGTTCTACCCACTTCAGACGCGAAAAATACATTCCAAAAGGAGGACCTGATGGAGGTGATGGCGGCCGTGGCGGACACGTCTATTTGCGTGGCAACAAACAACTCTGGACGCTCTTGCACCTCAAGTTTAAAAAACACATCAAGGCCGGACACGGCGCACACGGTGCGGGAAACCTCAAATCGGGTTCGCAAGGTGAAGACGTCTACATCGACGTACCACTTGGTACCCTTGCCAAAGACGGCGAAACCGGTGAAATCCTCTTTGAAATCACAGAAGAAGGCGAAGAGCGCATCATTCAACGCGGTGGCCGCGGTGGTATGGGCAACAACCATTTCAAATCACCAACCAATCAGACGCCACGCCACGCCCAACCAGGCGAAGAGGGTATCGAAAGCTGGAAAATCCTCGAGCTCAAAATCTTGGCCGACGTCGGTTTGGTGGGCTTCCCAAATGCGGGTAAAAGTACCTTGCTATCTGTCCTTTCATCGGCCAAACCCGAAATCGGCGACTACCCATTTACGACTTTACGCCCTAATTTAGGAATTGTCTCTTACCGCGATTTTCGCTCGTTTATCATGGCCGATATTCCGGGCATCATCGAGGGCGCGCACGCTGGCAAAGGCCTTGGCTTGCGCTTTTTGCGCCATATTGAGCGCAACTCACTATTACTCTTCATGTTGCCTGCAGACTCCGACGACATTCAAAAAGAATACAACATTCTCCTGAATGAACTCAAGCAATACAACCCTGAGTTATTGCACAAAGAACGCTTGTTGGCCATCACCAAATCTGACATGCTCGATGACGAACTCAAGGCAGAAATCAGCAAAGACCTACCTGCCATTCCACATGTATTTATTTCTTCCGTTGCCCAACAAGGCCTTACGGAGCTCAAAGACTTGATCTGGAAGCACCTAAATAATGATTGAATTTCTATTTCGTCTTGATTATGGCTTGTTGTTGCGCATCAATGCGCTGCATGCTCCTTGGCTCGACGAAATCATGTGGGTGCTTTCCTCCAAATGGATCAATTTTCCATTGGCTCTTTGCATTTTGTTGTTGCTCAAAAGTCAGTTTTCCTGGAAAAAAACGAGCCTTATCTTTTTATTAGCGCTCGTAGTGGTATCCTTGACGGATGTCATTTCTACCCAACTTTTCAAAGATTATTTTGAAAGATTGCGTCCTTCACACGACCCAATTGTACACCACTACTTGCATTTTTATATGATAGGCCCCAATGATCCTTATTTGGGTGGACAGTTTGGCTTTGTGTCGTCTCATGCAGCTAATTTAGCCGCTATGTTTGCCTTTACCTTGCCCTATCTGAAAAAGTATGTCTTTTCGATTTATGTACTTGGTATTTACGTTTTTTTGGTGGCCTACAGTCGCGTATACCTCGGCGTACACTTTCCATCTGATGTGTTTTGTGGCGCTTTACTAGGCGCATTTATCGGTTGGCTTTTTAGGCGACATTTATTTGCACAATTGATTTCCAAATGGGACTAAAAACAGTATTATTGGTTTTTGTAGGTGGTGGCTTGGGCAGCATTTTGCGTTGGTTTTTGGCGCGCGTGTTGCCTTTCGACAAAACTATTTTTCCGTGGTCAACTTTGCTGAGTAATATCATTGCCAGTTTGCTTTTGGCCGTCCTCATTTTTCAATTCAAGGACCATCCGAAATGGACAAGCCTACAACCGCTCATTGTAGTGGGCTTCTGCGGAGGTTTGTCTACGTTTAGTACGTTTTCCTTTGAGAATTATCAGCTCCTACAACAAGGGCAACTGGCCATGTTTGGACTCAATATCTTTGTTTCTCTGACTTTGGGTCTGCTTGCGTTTTGGTTCTTGGCGCGCCTTTGAGGGCCGCACTAAGGTCTCAATGATTTTCTGTCCTTCGCTTTTCCCTTTCGCACTTTTGCGGATGTCCCAGAGAAATTTGCGTTCCTCTTTTCTAGCATCTTTCGGATCTACAACGGGCAAGGGGTAGTCTCTCCCCAGTTTAAAGTTGTATATGGCCATATCCATTTCGGTCATTTTCCAAGGCTCATGAATGTAGGGCAGCGGAAGCTCTGCTAGCTCGGGCACCCATTGTTTGATAAAAACTGCATCTGGGTCATGTTTGTAGCTATTGTGAACAGGATTGTACACACGGATGGTATTGACGCCAGTGGTGCCGGCTTGCATCTGAAATTGTGGGTAATGAATACCGGGTTCAAAATCCAAAAAGAGATTTGCCAAATGATTGACGCCATCTTGCCAGTTTTGCAGCAAATGATGACACAAAAAAGAGACTAGCAGGGCCCGCATCCGAAAATTGATCCAGCCCGTTTGCTGCAAACAGCGCATGTTGGCATCTACCAACGGAAAGCCAGTTGTTCCGGTTTTCCAGGCGGCGAGCAAGGCATCGTCTTTTGGATAGGTCAAACCCTCATATGCTTTGTTGATGCAGTGCGTGGCATAAGTGCAATCGGTTTCGAATTTTTGAATAAAATGACAATGCCAATGCAGGCGCGTTAGGAAAGCGTCGAGGTTTTGTTTATTTTGAGGCTGTTTGAGGTAGGCGGAGCTGGCTCGCACCACTTGGCGAATCGATAAATTGCCCCAGGCTAAAAAAGGGGAGAGTCGGCTGCAACTCTTTCTGCTCATAGCGGGTTTAGAGATGCCTTTTTGGTAGAACCAACTTCTTTTTTCTAAGAAATCAGCAAGGTAACGATTCGCATAGTAGGGCCCAGCTTTTTGAAAGCTTTCGGGGTATTGTTCCAGTTGTGACTGGAGCGCTTCTGAGAGGTCAAAGGGGGGCTCCCAAGCCACAAATTTGTTTTCGGGGTTTGGTGTAAATTGCAAGATGGGGCTGTTGACGTATGCAAACCAAGATTTATCCCAGTTTTTGCGGTTTTTGAGACCGCGCACAATACCGTCTCGCTGAAATTCTGTCCAAGCGATGTGCTCTTGCTTGAAAAAAGCCTGCAGCGCGCGGTCTCGGGCAAAGGTTCTTGGCTGCCCCGACTCTTGGTAGCTCCAGACTGCCTTGATGTCAAATTCGCTGTGCAAATGTTCAAAAACATCAGTGGCCTCGCCCATGCAAATGTGGATTTTTCTGCCAATTTGAGCCAATTCTTTGTTGATTTGCAACACTGATCCATACTGAAATTGCCAATGGCGCAAGGCGTTTTCAGGAGCCGCCCACTCTTGGGGTTCAAGCAGCCAAATGTAGAGGAGTGCTAAGTTACTTTGCTCTGCTGCGCACAACGCGGCGTGGTCTTGGAGGCGCAAGTCTCGCTTGAACCAAACCACACCTATTTCAGTTTTCACGGCGCAGGTGTTTTTGAACTTTTTTCCAGTAATTGAAAAAAGACCCCGGTTTTTCTTCGCTCAATGGCCACAGCCAAGCTCTTTGATCTACATTGACGCCATAGGCCGCAGTCAGGGGGTGTTCTTTTGTAAAAGTATCTTGTAAGTTGAGTCTCGATTGCAGATCACCCCATGTGCCCACTACCAGTTGTATATTTGGAATTTGGACCTTCGCGAGGTCGTTGATCCAGTTGAATACCGCTTCGCTAAAAGGGTAGTCGTCCCAGTGTTGGAGGTCCCAGAATAAAATGTTGTTGGCAGTTGTTGTATTTCTCCACTTCGGGTCAAGGTGATACGGCGTGTAAATATGCGTAGGAAGGGTGGTGTCTATCAACGCCGGATTCGTTGGGTTTGGTTCGAATAGATAATTGGGTGTCTGCCAAGTAGCAGCAATGCGGAGGGCGGGTAGCGCTTCATAGGAAGTATCGAGCGGACTGCCTTTTTGCGAGCTGCCAGTATATTTATTGATGTTATCTTGGTTGGCGTAATATACTTTGGGTGCGTTGGCGCCGCAAACCCATTGCCAACTGAGGTGATTGCTCGCTGCATCGGCGTCGCAGAGCTGGCCAAAGAACCATTTGGCAGCGGTGCGCCAATGTGCACCGTAATGGTTGCAGACGAGCGCAGCCAAATACATGCGCAGGTGATTGTGCATGTAGCCGGTGGCTCTGAGTTCGCGCAGCGCGTCGTCAATGGCCTGAATACCGGTGTTGGCCTCTAAAATGGCTGTTGGCAGTTGTTGGTCGTTGTGGATATAATGTTGCGCAGCGCGCGCTTCAAGTTGCGGGTCGTGGTGCTGCCAAACCCTTTGGGAATGGTCTCGCCAGCAAAGTTCCATGAGAAAAGCCTCCATTTCATACAGCGAAAATCCCCTCTCGCGCAAGCGTTCGTATACTTGTCGGGTAGAAATGACACCTCTTGAAAAATAGGCAGACAATTTGGATACCCCGCCATTTTGGTAATTGCGGGTTTTTCCATAGCGCACTGGATCGAACTCATCAATGAGCGCATAGATTTCTGCAATGGAAAGCAGTGGCATCATACGCGCAGGCTGGAAATACCGCCGTCTACATGCATAACTTGACCGGTGATCCAAGTGGCATTTTCACCTAAAAGGAAAGCGGCCAATGCAGCGATATCTGCGGGTTCGCCAACGCGCTTGAGTGGGTGTCTGGCACCGTTGGCTTCTTTTTTCGCATCGGAGTTGAGTAGGTTCTCGGCAAGTGGGGTGTTGGTGAGCGACGGTGCAATGGCGTTCACGCGAATTTTAGGTGCAAATTCTGCAGCAAGCGCGCGCGTGAGGCCTTCAATAGCGCCTTTTGAGGCAGAAACCAAGCTATGAAAAGGCAAGCCTTGCTGAACGGCTACGGTCGAAAACAGCACTACAGAGGCTTGTGCGCTTTTTTTGAGTGAAGGAAGCGCTGCTTGAATGCTTTGAATGGCACCCAAAACCTGGAGTTGGTAATCGGCTTGAAAATCTGAAGGCCCAAATCTATTGAAAGGTTTCAAAGAAATGGTACCTGGGCAATAGACCAATCCGTCTAACATATCGGGGAATTGAAGTGCAGTAGGTTCCAATACATTGTGGTGCGCCCACGTTAAATTTGGATGCGTAAAAGTTGGGCTTGTATTGGCATACGTGGCAAAAACGTGGTGGCCTGCTTCTAGCAGTTGGGTGGCTAGGGCAAATCCGATGCCTTTTGATGCGCCGATAATAGCGATATTTTTGGTTTCCATAATTTTGTAACAAATTTGCACTACCTTGGTTTAGAATTGTTAAAAAAATCAAGATGAATTTCCTCAAACACCACTTTGCAACCCTCCTTATCTGTGCTGCAGTCATCATTACCGGCCTTATTTTAGGAAAGTCTTATATGTCAAAAGGCAAGCCCGACGACACCGTTTCGGTGATTGGTTTGGGGGAAGAATCCTTTGATTCCGATCTGATTGTTTGGCGCGCTTCTTTTTCTCGCAGAAGTATGGAACTCAAAGATGCATACGCCCAACTCAATGCAGATATTCGCAAAGTAAAATCATACCTCAAATCTCGCGGAATTTCAGATGATGAAATGGTATTCGAAGCTGCGGATATTTCCAAAGAATGGAGCAATATCTACGACGAAGAAGGCAACATCCGTCAAACGATTTTTGATGGGTATTCGTTGAATCAAAGCGTAAAGGTGAGCTCCAAAAAAGTCAATGTGGTCGAACAAACTTCGCGTCAGGTTTCTGAACTAATAGACGCCGGTATCGAACTCAATTCAGATGCGCCAGAATACTACTATACGAAGTTGGCGCAATTGAAACTCAAAATGATCGAGGCCGCTACCAAAGATGCACACGAACGCGCGGCCAAAATAGCCGAAAATGGTGGAGGTAGTTTAGGTAAACTGATGTTCGCCGACATGGGAGTGTTTCAAATCACAGCCGAAAACTCTTCTGAGGAATACGAATGGGGAGGAAGCTTCAATACGAGCTCTCGCCGCAAAACAGCGAGCGTAACCATTCGCTTGAAATATAAAATCGACTAATTAGAGAACTAGCTTATTAGAGAAACAGCTTTTTATCGAGCTGTAGCCATTCTAGGGTTGCATTGCAAAAGATATCTTCTTTGGTCTGGGCACTTAGCTTGCTGTCTTCGATGAACTGACCAATTTCTAAATCGCCGAGCGGGAAGGGGTAGTCACTGCCTAAGCAAACCCGTTTGGAACCCTGCATTTTAAGAATGTATTCGAGCGCATCGATGTCGTGCGTAATGCTATCCACCCAAAACTTGCCCAGATAGGTGCGTGGGTTGTGCGGGTTGTCTATGGCTACTAAATCCGGACGGCAATTGAAGCCGTGTTCGATGCGTCCAAGCGTCGGTAAGAAGGAGCCGCCTGCATGTGAGAAGCAAACGCGTAAATTAGGAAGGCGTTCCAAGACCCCGCCAAAAATAAGTGAACAAGCCGCACGCGAAGTTTCGGCTGGCATGCCAACCAACCAAGGTAGCCAGTATTTTTTCATGCTGTCAAAGCCCATCATTTGCCAAGGGTGGATCATGACGGCCATGCCGAGGCGTTCGCAGGCTTCAAAAATCGGGAAGAACTTCTCTTCAGATAAATTTTCGTCGTTGATGTTGGAGCCAATCTGAATGCCGACATGTCCGATTGCTTTGGCGCGTTCCAGTTCTAAAATGGCGGCCTCGGCGTCTTGCATGGGGATTGTAGCGAGGCCAATATAGTTTTTTGGGTAGCGCTGCACGAGTTCGGCGATGTGGTCGTTGAGAAAGCGCGACAGCTCTAATGCATCGGCCGTTTTAGCCCAATAAGAGAACATGACCGGGATGGTGCAAACTACTTGCACTTGTGTGTTGTATTGGGTGTATTCCTCAATGCGCATAGGTGCATCCCAACAATTTTCAACGATGCGTCTAAAAAATTGCCCGCCTTGCATCATGTTGGCGCTGCCATCGGTATTGGGTTCGAGGTGAATGAATTTACCGTAACCAAATTTTTGCGTCCAATTGGGCATGGTTTGCGGCAAAATATGGCTGTGCATATCGATTTTGAGCATGGGTGATTTTTTTAGGTTTACGAAGATACAAAAAAGCTCAGAGCTGTACTTCCATGATGTAGTCGTCCATGACAAAACCGTTGCCGATGTCAAAAACCGCTTCTTCTCTTACCTGAAAACCCAATTGGAGATAGAAATTTTTGGCCGGATTTACTTTGTTGACCTGCAGAAAAATAGCCTTGCACCGAGTTGTTGCTGCGCGTTCCTTTGCTTTTTGAACCAAAGCGCGGCCAGCTCCTTTGCCTTGGAAATCGGTCAGGACATACAGTTTATTGATTTTCAGCTGTCGTTTGAATACCGCATGCGCCTCATTGACCCATTCCAACGCCATAAACCCGATGTCTAGGCCATTGCTTGCTAAGATGTAAAATTCGTGGCCTACTGTTTGTTGCTTTTGAAGCGTCTCAGCGCTGTACATCCAGTTGAGCATGAATTCAATTTGGGCTGCGCTAATGATATTGGCATAGGCCTGAGGCCAAATCTGCCGTGCTAAACTTTCTAGAATAGGGAGTTCGTTAGCGCTCGCCAGTCGGATGTCCATGTTAGATTTTGACGAAAGGTGCTTGCTGGATGCGTCCGTTCTGCTGCAAACGCACGTAGTAGGTGCCGGTAGGTAGATCTTGAACAGACATTTTGCCGTTTTCAATAGCAACCCAATAGCGTTTGCCATCAAGCCCTACGATTTCAGCAAATTCGGGTAGCTCAACGATGGTAAAATGCAGGTAGTGTTGGACGGGGTTGGGATAGACCGACCACTCTAAGATAGGCGCAGCTTCTAACAGACCAAGTGTTTGCACAGCGAGCTGAACGGCCGCGTAGGCATTGATCTTGCCAGCGCCCCACTGCGGGCTCCCTTCTGTTGGGATCACGCCGGTGTAGTTGTCTTGACGCGCAGTTTGCATGATGATTTCCTTGACCTGTGCCGCAGATAAATACGGATTGGCTTCTAGCATGAGGGCCACCACGCCAGCCACCATTGGTGAAGCCATTGAGGTGCCTGAGAATTTGGCAAAATGATAAGTGCTGCCGTTGAAGCTTGCGTTGGCTACGCTGGTGTAGTTGCCTGTGGTGAAGGATGAAATGGCTGAGGCAATGGCAACACCTGGCGCGGCGATGTCGGGCTTCATGGCGCCATCATAGCGCGGACCTTTACTCGAAAACGAGGCCAATGCACCGCCCACCAAAGAGCCTGAGCTGGTGGCGTATTGGGTGGCGTAAGCGCCAACGCTAATGACGTCGTCGGCACAAGAAGGCTCGCTGATGCCATTTTGGTTGTCGCCGGATGTGGTGCCGCTGCCTGCTGCCAAAAAGGCCATGCCCCAGTTGCCCACATCGGTGCTGAGCTCGGTGACGTTCCAGTAATGAACGGTGCCGTCACTCGCTTGCGATTTGAGTTGAATGCGCAAGCTGGTATTCGTGTTTTTGATGCGCAAGCGCATTTGAGGCTTGCCGTTGAGCGGATGCGCTGCGTCGGCAGAAATGTTGTACCAAATGGTGTCTTGGTTCACAACCAAGAAGGTGTCGATGTAGCCGGTAGTGCTTGCGGTGCTGTAGTAAGGGCTTTCTGCCAATTGGACGTTGGCGCTATTGGTCACAATAATGCCGTTGGCAAAGCTTTGGTTGGCCTCGCCCCAAGCATGAATGCTCTGGCCCCACATATTGGGGTTGGCTGCGTAGTCGTAGAATTCGATTCTGGACTTGAGTTGGTCGTTGTTGAATGTTTTTTTGAGGTGGAAGTTGACGTTGCCGTTATTACCTCCAGAATTGACAAACACAACCCCTAAGTTGCTGAATGCCGTAATGGCTTGGCTCAAAATAGAAGTGCCATCCAGCGTGCCAAAATGGTAGAGCCCCCAACTCATGTTCACCACCAAACGCTTGTCTGCAGCAAGTGCTTTTTGATACATCCATTGCCAAGCGTCTAGCACGGCGCCTTCGTCTACCAAAAACGTAACAAACAAAAATTGTGCTTCATAGGCCACGCCGCGATGCGGACTCGTTGCGCCTGCGCCTCCGGCAATGCCAGCGACGTGTGTGCCGTGCGTGCCGTAGCCGTAAATGTTGGAGGTGTCGCTGCCAGCTGCCAAAAGGCTAGGGGTGTCTCCGTATTCGGTTCCGTAGTTGAACCCGTTGGGTGCGGGGCCACTGGTTTTGAATTGATCCCAAGCGGCGTAAATGCGGTTCTGTTGCAGCAAAGTGTCGTAAAAAACTGGGTGCGTGTAGTCAAAACCCCAGTCGGTAACGCCAATGAGCACATCTTTGCCTGCGTAGCCTTGCGGAAGGCCAATGCCTGCGTGAACGGAGTCGGCATGGAGGTCTTTGACGGCTTTGTCTAGGTTAGGATTGATGCGCCCCGCGATTTCGAGGTAATCTAAGCCTTTGAGTGCAGCCAAGGCGGCAAGCTTTTGGAGTGGAACTTTGAGTGAAAGGAGGCCTGCGATAGGTTTTTGAAACAAAATGCGCTGCCATTGCAGTTCTTCTGCTCTGAATTGGGTGTTGCAGCGCCCAAGCATGGATAAATACCAACGCCCGTCGATGTTGTAAATAGGATAGTTGGCTTGCAGTTGGGCTGAAACAGCGCCTTTTTGGCGCAGGAGTTCGTTTTGAATTTGTTGGAGCTCGTGTTGGTCTGCTTGGCTCATTTTTGGAGCCGACCACGCCTGAAAACTTGATAAGCAAAGCGCGAGCGTTAATAACAGTACAATCCGAGACATCTTCAAATATAAGGAAAATCCTTTATTTAACGCGTGCTGAATAGCAAATTTTTAGGTCTTCTGACCTTTTTGAGTGTCTGGTAATGGTCGTCAGCAGCGCGCTTGCCAATGGGGCACAGCAAGACGCTGTGGAGGCCCTGCGCATGGAGGTCGAGGAGTTGGTCTAGTGCTGCTGGGTCAAAGCCTTCCATAGGTGTGGCGTCGAGTTCGAGTAGCGCGCAGGCCGTCAGTAATTGACCGAGCGCAATGTAAGCTTGCTTGCCGTTCCAACTTTTGATATCGGCCGCGGCCTTTTGGCCAATTGCGGTATGCAAATGGTTTCTAAAGCCCTTGATTTGCTCCTCAGCCATTGCGCGGGTGTCGCGCATGTTGTCGGCATGTTGGTCTAGGTAGGTGGTGTCGAGGTCGTTTTTGGCGCAAAGCACAAGTACTGAAGCTGCATCTACAATTTGTTGTTGATTCCAGGCAAGCGTCTTGATTTGTTCGCGCAAGGCGCCGTCTTCAATCCAGATAAAATGCAAGGGCTGAAGTCCGTAACTGGTAGGTGTAAGTTGCAGCACGCGTTCTATCGTTTCTTTGTCGTTGGCGTCTAGCTGTTGGGTCGCGTCAAATTTTTTGGTGGCATAGCGCCATTCGAGTGCTTGGATAAGTTGGTCTTTCATGGCTTTAGTTCATTGGTACTTCAATGACAAGTATTTTGCTGTTTTGTTCCATTTGGATGTCGATCTGTTCGGTTTCGCTGATTCCTAGCGCATCTCTGCTTTGTAGGCGTTGCTCTCCTATCTGAATTTCTCCTTCAATGACCATCAGGTAAATCCCGTTTTTCTGTTTGTTGACGGAGTAAGTTGAAGTGGTTTGGGCACTAAACTCCCCTAAAGAAATCCAGGCGTCTTGGTGAATCCAGGTTGCTAGATTACTTTCTTGAGGGCCAACAAGTGCCGTAAAAGCACCTGATTTGATATTGTATTTCCTTTGCGCATAGCGCGGCGTCACTTGTTTTTGATTGGGAAAAATCCAGATTTGAAATAAATTGAGTTCTTGGTCTGGTTTGGGGTTGAACTCACTGTGGTAAATACCCGTTCCTGCAGACATCACTTGCACTTCGCCCGTCTCGATGATTTCACTAAAACCCATGCTGTCTTGGTGTTGAATGGCACCACTTAATGGAATGGTAATGATTTCCATGTTGTCGTGGGGGTGCTTGCCAAAGCCCATTCCGCCTGCAACGATGTCGTCGTTGAGCACGCGCAACATGCCAAAATGAATGCGCTCTGGATTGTACCAAGAGGCAAAACTAAATGAATGCTTGGCGTTGAGCCAGCCGTGGTCGGCGTGTCCGCGAGAGGCAGCAGAATGAAAAACGGTTTTCATGGTGTTTTTTTGTGCAAAGTAAAGGATAGAACGGTGCTTAATTCAATAACACATGTTAATTCTTTTTGTTGGGAGTTGTTGGTCATTGGTAGAAATTGTGCAATTTCGTTATATGGTATTGAGTCGTTTTTGGCTGGTCATTTTCATCAGCTCTATTTTATTTGTCCTTTTTGCTGTGTTCTCAGGGCAGTTTTACAGCATTGATTACGTCTTGAACGGTAAAAAAGACGACCCCATTCTCATCAAAGAAACCTACCATTGGAAATTACCTCATAGCTATGTTGAAAACATGGCTCGGGCCGATAACGATACTTACATTGTAGATAAAAATCCTTTAGACCCCGACACCACCTACATCATGAAAGAAAAGACCGTCATGGTTTATTCCGGGGTGCAGAAATCCGACGGTTTATTGGTGACGGCTAAGAATAGCTTATTTGACCTGATTTTACCCTTGATGGCCTATTTGGCATTTTTTGCGGGCATCATGCAACTGCTCATCGATTCTGGAGCCACCGAACGCTTGGCCAAACGCCTGAGTCCGTTTTTTAATAAGGTGTTTCCGCAGGTGCCGGCAGGGCATCCGTCGATCACCTACATGACCATGAATTTTTCGGCGAATTTCCTCGGTCTAGACTCCGCTGCCACGCCGTTTGGGCTCAAGGCCATGGAGAGTTTGCAAGAACTCAATACAGAAAAAGACAAGGCTTCTGATGCGCAAATCATGTTTTTGTGCCTGCACGCGGCAGGGCTGACACTCATCCCGACTTCCATTATTGGTTACCGCGCAGCCGCAAACGCCGCCAATCCGGCAGATGTCATGCTGCCGTGTATCATTACCTCTTTTATTGGCACTTTAGCGGCATTCTTTATAGTTGGTTTGCGCCAGCGCATTTCCTTCAAAAGCGGTTTGTTGTTGGGTGTCATTATGGCCATTATCGGCGCTATTTTTGGTCTGCTTTTTTATGTAGGTTCCCTCAATTTGGTCGAAAAGAATTACTTCACGGGTAATTTTTCAGGTATTTTACTCTTTGCGATCATCTTGTTGACTTTGCTTTTTGCGTTTAAAAATGAAGCGCGTTTCAAGGAAAAAGACACCACTGTTTTTGATGCATTTGTAGAAGGTGCGCGCTCAGGTTTGGATACCGGCGTCAAGATCTTTCCTTATGTGCTTGGCATGCTTGTGGCCATTTCTGTCTTTAGGAATTCTGGCCTTTTTGAAGTCATTGCAGGTGGTATTTCAGAAGTTTTTAGGTACGTGGGCGTGAGTAAAGAAATCACAGACTCATTGCCTGTGGCCTTATTGCGGCCTTTCAGCAGTTCGGGTTCAAGAGGTTTCATGCTCGATGCCATGAACCAGTTTGGGCCAGATAGTTTGGCCGGAAGGCTATCTTCTATTTTTCAGTGTTCGGCCGAAACCACTTTTTATGTCATTGCCGTCTATTTTGGCTCCATTCAAGTGCGCAATACGCGCTATACCTTAGGCACCATGCTTTTGGTGGACCTCATTTGTGTACTCACCGCTATTGGCGTAGCACTCTGGTTTTTCTAAACAATGAAGGCGAACACACTCTCTTATCCTTCACTCGTGATCCTCGCTTGGGCTAAAGCCGTGGACGGTCATGACACGCTGCACAATTGGTTGCAAGAAAATGGCTACCCCGAACTCTGGATGGCCACCCAAGCTATTCGGCTACACGACCCTGCGCGGCAATGGCTGCTCAAAAACGGTTACCCCGAGCTCATGGCCATGATCAGTGCGGCAGAAGGAAATGAGAAGGCGCAAAAATGGCTAAAGCAATTTGGCTACGATGTGTTGTTTCACATCGCTATGGCGGTGGAACACGAGCAAGACAGCTGGTTTTGGCTCCGAAAAAATACGAGCCCAGAATTGATCATTTTGGCTAAATCTATACAGGTCATTAAGGATCGCATTGAGGAAAACCACAATGACGTCCATGCCCTTCACAAAGATTTATAAGGAGTAGTTCTTGCGAAATACTTAGAGCAACATGGCAGCTGGTTGCTCCATGTAGGTCTTGAAGGTCTGTAAGAATGCAGCTCCAGAAGCACCATCAACAGCGCGGTGATCACAAGATAGCGTCACTTTCATAACATTTCCTGGTACAACCTGACCGTTCTTCACAACTGGTACTGCTTTGATGCCTCCAATCGCTAAAATACAAGCGTCTGGTGGGTTTACAATTGCTGTAAACGATTCAATGCCGAACATACCGAGGTTAGAGATGGTGAAGGTGTTGCCTTCCCAATCGCTCGGTTGTAATTTTTTGTCTTTGGCTTTCTGTGCAAATTCTCTGACCTCAGCAGAAATTTGGGTGAGGCCCTTGCCATCGGCAAAGCGCACAACAGGAACAAGTAGACCATCTTCTACGGCAACTGCTACGCCAATATTGACGTGGTCATTGCGGCGAATGAAATCGCCCATCCAGGCGCTATTCACAGCTGGGTGCTTGCGCAAGGCCATGGCCACGGCTTTGATCACCATGTCGTTGAAAGATACTTTGACGCCATCGAGGCTGTTGAGGCCTTTGCGGATCGCCATTGCGGCATCCATGTCGATGTCTAAAGTGAGGTAGAAGTGGGGAGCGGTAAATTTGCTCTCGGCCAAGCGGCGCGCGATGGTTTTGCGCATTTGCGAAACCGGCTCGTCTGTATACGATACAGTTCCCATAGGAGCTGCGCTGTAAGCTGGCGCGTTTGCGGCAGGTGTGTAAGGTACATAATGATCGACATCGCGCTTCACGATGCGGCCGTTTTCACCGGTACCACCCACAGCATGAATATCGATGCCGCGTTCTGCTGCCATCTTTTTAGCCAATGGAGAAGCAAATACACGGTCTGAGTTGTTGGCAACAGCTACAGGAGCTGCTGTTGGCGCAGCAACTGGCGCTGGGCTTGGTGCAGGAGTGCTGACAGGAGCGGCTACAGGCGCTGGAGCAGCAGGGGCCGCTTCAGTTGTGGCAGCAGGTGCACCAGCACTAGCTAAAATACCAGAGATGTCTTCACCAGCTTCACCGATAATAGCAAGCACGCTATTGACAGGCGCAGCTTTTCCGGTTTCTACACCAATGTGTAACAAAACACCATCGTAAAAAGACTCAAATTCCATAGTGGCTTTGTCTGTTTCGATCTCGGCGAGTACTTCACCGGATTTCACTGCATCACCAACGTTTTTTGTCCAGGCGGCAACTACACCTTCTGTCATGGTGTCGCTTAATTTGGGCATGTATACTACTTCAGCCATGTCTTTTTATTTGGGTTTTAGTATTCTTTGATATAAGGGTAATCTGCTTGCGTATAAACATCCTCGTAGAGTTCATGCGCTTCTGGGTAAGGTGAATTTTCTGCAAAAGCTACAGATTCTTCTACCTCTTTTTTCACCCAAGCATCGATGTCGGCGAGTTCTTTTTCAGAAAGCCATTTTTGAGTGTTGATCACGCGAAGGCAGTGCTCAATTGGGTCTTGTTCGATCCATTCGGCCACCTCATCTTTGGTACGGTATTTTTGTGGATCAGACATCGAGTGTCCTTTGTAGCGGTAAGTGCGGATATCGAGCAGGGTAGGACCTTCGCCGTTGCGGGCGCGGGTAGCTGCTTCTTCGATGGCTTCGTGAACAGATTCTGGACGCATTCCGTTGACAATTTTGGAAGGCATTCCGTAAGAAAGTCCAATTTGTGAGAGGTCGGTGACGTTGGTGGTGCGCTCTACGGAGGTTCCCATGGCGTAGTTGTTGTTTTCAATGATGAAAATGACTGGGATTTTCCAATTCATGGCCATATTGAAGGTTTCGTGGAGCATTCCTTGACGCACAGCACCATCGCCCATAGAAACAAAAGCAACGTTTTTGGTGCCTTTGTACATTTCTGCAAAGGCAACACCAGCTCCCATCCCAATTTGAGCGCCTACAATACCGTGGCCACCCATGAAATTTACTTTTTTGTCGAAAAAGTGCATAGAACCACCTTTTCCTTTTGAACAGCCTGTGGTGCGGCCATAAAGTTCGGCCATCAGTACACGCGGGTCAGTGCCGAGCGCAATTGGATGCGCGTGGTCGCGGTAGGCGGTCATGTGCTTGTCGTCTGGTTGGCAAGCGCTTGCTGTACCAACTACAATCGCTTCTTGTCCGATGTAAAGGTGACAGAATCCGCCAAATTTTTGTTGGATATATAACTGCCCAGTTTTGTCCTCAAATTTGCGGATCAAGAGCATGTCTTTGTACCACTTGACGTAGGTTTCCTTTGAAAACTTGGGCTTATCTGAACTTTTAACGGCTTTTGCGCACATAACTTCTTTTTTTATCGGTCACAAATATACAAATGATTCACAAACAATGTTCAAAATGTCAATTTTACACTAAGTGTTTTCGGATTTAAACTGCTCGCTTTAAATAGGGCTTTAATTGACGCAGAGGAATCGAAAATTCCACGATGCCATTTGCCCAATTCGATACTTCATATGGGTTGTATATAAACCTGATCTCTTTGTCAGTGATTTCAAAGTTGTCGGGTAAATAGAATCCTTCTCCAAAACTAAATTCTGTTTTTTCAAATGGTATTGTCGCCTTGATGCCAACGCTTTTTCTAAACGCAATTTCTGCGAGCTTTAATAAGCCTTCGTCGACTCGCAGGAGATCTTTAATACCCATAGTTTTTGCGCTAACTTTATCAAAGTAATAATAGCCCATCCCATACATTCCATGGGCGCCACCTGTGTTGGAGCTAGAATACCATTTTACACAAGCAAATGTCGCAAAGTGGTCGTCAATTTGGAAGGTATCTGTCATGTTCCAAATACTTTCTTCTGCATAAGGTTGGGCCTCTTTTTTAAATACCAAAAGGGATTGATGAATCAGTTTAGCGCTAAGAGGTGCAGTGTAGGGCGCTGAATCCATGGGGCGGTGCAAGCCTTTGCGGATAAAGTTATTGATCGCGACCTGCCATTTAGCTAAGGGTTGCGACGCGTTGTAAAATTGATAAACAACTTTTGACCATTGTTTGTCCCAATCTTCGACAACTTTCTTTTTGGAAATGAGGACGCTGTCCGCTCCTGAAATGAGCAAGGTGGTATCTTTTGGATTGACATTTTGGGCCTGAACCTCCGTTTCTTTTTGCGCTTTTTTCTTGACTGTTCGAACTTCTTTTTTGGATTTTGCTTCAGTCTGGCAGGCAAACACCACTAATAGTGCTAGCGCAAATATGGAAATAGTTTTAAGCTTCATATGTTGCTTTTTTGGAGGCCTTAGCCATTAGATAAATCCCTGCAATCACCAACGGAATGCTTAGCATTTGGCCCGTATTGAGTGCATAGGTGAAGTCGCGGGCGGTTTGGCCGAGTTTGAAAAATTCGCAAATGATGCGCGAACCAAAAATCAGGATCAGAAAGCTGCCAAAGACAAAGCCGGGTTGCTGCCATTTTTTGAGTTTCCAATAGAGGTAGAGCAAGATGCCAAATGAAATGAAATAACAGATGGCCTCGTACAACTGCGCTGGATGGCGTGGGGTGGGGTCGTAGTTGCCAATGGCTTCATTGTAGAAATACGCGAATTCAAAGGCCCAAGGCACATCAGTTACGTAGCCGACCATTTCGTGATTGACCAAATTGCCCAAGCGGATAAACGTAGCAGCAATGGCAATTGGCGCAGCAATGCGGTCTAAAATCCAGATGTAAGAACGGTTCGATACTTTTTTGGTGAAAATGTACAAGGCAATTAGGATGGCAATTGCAGCGCCATGACTGGCCAAACCACCTTCCCAAATCTTGATGATCTCGCCAGGATGCGAAAAATAGCCCGTCTCTACAACTTGCCCGTGTTCTATTTTGTCCCAGTAAGGGCCATAAAAAAGTACATGCCCAAGGCGCGCGCCCACAATTGTGGCCAGTACCATGTAGGTAACAAGTGTATCGAGTACTTTGTCTTCGACTTGTTCAGCTCTGAACATTTTTCGGATCACAAAATAGCCCATCACGATGCCCGACACGAAGAGCAGGCCATATAAATTAGGGGTGCGCCACCCATCGATGAGTTGGGAGTCTACAGCCCAGTGGATTGAAAGCATCATGCGTTTTGGTTTTTGAGCGCTTGTTCGACAAGGGCTTGTGGTTTTTCTTGGTGACCTTGGAAAGGCAGCGCTGCTGAGCGCCCTTTCTTGAAAATGAGGTTGCTTTTGGTTTGGCCTTTTCTGAGTTCTTTCTGGACCTCAAGCGGGAGGTGAATGGTGTCCAAACAAGCCTGACTGCAGCAGTTTTCCATTTGAGTTTGGCAAGCCTCACACTGAATAAAGAGCAAATGGCAGGCGTCGTTCACGCAATTGGTATGAGTATCGGCTGGGTTTCCGCACTGATGGCAAACCGCAATAATATCAGTGGTAATGCGTTCGCCTCGGCGTTCGTCAAAAACAAAGTTTTTGCCGATGAATTTGTTTTCTATTCCTTGTTCTTTGCAGTCGTTGGCGTATTTGATGATGCCGCCTTCTAGTTGGTGAACATGAGCAAAACCGCGGTGCTTGAACCAAGCCGAAGCCTTCTCGCAGCGCACGCCCCCCGTGCAATACATCACAATATTTTTGTCTTCGTTGCCTTTGAGCACCGTTTCTTCAATGAACGGCAAGGATTCTCTGAAGGTATCGACATCTGGCAGCACTGCGCCTTTGAAATGACCTACTTCCCATTCATAATGATTGCGAAAATCAATCAGGAGTGTATTGGGGTCGTCGGTGAGGGCGTTGAAAGCAGCTGCGTCTAGGTGCACGCCTTTGTTGGTGACATCAAAAGTGGTGTCGTTGAGGCCATCGGCTAAAATTTTAGACCTGACCTTGATTTTGAGCTTCAAAAACGGAAACTCAGCCTCGGCGTCATCTACGGCAAAATTGAGTCGGATGCCGTTTAGAAAATCGATTTGGAAGAGTTCTTCTCGAAAACGACCTAAGTTGGCTGTCGGGATTGCAATTTGTGCATTGATGCCTTCTTTGGCCACGTAAGTACGCCCCACGATATCCAGTGCAGACCACTGGAGGTAAAGTTTGTTTCTAAATGCCTGTGGATCTAGAATGTGAGCGTATTGGTAAAAGGAGATGGTAATGTAATCGTGGCCAATTGCTTGCAATTGTTTTTCTAGCGAAGCCCGATCGAGTGTATTCCAGAGTTGCATTTTTTCATTCATTAGACAGCGACATTGTGTTCGCGCAGCGCATCGTTGAGCGAGGTTTTGAGGTCTGTGGAGGCCTTGCGTTTGCCGATAATGAGCGCGCAAGGAACTTGGTAGTCGCCGGCGGCAAAAGTTTTGGTGTAAGAACCCGGAATAACCACCGATCTTTCTGGCACATAGCCATTGAATTCAATAGGTTCTGGGCCAGTGACATCAATGATTTTCGTTGATTTAGTCAGTACTACATTGGCGCCGAGGACGGCTTCTTTGCCGACGCGCACGCCTTCCACCACAATACAGCGCGAGCCAATGAACGCACCGTCTTCGATCACTACAGGTGCGGCCTGAAGCGGTTCCAAAACGCCGCCAATACCAACGCCGCCACTCAAATGGACGTCTTTGCCAATTTGCGCACAGCTGCCAACGGTTGCCCAGGTGTCTACCATGGTGTTGCTGTCTACGTAAGCGCCGATATTGATGTAAGAGGGCATCATGATCACGCCTGGGGCCACATATGCGCCATAGCGCGCGATGGCGTGCGGTACCACGCGCACACCCAAGTCTTTGTAATTGCGCTTGAGCGCCATTTTGTCGTGGAATTCAAAAGGCCCGACTTCAATGGTTTCCATTTGGCGGATCGGAAAATAAAGCACAACCGCTTTTTTCACCCATTCGTTAACTTGCCAAGTGCCGTCGTCTAGCGGTTCGGCCACACGAAGTAGTCCTTTATCGAGGTCTTCGATGACGTGTTCAATGGCTTCAATAGTTGCTTTTTCACTTAATAGTGCGCGGTTTTCCCACGCGGCTTCAATGGCTTGTCTCATGCGCTTGTTGTTCTGGTTTGGGGATTCTGATCAATAAAATAAAGCCAACGGCAAAAAATACGACGAGGGCCAAAATGGAAGTGCGGATGTCGAGTAGGCCTTCAATGAGCCCAAAAGTGAGCGTACCGAGTGCCAAGCCTAATTTTTCAGCTAAATCGTAAAAACTGAAGTACGACGTGAGGTCTTTGGTTTCTGGTAGCAATTTAGAATAGGTGGATCTTGATAAAGATTGAATTCCGCCCATGACCAAGCCCACGCCAGCGGCCGCAATAAAGAACTGCCAAGGATACCACACAAATTGGTAAACGTATATGCAAAGTGCAATCCAAATGACAATAGCGCCACCAAGGGCCTTGAAATTGCCAATTTTCTTGGAGACAAACGACATCAGGTAGGCGCCGCCAATCCCGATGAACTGAATGATGAGGATCGAAATGATGAGGTCTTGCTGCTTGATGCCAATCACTTCCTTGTTGGCAAAGGCCACCGCCATGACCATAATGGTTTGCACGGCCATGTTGAACATGAAATAAGATCCTAGGTATCCTTTGAGCGTTTTGTTTTGCCTGATTTGCTTCCAGACGCCATACACTTCTGAATACCCTTTGCGAATGAGGTTCTTGCTGTCTTTTTGCGTGGCGCTTGTCTTGGGAAGTCTCGAAAAAGAGAAGGTGGCAAAGGCAATCCACCAAAGGCTCACCAAAGGAAAAGCCCAGCGAATCGGGATCACTTTGGTAAAAACGGTCAAGATCAAAATGACAATAAGAAGGAACGAACTTCCCAAATAACCCATTGAGAAGCCGCGCGCCGAAACGCGGTCGTGGTCTTTTACTTCTGCGATGTCAGGCAAATAAGCGTTGTAGTAAACCAAACTGGCCCAAAAGCCGATAGAGCCAAAAAACAAGGGCAACATGCTCCAATTGATCAAAAATGGACTATGCCCTAACTCTCCACTTGGCGGTGTTTGAAAAAAGTAGAGTAGTCCGCTCGAAATGGCGCCCATGTAGCAAAAGAACTGCATGAAAAGTTTGCGCTTTCCGCCCGCATCGGCAATGCCTGATAAGAGCGGCGTAATCAGTGCAACAATTATGTAAGATAAGCAAATGACGTAGGCATAAAATTCGGTGTTGTGGAATTCGCGCCCTAAAAAGCTAACGGTGTCGTAAACCGTACGGCCAGCCTCATTTTTGACGCTCGTTTGGGTTTCGTACAGAATCGGAAAAATAGCCGAGCTAATGATCAGCGGATAAACTGAGTTGGCCCAGTCGTAGAAGACCCATCCGGTGATGGTGCGTTTGTTCCCTTTTTGCAGCATAATTCAAAATTAGGGAAATATCTTTAGTGTAGGATGTCTAGCTGATATTTCAGTAAAAGCCCTTCAAGTTGAGCTGCATGAATCTTAGCTTTTTCTATTTGATTGTTTTGAGGTTCGAGTTGAAGATTTTTGGTTTCTATAAAATTGACCGCACGTAGATCTGTTCGGTCAAAAACAACATCTAGTAAATTTGAACCATAAAACGAGATTCCTTTGGCTTTGGCTTCGGTGAATTCGACGCCTTCTAAATCGCAGTTCAAAAACACGCAGTTTTGAAGATTCATTTGGTAAAAACTCGCGTGTTTCATAAAACAATTGTCGAAGTGACACGCAAAACCAAAAGAATTGGCGTATTCAAAATGCAGCCCTAATAATTTGCAATTGTGAAAGGAAACTCCATTCAGCACGGTGTCTACCAAACTACAATTGGATAAATTGCATTCCTCAAAAGTGCAATCTAAAAATTTGGATTGAGCTAACTTGACGGCTGTAAAATCTAGACCTATAAATCGACATGCTTCGTAACTAGATTTTTCCTGGAAATCTTCAATAGTCGTGACTTCGATATCGTAAAAATCTTGTCTCATTCGAGGCCTGCAAGATAAGGTTTGAGGTAGGTAAAGGGCTCGTTGAGTTCGCCAGCTAGTGTTGTTTGGGTGCCGCGGAAAATGATTTGATCAGGATCAGGGCCAAGTAAGACAGGGAAAACCGCTTTGAGTAATTCAGAACCGAAATCTTCGGCGGCATCTTTGGAGAGTTCGCACGGCAAGTTGTCTACGGCCATTACTGCAATAGCGCCTGCTTGTAGCATGTCGACTTCTTGACCTGTATTGGGGTCGTAGCCATACATGGACGCGCCAATTTTGCTCGGGCGAATAGTGCAGGCAATTGGGCCGTCGATATCGCAAGAAACGTCTGCAACCACTTGCATTGGGCACGCCGGGTCTTGGAGCATTTGTTGGGTCAGGATAAACGGTGACTTCGATGACCAAAAATGACAAGGAATGTACACATTGCTCTTTTGCGCATAAGCCCCAAAGTTGCTTTGGTACAGTTCGGGTTGGGTATAAAATTCGCTTTTATCGAAGCCAGCATCTGTTTTTCTGCAGAAGTATTGGTGGGTGTCGAGGTGTGTAAAAACGGCTTCGTTGTGTTCTTCTTGAAGATAGGCCTCAGGGTCAACTTCTTTGATGGGTAGCAGCTTGACGATTTCTCTGGCGCCATTTCCGACGCGGCCAAAGCCCGTAAGTACCAATTTGAAGTCGTGTGGCAGCACCACTTTTTTCAGTTCAGCTTCTACTTCTTTGCGGTCTAAACACAAGTGCGCCGGCTTGATGCTGTAAGCACCCGTTTTAAGCCCGTAGGTCAAAAAGGCATTGTAGGCACCTACTACACCCGCATAACGCCCAAAACCAATAATGCGTTTGTTGCTGGCATCTTTGAGCACTTCGTAGTCGATCAGGCGGATCTTTTTATCGAGGAGTTCTTGGAGTAATGCGCGGTTGTAAGGTTGCTTCTTGAAAGTATGTGAAAAGAAAAGGTAGGTTTTGCCGGCAATGAGTTGCGCTTTTGGCACCTCTTTGACGCCCAATAAGATGTCGCAATGGCTAAGGTCTTCTTGAACCGTTAGGCCAAGTTCGCTGTATTTTTCATCTGAAAAGCAGCGAATGGGCGAGGTTTGTACGGTGACTTTAACGTTGGGGTACTGCTTTTCTAATTGGAGGCATTGTGCGGGGCTGAGTGGTACCCTGAAATCTGGCGGGGTTTTGCCTTCGCGGATGATGCCGATGTGAATGATGGACATTTGTGAGTTGAAGTTGATGGAATTATAAATCTTTAGCTCAGGTAGTTGTCTATGAACTCGCGCACGCAAGCAGCGCCACCTTTGCGGCTCAAGACAATATCTGAAATGCTTTTGATGGAGGCCACAGCCGATGCAGGGCAAACCGCCAAGCCAACAGCTTTCATGACTTCGGTGTCGTTGCGGTCGTCGCCGATGAAGGCCACTTCTTTAGGTGAGATGTTCATTTCTTTGCACCAGTTCTCTAAGATGCTGAGTTTGGGTTCGCGCCCGACATACACGCGCTCAATGCCTAAAAGTGCAGCGCGGTCCTGGACCATGTGTTCAGTAAAACCCGAAGAAATGATGCCGAGTTCCAGTTTTTTACTTTTGCTGAGTTCGAGCAGCGCTAGGCCGTCGTGGGTGTTGTAGCGCTTCATTTGATCGCCTTTTTCGCTGACGTACATGCCGCCGTCGGTCAGGACGCCATCGACGTCGAGGATTAGCATTTTGAGGCCTTTGATTTTTTTGTCGAGGCTGGCTTGCGAAAAAAGCGGTTTGAACAAGAGTGCTTGCAAATCGATTTCGTATTCTTCACAAATAGCTTCGAGGTCGTAGATGGAAAGTTCAAAGACGTTGTCGGCGTCGAGGTCGGCGAGAAAATCGTCAAATTCAATGCCGTTGGTCTTGCACAGACCTTTAATGTTTAGTTCAAGTAACATAATTAAATAATTTGATAACCAACGCTTTGTGCTACTTTTTGAATATCGGAATGGAGTTTTCTGAATTCATCGTAGTTGAGCTGCTGGGAGGCATCTGATTTGGCAACCTTAGGGTTCGGATGCGCCTCGATGAGCAAGCCGTCTATGCCCATGGCCACGCAAGCGCGCGCCAGCGGATTCACACCGTAAGCATAGCCCATGGCGTGTGATGGATCTAGTATGATCGGTAAATTGGTGTGTTCTTGCAACCAGGCCACGCCACATAAGTCGAGCGTAAAACGGGTGCCTGTTTCAAAGGTGCGGATGCCGCGCTCGCAGAGCACCACATTTTCGTTGCCACCTGAAAGCACAAATTCGGCTGCTTGGACAAATTCTTGAAGCGTTGTGCCAAAACCGCGCTTGATCAGCACTGGTTTCTTGATTTTGGAACACGCGCGCAAAATGCCTTGGTCGTACATGGCTTTGGCGCCCACCTGAATGATGTCGGTGTGTTCGATGATTTCATCGATATGGGTGGCATCGCGGGCTTCGGTGATCACGTTGAGGCCGTAGTCTTGGCGCATTTTGGCCAAAAGTTGCAAGCCTTCTAGTCCCATGCCTTGAAAAGAGTAGGGGCTCGTGCGCGGTTTGTAGGCGCCACCTCTGAGGGTGCTGAGGCCCATGCTCACGAGTAACTCAGCCGAACCGCGGAGCTGCTCTTCTGATTCGACAGAACAAGGTCCGCCAATCAAGATGGTATTGTTGGTTTGGCCACCAATGGTGACATTTCCGAATTTAACTTCGCGTTTTTGGTCCTGGAACTTGCGCGAAGCGAGCTGGATGTCGTTGGCAAAGACCCAATGGTTTTGGGTGTGGTCTTGCAGCGCTGCAGGAACTTCTTTGAGGCCGCTACCGGTAATGAGGTAGTCTTTTCCGAGATATTGGATGTGAAAAGCGTGGTGCGTGGCAGCTAGTGCAGCTGCGTTGGTGTTGTTTTTGAGTTCGATGATCATATTTCTGCTTTGATCAGGTTGGAGAATTGAACGATGCCTTTGAGTTGCTTGGCAGCGTCGATGACAGGTAAGTAAAGCACCGCAAAGGGGCTATTTTTGATGAGTTGCAAGAGTTCAACAACGCTTGCGTCTTCATGGATGCAAATAGGTTGGCGGTTGATCATGCTATTTGGGTCGATGAAGTTGAGGTCCGAACCGTTATGGAGGTTCTTCAGTAGGGCTTTTCTGATGTCGGCACTCGATATCAAACCAATGAAGGTATTGTGAGCATCTACAGCCATAGCGACACCCATTTGGCCCTCTTCTACAGTCTGTAGGACATTTATTAAATCCAAATTTTCAATGCTGAACTTCGGGGTTTCGTGCAAGGGCGTCATGAAATCGGCCACCTTGAAGGCAGAGCCAATGCTGCGCTTGGTGAGGTTCATGAGCGCATTGCCCACGCTGGCCTCTTTGAAAAGATAAGAACCCGAAACAGCCGTGCTCACACCCATTTGTCTCAAGATAAACGAGACTTCAGGATTCACGCCGCCGTCTACATGAATAGACTTATGGGGGTAGCGCTTTCTGAAGTTTCTGATTTTGTCAAAATTGAGTCGGTCAAAAACACCGCCAGATTGCCCTGGAATAGTGGCCATGATCAGGATGAAATCGAAGTGCTCGAAGGGTTCAAAAGCCGAAATGGGAGTAGGGGTGATGAGTGCGAGGCCTTTTTTGCCGGTAATTGCTGCTGGAATTTGCAGCTCAGTATTTAAATCTTCTACTTGAAAAGTGAGGTACTCAACGGGGTTTTCGAGTAGGTAGGGGTAAAATTTGCTCGGGTCAGGGGTAATGATGTGCAAATCGAGTGGGAGCGAGCACCATTCGCGGATTTTTTTGATGTCGTCAAAAACGCGGAGGTCGTCGTTGCAATCGATGTGGAGGAGGTCTACTTGATGGGCTACTAGGTCAGCAATAACGGCTTGCAAAGGGCGAGCGGCGTCGGAATAAATGGATGCTGAAATTTTCATGGTAGACACAAAAAAAGATGGGGTAAGCTACTTTTATCGCACCGCTACAACCTCTTACCTTTGCTACATTCCTGTCCTGGAGGATTCAGAGGGAGCTGGTCGTAAAAGACTTACCCCATGCAAAAATACGAATTTCTTGTGATTCTATGCAATAATTGCGCGGTTCAATAAAGAAATCATGGCCAAAGTCACAATAAAGAGCTGGGTGGCAGTTTCTTCTGATAGGGCAGAGCCATCTTCATCTTCTTCTGAAACTTCCATCGCCATGAATTGAGCCAAGAATGGTTGGTCGCAGAAAGATTCAATGATTTCTTCGTCTTCGCTTTCAAAATACTGATCGAGCATGTCAAAGAAAGGTTCTTCTAGCGTATCGATGTCTTCTTCGGTAACGGTTCTGAGTTCCACACCATCTTGTTTGAAGGCTTCAAGTACCAAGCAGAAATAGTAAATCAACAAGCCTTCAAGGTCATCGTTTTTGTATTCCTCAGGCGCCGTCATGACATAGCCCAATAAGGCATCTTGTGCATCGGCATAGCGCTCCGTGATGTTTTCGAGTTGTTCGTCGGTGAGGTTATCTACGACCTCAATGGCCTTTTCAATGGCCGCTAAAGAAACTTGTTTCATAAAATAATTTTGGCAAAGGTAGTTTATTTCTCGTTCTTCATTCTGTGTAACTTGGGCTACAAATCAAAATGTAACAAGTTCTTAACTTTGTACTCGAAATGAAAAAGAATTGATTTAATCCATAAAAAATAGAAAGATGTCAAAAATAATCATTGATGTGCGCACGCACGCCGAATTTGCTGGTGGCCACGTAGCCGGATCCATCAATATTCCACTCCAAGTAATCACCGGTCATATCGACGAAATCAAAGCCCTGGCTCAGCCGATTATTTTTTGCTGTGCTTCGGGAAACCGCTCGGGTCAGGCCACGCAATATTTTCAATCTATTGGCGTAGATTGCGAAAACGGAGGTTCTTGGTTAGATGTGAATTACTTAGCTTCTCAACAATAAGCGATGTCTTTACTCAAGAAATTATTCGGCGGAACAAGCGTAGATTTCGCAATGCTCGTTAAGCAAGGCGCCATGATCATCGATGTGCGTTCACCTGCAGAGTTCAAAGGTGGGCATGTCAATGGAGCAGTCAATATGCCTTTGCAGTCTTTGCAAGCCAACATGAGCAAGATTCCTAAAAACAAAACCATCATTACTTGTTGTGCGTCTGGCATGCGCAGCGGTAGTGCCAAAAGCTTGCTCAAGGCAGCTGGCTACACCGTGCACAACGGCGGCGGCTGGATGAGCCTTAATCGTTATTTTCAATGATATAAAGCAAGACCTTTTCCATTAAATGCGCGCGGTCTTTGCCACTCACGTTGTGTGGGTGCATGGGGTATACAAAGTAATCTGCCTGCACGCCGTTTTCGATAAAAGACTTGAGCAAAGCTTCGTTGTGCTGCATCACTACAACATCGTCTACGGTACCATGAATGAGCAATAATTTGCCTTTTAAATTCTTGGTGTGGTTCAAGAGTGAATTGGCTTGGTAGCCTTCTGGATTTTGTTCGGGGCGGTCCATGTAGCGCTCACCGTACATAATTTCATAGAATTTCCAGTCGGTAACTGGGCCTCCAGCAACGCCAACATTGAACACGCCCGCTTGGCGCAGCATTAAACTAGTGGTCATGAAGCCGCCAAAAGACCAACCATGGACCGCCATGCGCTCGCCATCGATGTAAGGTAAAGTCTTCAGGTAGTCTACACCCGTGAGCTGATCTTCCATTTCTACGGTACCGAGTTGGCGGTGAATTTGGCTTTCGAAAGCAAAGCCGCGCTCGCCCGAACCGCGGTTGTCTAGCGTAAACACGATGTAACCCTGATTGGCCAGCCAATGCATCCACAAATTGGCACCCGCCAACCAGCTGTTGGTCACCATTTGGGCATGTGGCCCGCCATAGACATAAACCAACACAGGATATTTTTTAGTCGGGTCAAAGTCCGCAGGCTTGATCATGCGGTAATAAAGTGCCGAACCATCTTTTCCTTTGATATTGCCAATTTCTGTGCTGCCAATGTTATACTCAGCTAATTTATCTGGTGAATCTTGCAGGAGTTTGGCCATTTTCCCGTTCAAGGTCATGACGTATTCTTTGTTGGCTACTTCAACACTGCTGTAGCCATCGTAATAATAAGCGCCTTTTGGTGCCAAAGCAAAGCGGTGTGTTCCTTCTGCGTTGGTGAGTAGGCGTTGGTCGCCTTGTAAATCGACCTCGTAAACTAGGGTGTTACATGCGTTGGCTCCGGTTGCGGAAAAGTAAATTTTACTGCCGTCTTCACTCGCCTCAAGGATATCCTTCACCACAAATTTGTTGGAAGTTACCGTCTTGATGATTTGTCCGTTGATGTCGACATAATAAAGGTTGTTGAAACCATTCTTTTCTGAAATCCAGATGAAGTTGTCCGATGTTTTGGAAGGAAAAAATGCTGGGTGCTCTGGCTCTACCCATTTGTCGTTTTGTTCCTCCCACAAGGTGCGCACGAGGTTCCCTTTTAAATCGTAGAGATACAACCACATATGGTTCTGGTCGCGGTTCACCTCTGCTACCAAAAGGTATTTTTCACTCGGTGTAAAAGCCACGTTCGTGAGGTAGGAGTCTGCGCCTGAACGCGGGCAAATAAAGACTGTTTTCTTGGTCTTGTGGTTGTAAATACCCACGCGCGGTTTTTCTGACGCTTGGCCAGCCATTGGGTACTTGATGAACTTGACCGCACCAGGCGTTTGGTTGATGTCTAGGAGCGGGTAGTCGTGTACTGCACTTTCATCCTTTTGATAAAAAGCGAGCAAAGCCCCAGAGTTGGACCAAAAAATCCCTTCTGTAATCCCGAACTCACTGCGTGCATAGGTTTGGCCTGATACGATGTTTTTGTCTTTGTTTTTGGTGACCGCACGCCCGTCGACATATAAATTGTTCTCTATGGTATAAGCCAAGCGCTTGCTTGTCGCATGAAAATGCACGTTTTCGCCGCCGTTTTGAACTTGATGAATGCTACCGGTTTTGCTTGCTGTGTTATAGAGCGCAAATACGCTTCCACCGTCTGAAACTTCTAACACATCTTTGCTCACCCATTTGGCAAAAGCAAGATGCGCAAAGGAAGTACCCAGTTTTTCATTGATTTCCTTGACGCTCGTCAATTCGAAAGCTTTGTCTGAGGCGACCGAACTTTGTTGTAGACTTTGCCAATCGGCACTGCAAACGGTGTACTGATCTGTGTCCGGAATCCATTGGAAATTATTGAGGCGCACCGGCGAAAGTGCTCTTTGCTTCAAAACTGACTCCTTGAGGTCAAAGGATTTCTTTTGACCAAAACTAACGAAAGCCAGTCCGATGAATAGGAATTGAAAGAGGTGTTTCATGAACGTTGTATAAATTGATTGAAAAATAATTCGATAGGCCGCCCCGTGTGGTAGCACCCGAGCATGATTTGATCGAGCTCAGGCTTGAGTAGCGTTTCGGCTTCAAATGTACTATAAAAATAAAATTGCTTGTTGAAGAGCAGGGGCTCTTGCGCAGCCGCTTGCTGAAATGTCTTATCTAATTTTTTGTTCTTTTCTCCGTGAATTTCGCCAAAAAGCGACTTGAAATCCTTGGTAGCATAAAGTTTTTGAAAGGTGCTGAGGTCATTTGCAATGCCTTCTCTAAGCGCATACAAATCGTCCTTTTCGATTTCGTAAACACCTCCATAGGCCCTCACATGCTCGGGTCCAAACTCAAAATAAATACCGTGAATCGAACTACTTTTCTTGCCTTGCGGCGAAATAACAGCCGAACACTGCGTCTTGTAAGGCGTTTTGTCTTTGGAAAAACGAATGTCTCTATTGATCCTAAAAATGCAATCGGACGCCTTGAGTTCTTTGAAAACAGGCTCTGTTTTGGCCAGTTCATCGATGAGGTGCTGCGTAAAAGCCTTAAATGGTTCTTTCACGCTCTTTTCATAGCGCTTTCGGTTGACATCAAACCATTCTTTGTGGTTGTTGGCTGCGAGCTCTTGAAAGAACAGTAGATAATCTTCGGTGAAAAAGGACATGTGGTAAAAATACAAAAAGCCGCTTAATTATGAGGGGATAGGCGTTTTGAAAGGAAACTCATTGTAATATTCCATTTATTGTGTCCGATGAGCGTTTTATTTTACATTTAATTTTGCTTTTTCTGTTTGTAAGAACTGTTTCAATTCTTCTGAACTAGGTAAGGCGGTTTGATAGGTGGTGACAAACAAGTTTTGATCAATGCCACCTAATGCATATTCAACCAATTCATCGTTTTTAGTGGTGCACAATAAAATGCCTATTGGTGGTTTGTCCGTAGCTTCTTGGACGTTCTTTTTATAATATTGAACGTAGGTATTGAGTTGTCCTACATGTGCATGATTAAATTCATCCACTTTTAATTCAATTAAGACGTGGCATTTAAGTATACGGTGATAAAAAACTAAATCCACAAAAAAGTACTCGCCTCCAATTACTAATCTCTTTTGCTGACCTTCGAAACAAAAGCCATGTCCTAATTCCAACATGAAATTTTTCAAATCGTTGAGAAGTGCATTTTCAAACCTTGATTCATCTGCTAAAAGATTGTCCGGTAGATCTAGAAAATCAAAAACAAATGGCGTCTTGATAATTGAACTTGCTGATTGTATTTCTGCAGCTGTTGTTGAGCTATTGATTGTTTTTCCTTTGTTTTTTGAAACGGCGGTTCGTTCAAAAGTTAAACTATTTATTTGCCGTTTTAGCTCACGTACTGTCCAAATACTTTTTATGCACTGTATTTCGTAGAATTCTCTTTTCTCCTTGCTCGAAATTTTCAGCAACTCAGTGAAATGTGAGAATGATATATTGTCTAATAATTTTGCGGTATATTCATTTGCTTCAATAGAGGATGCAGAGGCTGTTAGCAAGATACTTTTAGGTAATTTGAATTGTGCAGACACTGTCTGCATTATTTGAGGATACGCCTGATAAAACTGTTTAAATAATTTTAAATTCCTTTCAGACAGTCCCTTTCTATTAAGTTTTTCGGCAAGCGTTTGCTCTAATTTGGTGCCATAAATTGCTTTAACAGCACCATTTTGTTCAAATTCAAAAATATATCCGCCAATTAACCAATTGCGCAATGTTAACAAGCGGTCAATCGATTTTGCGGCTCGGTTTGTCAATTGACGGTCCAATTCACTAATTTGTAAAAGAAGGGATGTTAAATCATGACTCATACATCAAATAGAGTTGTTTGTTTTTGATTCACAAAAACGCTTCAATTTGCGCTTTATTTTCAGCCTCAATTCTTGATATAGCCCTTCTTTATCTATTGGGAATATTGTTAAGTGTTTGAAGATAAAGTTTTTAATGAGGAGGAATAATCAGGAAAAGATTAATTCCATCTGCGCAAAAAAGTCAAACGACTAAGTAATATTCCATACAAGTGTAGGATACTGGGGCCTTGGCAGATTGAGTCAAAAAGCGTTCAAAACCAAATACAATTTTTACTGTCTCGGATTTGCATTTCTGTTATAGTAAATTTTCGCGAAAAACGATTGATACTGGCTTGTTGAAGCTGATCTCCGAGGTGATTACTTACGATTTTTTCAAGCAGTTTAGTGTCGAATACTTGACCTTGCTGGCAACCTATGAGCATACCTTGACAGAAATCGAGATGCTCCGCGACTACAATCAATTGCTTAGAAAAGAACAATAGGCTTCTAAAAATGAGCGGGACACTTGTTAATTCGCTTATTCTCGCTATCTTTGCACCCCAAATAGTATATTAATTAAAGTTTAACCTTATGAATTCTTACGAAACTGTTTTCATTTTAACTCCCGTTTTGTCTGATGAGCAGGCAAAGGAAGCAGTACAGAAATTCGAAGGCGAGATCACCTCAAAAGGAGGTAAAATCAAGCATTCGGAGAGCTGGGGTTTGCGCAAATTGGCCTACCCAATCCAGAAAAAATCAACAGGATTTTATTTCCTTGTTGAATTTGAAGCTGAAGGCAACGTTGTTGCAGATTACGAATTGATGATGAAGCGCGACGAGCGTGTTCTCCGATTCTTAACTGTAAAAATGGACACCGATCACCTTGCCTACGCTGACAAGCGTCGTGCAAAAGCTGGAGCTACTGCCTAATTTATTGTCAAACCCATTAAACAACGAGACATGTCAAACGATATCCGTTACCTTACTCCGATCAACATCGATATTAAAAAGGAGAAGTACTGCCGCTTTAAGAAAAGTGGAATTAAATTCATCGATTACAAAGACGCTAGTTTCTTATTGAAATTAGTAAACGAACAAGGTAAAATTTTACCGCGTCGCATTACCGGTACTTCCCAGAAGTATCAAAAACGTGTCAACAAAGCCATCAAGCGTGCGCGTCACCTCGCGATTTTGCCTTACGTTGGCGACATGTTGAAATAAGTCATTGTTGAACGATATAACTGAGAAATCATGGAAGTCATTCTTAAGAAAAATGTAGATAAACTCGGTTACACCAATGAGGTAGTAACTGTAAAGCCAGGATACGGACGTAATTTCCTTATCCCGCAAGGGTATGCTGTATTAGCTACCGCAAGTGCTAAAAAAGCACACGAAGAAATCATGCGTCAGAAGTCGCACAAAGAATCTAAAATGTTAGGTGAAGCGCAAGCAATTGCGGCTAAACTTGCAGAAGTTACTTTGAGCATTGCAACTAAAGCAGGTGAAAACGGCAAAATTTTCGGATCAATCAACACCGTTCAAATTGCTGACGCACTTCGCGAAGCTGGTTTCGATATCGATCGCAAATCTTTGAAAATCAAAGAAGAGCCTATTCGTGAGCTCGGTACTTTCGAAGCTGAAGCCAACCTTTACAAAGGCGTGAAGCAAACTTTCAAAATTGAAGTAGTCAGCGAATAAGCTACTACTCATAGCCCATAAAAAAAGCCTCGCAATTGCGAGGCTTTTTTTATGGGTCAACTTTTTAAAAGTATTAAAGTGCTTTGACCAAGTATTCTTTTACATAATTACTCACGCCTTCTTCTAGGCTATGAAACCCACCCGTGTAACCAGCAGCCAATAGCTTGCTCATGTCGGCTTCAGTAAAATATTGGTATTTGTCTCGGATGTCGATAGGCGTATCGATAAAGGAAATATTTGGCGCGAGGTCTAGGGCCTCGAAGGTAAGGCGTGCCAGGTCATAAAACGTACGCGCTTTCCCAGATCCTAGGTTATAAAGGCCGCTTTCAGGGCGTTTTTCTTGTAAGAATTGGCAAACTTTGGCAACGTCTTTTACATAGACGAAATCGCGGAGTTGTTCGCCGTCTTTGTAATTGGGGTCATGGGACCTGAAAAGGTTCATGGCGCCATTGGCCTGAATTTGTTTGTAGGTGTGCAATACCACGCTTGCCATCCGGCCTTTATGATATTCTTTTGGGCCGTATACGTTGAAGAATTTGAGCCCGTACCAGTTGGGTGGCGCTTGGCTTTGTGCAAGTGCCCAGATGTCAAAGTCGTTCTTGGATTTGCCGTATAAGTTGAGTGGCTGCAATTGGCTGCTCAGGGCGTGCTGGTCTTTGTAACCGAATTCACCAAGGCCGTAGGTGGCCGCAGAGCTTGCGTAGACCAGCGGAATTTGCTGCGCCGAACAAATGCGCCAAATAGCTTGGCTGTAGTGTAGGTTGAGGTGATCCAGTGCTGCTTGACTTTTTTCGGTGGTGTCGGTGCGCGCACCGAGGTGGAAAACGAACGAAACGGAAGCCGCGTTTTCTTCAAACCAAGGCAAAAAGGCCTCGCGGTCTATGCATTGTTCAAAGGAGAGGTTGGTCCAGTTGGGTTTTTTGGCCTCTGCTGAAAAGTCGTCTACTAAAATGAGGTCTTGCTGCCCTGCAGCGTTGAGGGCTTCTGCTAAATAGCTGGCAATAAAGCCGGCTGCTCCGGTAACGACAATCATGTTAGAACAAGCCGTTGATTTCGGCATCAATGACGTTGATGATTTTTCCGAGGTCTTCTTGGTTCTCAGGGAAACGGTTGTTGTCGACGTCAATGATGAGTAATTTGCCTTTGTCGTAGGTAGAAATCCAGGCTTCATAGCGCTCGTTGAGGCGCTTGAGGTAGTCTAGGCGAATGCTTTCTTCGTAATCGCGACCGCGCTGCTGGATTTGCGAAACCAATGTAGGCACGCTGGCACGCAAGTAAATGAGTAAGTCTGGTGCAGACACGAAAGAATCCATGAGGTTGAACAGCGAAAAGTAGTTTTCGAAGTCGCGGGTGGTCATGAGGCCCATGGAGTGAAGGTTGGGCGCAAAGATGAAAGCGTCTTCGTAGATGGTGCGGTCTTGGATAACGGTATGCGTAGATTCTTTGATTTCTTGGATTTGCGTAAAGCGGCTATTGAGGTAATAGATTTGCAGATTGAAAGACCAACGCTGCATGTCGTGGTAGAAATCGTTGAGATAGGGGTTTTGATCGACGTCTTCGAAGTGGGTGTCCCAGTTGTAATGTTTTGAAAGTAAATTGGTTAAGGTGGTTTTTCCGGAACCGATATTTCCTGCGATAGCGACGTGCATAACTAAAAATTTAGAGGGCTAAAGTACGACATTTACAGTGAAACGTCAAAAATTGCGCCCTACATTTTCAGTCTAAAAACCTTGATTTTTTGTCCTTGTTGAAAATAAAATTGATCTTGTAAAACTTGTAGCTGTTGGTAGTTTTGAATCGGGAGTTCAATTCGACTTGAATGGATACTAGGTTTTAGTTTTTCTATCCAATTTTGATTTTGCAACCAGATTTCATTTTGATAACCAAATAGGGTGAGGCCTGGCGTTAAAGTCAACTTTTTGACCAAGGTGAGGTTGCGGTCAAACTCGAAATAGCGTCCGTCGCTGAGCAGGCAAATGAGGTTTTGTTGGTATTCAAAAAATTGAACAATTTCTGCGTCCTTGCTGCCTTCAAAACAGTTGTCTACGATTTGAACCGCTTGAGCTGTATTGATATTGAATAAAATCAAACGCTCGCGATACTGGTCATAAAGCCAAATGAAGTCTGGTCGCTGGCTAATCGCTACGTTGGCAACGCTCGAAAAGCCAAAATCGAAAAAAGCCAATAAACCATCTCTTAATTGCAAGGTGTTATCGACGATGCCCATCATTTGTTGTCCTTCTGAAAAAAGGAGTGCGCGCAAGCCACTGATCGCTTGTACATCACTTATATCGGCTAGGATTTTATACGTTTCTTGAAAGGGCTGCTGATTTTGCTCGTTTTGCAACCAAACGGTGTTGTCTTTCCATTGATAAAGTTGGCCCCATTCGTCGCTGGTCCAGTGGTAAGTGCTGTCTTTGAGGGTGAGTTCTTTTTCTAAAATCCATGTTTGCCCCATTGAATGAAGACCAATCAAAATATAAAAAATGGGGGCAAGTATTTTCATAGCAGGCCTATGATTTCTTTAAGTAAGGTATCTGAATTTTGCAAGCGCGGCACCTTATGCTGGCCACCAAGTTTGCCTTTTTGCTTGAGCCAACGGTGAAAAGTTCCTGCTGGCGCCATGGTAAGTAACGGAAATCCGATGTTGATATTGCCTTCGCGCTTGGCGTCGTAATCTGCATTGCCATTTTTAAGCGCTTGATCTAGGGTTGCACAAAATGCAGCGTCATCAGAAGGGTTTTGTTCAAATTCAATGAGCCAATGGTGGCGGCCTACTTGTGTGTCTTCAGAAAAATCGGGTGCAACGGTGTAGTCGCGCACTTGTACGCGGTGCGCAAGGCAAGCTTCGCTCAGGGCTTGTTCGGCGTGCTCAATAATGAGTTTTTCACCAAAAGCATTGATGTAGTGTGCAGTTCGGCCACTGACCACAAAGCGATAAGGCTGGGTTTGGGTAAAGCGGACGGTATCGCCAATGATGTAGCGCCATAGGCCAGCTGAGGTCGAAATGACCAAAGCGTAGTCGGTGTCGGGTTGTACTTCTTCGAGTGGGTAGACTGCTGTTGAAGCCAAGCCTTCAAAGCTAGACATCGGGATGAACTCAAAGAAAACCTCAGAATTGGTGAGTAAAAGCAGGTCTTTACTTTCTTTTTGGTCTTGCAAGCCAAAATAGCCCTCCGAGGCGTTGTAGTTTTCGACGTAATTCATGTCGGTTTTGCCAATGATATTTTCAAAGGCTTGCCGATAAGGCACAAACGACACACCGCCATGGATATATAACTCTAAGTTGGGCCAGACCTCTGCTATGCTTGCTTTTTCGCTCTTTTCCAAGACTTTTTGCAAGAGCAAGAGCGTCCAGCTCGGCACACCTGCAATGATACAGATGTTTTGGTCCAGGACAGAAGCCGCCATGCGGTCGAGCTTTTCTTCCCAGTTTTCTAAAAGTGCGATTTCTTTTTTAGGGGTGCGGCGCAGTTCTGTCCAGATGGGGAGGTTGTTGATGATGATCGCAGAGAGGTCGCCGATAAAGACGCCGTGGCTGTGCTGCTCAATTTTACCTGTGCCACCAACAATGAGGTGCTTGGCGTTGTAGAGTTTGCGGCCTTCAAAATTGTGATAATACTGTGCCAGTAGGTCTTTGCCACCGGCATAATGGTTCTCTAAGAGCGAACTCTCGGTGATGGGCAGTATTTTGATGCGGTCTGCGGTGGTGCCCGACGATTTGGCAAACCATTTGGTGGCTCCGGGCCAGAGCAAATCGGTTTCGCCTTCTATGGCGCGGTCGATGAAGGGCTTGAGTGTGCCGTAATCTGAAAGCGGCACCTTGTTTTTGAAATCGTTGTAATTTGCTAATTCAGCAAAATCAAAGGATTTGCCATATTGCGTTTGGGCTCCTTCGAGCAGTAAAAACTCAAGTGTGCGCGCTTGATTGGCAAGGGCCTGATCGCGGTAGTCGTGAATGCGATCCATACGCCGGCCAATCCACCATGAAAATAAGGTGTTAAACGGCATATGCTATTGGAAGCGGCTTAACCCCAAATGAGGATAGACACTAAAATACTGATGAGGGCTATAGTGATGATGGTGCCAATTGCGGCAGTAGATCCTTCGAAAAAATTATCTGACATAAGGTTGTTTTTTGAGTTTCAAAAATAGCAAATCTTTTAATCTCGGTTACCCAAAAGACGCAATAAAGACAAGAATAAATTCACAAAAGTTAAATACAATTGAAAACCAGCGAATAAAGCCAACTTTTGACGCAAGGTGCCATCCATTTGGGCTTGGTGAGCCATGTTTTTGATCATTTGCATTTCGTAGGCTACTAAGCCTGTGAAAATAAATACAGACACCAATGAAATGATATAATCAAAGCCGCTGCTCCCTAAAAACATATTGACAACGCTCGAGATGATCACGCCAAAAAGTAGCATGTATAGCAAGCTGCCAAATTTGGTGAGGTCTGTTTTGGTGGTGTAGCCCAAGAAAGCCATGAAACCGAAAGAACCTGCCGTTAAAAGGAAGGTGGTGGCAAGTGTTCCGGTAGAGTATTTCATGAACAAAATAGATAAGCTCATGCCCAATAAAACGGAATAAATGACAAAAAGCGCCATTAAAGTACCAAACGAGAATTTATTGAAGCCTCCAGCCATGGCAAAGGAAATCAGGATCGGTGAGAACAATACCACATAAAAGAACATGGAAACACCGCCAGACGCCGTCATGAAAAGTGAACTCATTAACTCGGTGTTGGTACCGATGATATAAGAAATGACCCCGGTAATGGTGAGGGCTGCAAACATGTAGTTGTAAACGCTCTTGATGAAATCGCGGGCGTAGTCTTGGCTGAGGGAACCTGAGTTTTGGTAATTGAGATCTTCCATGGTTAATGAATTTTTGCTTGTACTAAATTAATAAATTCTTTGCGCGTGGCATCGTTGGTCATGAAAATTCCGGTAAACGCACTGGTGGTGGTGACCGAATTTTGTTTTTGAACGCCGCGCATTTGCATGCACATGTGTGCGCACTCCACAACTACAGCCACGCCTAAAGGGGCAAGGGTGCGCTGAATGCAGTCGCGGATTTCGATGGTGAGCCGCTCCTGCACTTGTAGCCTGCGGGCATAGGCGTCTACAACGCGCGGAATTTTGCTGAGCCCAACAATTTTGCCGTCCGGGATGTAGGCGATGTGCGCCTTGCCAAAGAAAGGCAGCATGTGGTGTTCGCACATGGAGTAGACTTCGATGTCTTTGACGATGACCATTTCGGAGTAGGCTTCGTGAAAAATTGCCGAATCGATGATGGAGTCAGGGTTGAGGTCGTAGCCGCTGGTTAGAAATTGCATGGCTTTGGCCACGCGTTCGGGTGTTTTGAGCAAGCCCTCGCGGTTGGGGTCTTCGCCGAGTTGTTCGAGGACGCCTTTGTAGAGGTCTTGCAATTGACTGTTTTCCAAGTGAAATGTTTTAGTACGCTAAGTGATAGAACTAAAAAGGTTCTTTTCCGCCGTAGTATTCTACGTAGTTGTTTTCGGTCTCGACCAATTTGATTTTGGCGAGTTCTCCGCCGTTTTCGAGTACGAGCGGGGCGAGGATGTCCCAGATGGCAATAGCCATGATTTCGGTAGAAGCCATTTGGCCCGCCAAAAATGGTACGTCTAGATTGAGGTTTTTGTGGTCGAGTGCTTCGATGATGTGCGTCTTGACCAATTGGCTCAGGAGTTTGAGGTTCATGATGAAGCCGGTGTCGGCGTCTGGAATGCCTTTGACAGTGACCCAGAGCTCAAAGTTGTGGCCGTGCCAGTTGTGGTTGGCGCATTTGCCAAATACTTCCCAGTTTTTTTCGTCGGACCACTCAGGGCGCCATAGTTTGTGGGCGGCATTGAAGGTTTCGCGACGGGTGATATATGTTGTTTTCATGACAAAAGCCTAATTACGATACAAAGTTAGTAAGAATGTGGCATTTCATGAGGCCATCGCGGTCAATTTCTGTCAATTCGACGGCAACAATTTGATTGATGAGCGCTTCATTGTAGGGCGTCTTGACTTTCACGTAGTTTTCGCTGAAGCCATATAGCCAACCTTCGTTTTCTTCTTGTTCAAAAAGGACAGCTTTTCGCTTGCCAACTTGGGTCTGGTAAAAGGCCAATTTTTTGCGATCGGAGAGCAGGTGTAGGATTTTACTTCTTTCGCGTCGGGTCTCCATTGGTACTTTTGTGCCGAGTTTTGGGGCGCCCGTATTGGCTCTTTCAGAATACGTAAAGACGTGTAGGTATGAGATGTCGAGGTCCTTGAGCAAATTGACTGTCGCCAAGAAATCTTCGTCGGTCTCGCCGGGGAAACCAACAATAACATCTACGCCAATGCAGGCATCGGGGTTGGTCGCTTTGATCCGCGCCACTCTTTGGGCATACAAACTCGTTTTGTATTTGCGGCGCATTTTTTCGAGGATGTCGTCGGAGCCACTTTGGAGCGGGATGTGAAAGTGTGGCGCAAAGCGTTTGGATGCCTTCAAACAAAAGTCGATGATGTCGTCACTCAGTAAGTTGGGTTCTATAGAAGAAATCCGAAAGCGCTCAATGCCCGTTACTTCGTCCAAAGCTTTGGTCAAATCAAAGAAATTTTCTGCTCCGCCCTGCCCGAAGTCACCGATATTGACTCCCGTAAGCACCACTTCTTTGACTGCCGTTTGGGCAATTTTTTGCGCTTCGGCAACGGTTGCTGCAATGGATGCGTTGCGGCTTTTGCCACGAGCGAGTGGGATGGTGCAAAAAGTACAGAAATAGTCGCAGCCGTCTTGTACTTTTAAAAAGGAACGGGTGCGGTCTCCGTAGGAATGCGATGGAATGAAGTCGTGGGTGTGCTTGATGTTGTCGTGAACCACTTTTACTTCGCTTTTCTTTTCGAGATGCGCTAGTACATTGAACTTTTCATTGGCGCCCAAAACGAGGTCAACACCAGGAATACGGCTGATTTCTTCTGGTTTGAGCTGCGCGTAGCAACCCAAAATGATCACCATTGACTCCGGTGATATTTTCTTGGCGCGCTTCACGAGCTGCTTGCATTTTTTGTCGGCGTTCTCCGTTACAGAGCACGTATTGATGACAAAAACATCGGGTTTGTCTTCGAAATCGACCTTGGCAAAGCCGCCGTCTTCAAAGAGCCGCGCGATTGTGGAGGTCTCCGAAAAGTTAAGTTTACAACCAAGTGTATAAAATGCAACACGTTCGAACTGATTCATCGCTGCAAAAGTACAAAATCCTTAACTTTGCATCAAACTAAAGTTATGAAGTACGATATCGCGGTCATAGGAGGAGGAATAGTTGGCGCAGCCACTTTTTACAAGCTTCAAAAAAAATTCCCCAACCTCAGCATCGTGCTTTTCGAAAAAGAAAAAGTACTCGCCGATCACCAAACTGGCAATAACTCTGGCGTGATCCACTCCGGGCTCTATTACAAACCGGGTTCGCTCAAAGCGCGCAACTGCATTCAAGGCCGCAAAGAACTCGTTCAATTTGCCAAAGATTACAACATCGCCCACGACGTCTGCGGTAAGGTAGTGGTGGCCACTGATGCTTCCGAACTACCGAACATGGATAAAATCTTCAATACGGGTCTAGAAAACGGCATTGAGGGCATCGAAAAAATCACCGCCGCACAAGTCAACGATATCGAACCACACGTCAAAAGTATTGGCGGCATTTGGGTGCCAGTCACCGGTATCATCGATTTCCGTGGCGCCACCCAAAAAATGGCCGAACTCGCTTTGGCAGCGAATCCACAAAGCGCCATGCATTTGGAATGCGAAGTACAAGGCATCGAAAAAGGCGATGAGATCAGCACCATTTTTACCTCAAAAGGCAAATTTGAAGCGCGCTACCTTGTTTTTTGTGCCGGTTTACAAGCCGACCGCCTGGCGCGCAAAGACGGCGTTGGCCTCAAAGAACAAGTGGTTGGTTTCCGCGGAGACTACTACGAACTCACCCCAGAAGCGCGTCACAAAGTCAAAAATCTCATTTATCCGGTCCCGAATCCCGACTTCCCTTTCCTTGGCGTGCACTTCACCCGCATGACCGACGGCGAAATCGAATGCGGCCCCAACGCCGTTTTCACCTTCAAACGCGAAGGCTACGGCAAAACCGACTTCTCACTGCGCGATACCTACGACGCGCTCACCTACAAAGGCACCTGGAAACTCTTCTTTAACAATATGTCTTTTGGCATCAATGAATACCGGCGCGCCTTTTCCAAAAAACTGTTCCTCAAGACGCTCCAACGCATGATTCCGTCACTCACCATGGAAGACATCCATCCTGGGCGCTCTGGCGTTCGCGCGCTGCTTTTAGCCGAAGACGGCGACACCCGCGACGACTTTCGCATCGAGTATCACGGCAACTCCATTCACGTGCTCAACGCACCATCGCCTGCCGCAACGGCGTCTTTAGCCATTGGCGAGTACATCGCTGTGGAGGCAGAGAAGCATTTTAGTTTGTAGGGGTTTTTTGAGTTGTTGGCTGGTTTAGGATTACTTGAAGCTAGGCATCGGCTTCTCCATTTCCAAGTTTCTTTATATGTTGGTTATCTACCAACGACTTCATTTGTGTAATTGCGATGTTATTGAGCTGTATTAATCTATCTTGCTGGGATACATCTTGCATAATCAACATTGCATTGATGCTTTCCAAATTAGAAAGCACCACCAATTGTTGAATGGTTGCATAATCCCGAACATTACCTTTTTCATCAGGATTGCAATCACGCCATTGTTTGGCTGTCAATCCGAAAAGTGCCATATTCAATACATCAGCTTCCGAGGCGTATACTAAAGAAGTTTTTCTTTTATCTAAGACCTGAGGGATGATATTTTCCTTTATCGCATCCGTATGAATCTTGTAGTTCACCTTCGCTAATGTGCGTTGAAAGTTCCATTCGATTTGCTGAATGTTACTTTCTTGTTCTTTAAGGCGTTGGAATTCGTGAATGAGATAGAATTTGAACTCTGGACTAATCCATGAAGCAAATTCAAAAGCTATATCTCTGTGAGCAAAAGTGCCACCATAACGACCAGATTTTGAAATAATACCGATAGCACTTGTTGATTCTATCCATTTTTGAGGAGTTAATGCAAAACTGTTAGAACCTGATTCATTTTTAAAGGCATCGAATTCGATGCTATTAAAATTTGGATTGTTTAATTTCTCCCATAAGCCACAAAATTCAATTGCACTCCTTGTTCTCATCCAATTTTGAATGATGTAGTTTGTTCGTTCCGAATCGCGGTATCTTGCCATATCCGTTAGCGAAATATATTCTAGGGATTGGCTTGAGTACAACGAAATTTCTTTACCGATAACTTCTATTTTCTTATTCTTTGCCATTTTAATTTTTCTGTTTCACATCAACCAATTTTTTACCAGTGCCGTTGTAAAAAATTCAAATATTTAAAATGCTCAAAATCAAAGATTTCAATTCGTTAGAATTTAACAGATTGAACTTATTAAACAACCTTCGAAGAATCAATCCTACTGCCTTCCCAAATTCCCAGCTTTCCAGTCCTGGATCAGCTTTGACCATGCATAAGGGTTGAGGAGATTGTTTTGGGGCAACTGGCCGTTGGTGTAAATTTTGGTATTTTGTTGTTTGGTGAGCGCGCCATAAGCTAAAGATGCGTCGGCGTCTAGGCGTGCGGCTACAAAAGCGAGTGATTCGCCGCTGAGTTCGCGTTGGGCGCGGCGGATGTCGTCTTCGTAGGGGTTCATATTGACAAAATGTTGGGCAAAGGCTTCTTTGTTGGGCCAAGGATAAACCCGAACTTCTGGCATGGTGAGGGTGTCTCGGGTGAGCATGTGGATGACGCTGTAGCGGTTGTCGTTAAGGGTGTCAGGAACCCAAAATGGGCTAGTGCTGTATCCTTTTCTGGAAAAGTAGAGGGTATCGCCAGGTTGGCAGACGATAGAAAAGAAACCGTAACCATCTGAAATGACGCCTTTGTTGAGCGTTTTGTTGTAAACGGTGGTGTAGGGGAGTTCGTAGGCCTCTTCAGTGACCACTACGCCAGATAATTGAATGAGTGTCTTTTCTGAACCTTGTGCAAACAAAGATGTAGCAGAAAAAAAGAGAGAAAAAATAAAGATTGCTTGTTTCACATGATAAATTTACGAATAACATGACGAATCAAAGCTACTTAGGTAACCGAATGGCAAATTTTATTGTTAAATTTGCAGGAATTTATTAAAAAATAAGTTCATGTCGCTCTCGAATCTATCCCAGATCACTGAAGGTTTAACCTATGACGACGTCCTTTTGGCGCCTGCCTACTCAGAGGTGCTCCCTCGCGACGTCTCCTTGAAAAGCAAATTTACCAAACAAATAGCCGTCAATACGCCTATTGTTTCTGCTGCCATGGACACCGTCACGGAGTTTGCTTTAGCAGTTTCTATTGCCCAACAAGGCGGAATCGGCGTCATTCACAAAAACATGAGTATCCAAGCGCAAGCTTTAGAGGTGCGCAAGGTCAAGCGCTCTGAAAGCGGCATGATCATCGATCCAATTACACTTCCCGAAGATGCAGTAGTGAAAGATGCGCTCGCCCTCATGCGCGAAAACAGCATTGGTGGTATTCCCGTCGTGGATGCCAACCGCATTTTAAAAGGCATTCTCACCAACCGCGACCTCCGTTTCGAAAAGAACATGGAGCGCCCGGTTCGGGAAATCATGACCTCCGAACACATCATTACTACTGGCGAAAGCACTGACCTCACTACTGCTGAGGTTATTCTCCAGCAAAACCGCATCGAAAAACTACCTGTTGTAGATGCAGACAACCGCCTAATTGGCCTGATTACCTACCGCGACATCATCAAAGTCAAAGAACATCCGAATTCTTGCAAAGATTCACTAGGGCGTTTGCGCGTGGCAGCAGCAGTTGGCGTTACTTTTGACACCATGGAGCGCGTGGCGGCACTTGTCGATGCTGGCGTAGACGCTATTGTCATCGATACCGCACACGGCCATACAAAAGGCGTGGTAGACCAACTCAAAGCCGTCAAGGCCGTCTACCCTGAACTACAAATTGTGGTGGGGAATATCGCTACTGCAGAAGCAGCTAAATATCTTGCCGACGCAGGCGCCGATGCCGTTAAAGTCGGTATTGGCCCAGGTTCCATTTGCACCACTCGCGTCATTGCAGGTGTTGGGGTTCCACAACTCACAGCCATTAACGAGGTGGCCAAAGCACTTGAAGGCACAGGCGTTCCTGTGATTGCCGATGGCGGTATCCGCTACACCGGCGACATCGTGAAGGCTATTGCAGCTGGTGCCGACGTCGTGATGCTCGGTTCTATGTTTGCAGGCGTTGAAGAATCGCCAGGCGAAACCATCATCTACGAAGGCCGTAAATTCAAGTCGTACCGCGGCATGGGTTCTTTGGAGGCCATGCAAAAAGGCAGCAAAGACCGCTATTTCCAAGATGCCGAAGACGACATCAAAAAATTAGTGCCAGAAGGCATCTCAGGTCGCGTTCCTTACCGCGGTAAACTCATCGAAGTCATGTTCCAACTCATCGGCGGCTTGCGCGCTGGTATGGGCTACTGCGGTGCACCAAACATAGACAAACTCAAAGGCGCGCGCTTTGTGCGCATCACCTCCGCGGGCGTACGCGAATCGCATCCACACGACGTCACCATCACCCGTGAGGCACCAAACTATAGCATCAAGTAATTTAAATTCATAGCTTTAACCGCTTTAATCAAAACCAATGAAAAAGACCCTTGTATTATTCTTGTTTGGCTTTTTGACCAACCTCGCTCTTGCTCAGAAGGAGCCTGTCGTCATGACGATCAACAATAAGCCTGTTACCAAATCAGAATTTTTACAGATTTACACCAAAAACAATCCGAATCCGAGTTTTGACAAAGATTCGCTCGATCGCTACATGCAATTGTTTGAGGTGTTTAAACTCAAAGTTGCTGAAGCCGAAGCGTTGGGTTACGACACCCTTCCGCGCTTGCAAAAAGAACTCGAGGGCTACAAAAAACAATTGGCCTTGCCTTACTTAATTGATTCCGTTCAAAACCAAGCCATGGTTCAGGAGGCCTACAACCGCACCGCAACTGAAGTGCGTTGTTCACACATCCTCATCAAACTAGACCCGAACGCAAGCCCTAAAGACACGTTAGCGGCCTACAATCGCTTGCTTGGCCTTAAAGCACGCATCGAAAAAGGCGAAGATTTTGCTTCAGTGGCCAAATCTAAACTCGGTTCCGAAGATCCTTCAGTTGTCAACAACGGCGGAGACCTCGGCTACTTTACCGCCTTTCAAATGGTTTATCCTTTTGAAGAAAAGGCCTATACCACTACCGTTGGCACCATCAGCGAACCATTCAGAACGCGTTTTGGCTATCACATTTTAAAAGTCACAGACAAACGCCCGGCGCGCGGTACCATCAAAGTTGCGCACCTCATGATTTCCACAGGTCGTGAAGCCACAACCGAAACGCGCCAAAACGCCGAAAAGAAAATCAACGAAATCTACGACAGCCTCGCTGCGGGCTCTTCTTGGGAAAAAATGGTCAACGCCTATTCAGAAGATGCCAACAGCATCAAAAAAGGTGGTGAGTTACCTGCTTTCGGATCCGGAACCAGCCAGCGCATGGTATTGGAATTCGAAGACGCCGCTTTTGCTTTAAAGCAAGTAGGGGAGTTCTCCAAACCAATCAAAACGCAATACGGTTTCCACATCATCAAACTCATCGAATGGACTCCCGTGAAGTCTTATGACAACATGCGCCGCGAACTACAGGCAAAAGTCAACAAAGACGAGCGTTCGAAAGTGACACAAGACTCGTTTGTTCAAAAATTGCGCACGCAATATGCCTACCAAGACAAAAGTCAAAAAAGTCTAGAGTGGTTTGTAACTAACCTAGACTCTACTTATTTTGTAGGCAAATGGACCGCAGACAAACTCAAGTCAAACAAAACGCTATTTGTATTGGATGGCAAAAAATTCAAGCAACAAGATTTCGCGAAATATGTCGTCAAAAACTACCGCACGGTCCGCAAAGACGCGCCAGCAGTAGTGGTGAAGCAACTTTACCAACAATGGGAGAAAAACGAAATCTTAGCTTACGAAGAAGGACTCTTGCCTGCAAAATATCCGGCTTACAAAGCGCTCGTTCAGGAATACCACGACGGTATCATCCTTTACGAAATCATGCAAGACCAAGTTTGGAACAAAGCAGTCAAGGACACCGCAGGCTTAAGAGCTTTCTTCATGGAAAACCGCGGCAAATACGCCTGGACCAACCGCCTAGACGCTACAGTGTACGAATGTAAAGACGAGCACATTGCGGTGCAAGTTTACGGCATGCTTGTTCAGTCAGATACCATCAATTCAAAAGCGGTTCTAGACGTCATCAACAAAGATTCAGAGCTCAACTTAAAGGTGCGCATGAATAAATTTGAAATTGCCCAAACTACTTATTTGCAACAACGCAATTTCACACCGGGCCTCAATCCTGTTTATTCCATGGACGGCAAATGGTATGTAGTCAAAGTAGCGGCTGTTTTGCCTCCGGCACCCAAAGAATACAACGAAGCAAAAGGATTGGCCACTTCAGATTACCAAACTTATTTAGAGAAAAAATGGTTAGAGGCGTTACGTTCAAAGCATAAGATCGTCATTAATGAAGACGTGCTTTATCAAATCGGCCAATAATGAACTATAAAACCATATTCTTACTCAGTTTTCAATTTTTACTTCTGGGCCAATTGCAGGCGCAAAAGTTAGTGAACCAAATTGTGGCCCAAGTTGGCGACAACATTATTCTTTGGTCCGATATCGAAACCCAGCGCTTGCAGCTCACAGAAAAAGAGCGCGCACTCAACGGAAAAGAGTGTCAGATCTTAGAGCAACTCTTACTGGAAGAGCTACTCGTGAATCAAGCGCTCATCGATAGCCTTGTCATTTCAGACGAACAAGTCGATGCCGAAATGGAGAACCGCTTGCGCATCATGGAAAACAAAATGGGCGGCCGAGAAAACCTCGAAGAATTCTATGGCAAATCCACAATTGCCATCAAAGAAGAATTCAGAACTATTATTCGCAACAAAATGCTTGCCCAAGAAATGGAGCGCAAAATTACCGGCGACATCTCCGTTACACCCAAAGAAGTAGCGGCATTCTATGCCCAACTTCCCAAAGACAGCATCCCGTTCATCAACATGAAGCTGAGTTTTCAGCAAATTGTTCAGTTTCCGGAGCTCACCCCAGCCGACAAAAAAATCGCCTACGACCAACTTGTAGACATCCGCAAGCAAATTGTGAGTGGTAGCAAGCCCTTCGAAACCATGGCGCGTCTCAAATCCATGGACCCAGGGTCAGCGAGTCAAGGTGGTAAAATTGCCGCATCTAAAGGCATGATGGTACCACAGTTTGAGGCTACTGTTTTTGACCTCAAACCCGGAGAAGTATCAGATATTGTCGAAACCATGTACGGTTACCACATCATCAAGTTGGTGTCTCGCAAAGGTGACGACTACAATTGCTTGCACATCCTCATCATGCCAGAATACAGCTCATCTAGTATTTCTGTGGCTTCTGCGCGCATGGATAGCTGTTATCAATTACTCACCCGCAATGGCATCACCTGGGATGAAGCCGTCCTTCGTTATTCCAATGACGACGCTACCAAGCAAAACAAAGGCGTCCTGACCAATCCCTACACCATGGACATCTACTGGGACATGGAGCAACTCAACGAAATTGATCAACAAATCTATTTACTCACCGACGCGCTCGAAAGCGGTGGTGTATCGCAACCTTCGCTTTACATGGATCTCTTTGAAAGAAAGCAAGGTATCCGCATGGTAAGGCTACAAAATCGCGTGCCGGCTCACCAAGCCAACTTAGAGCAAGACTACGCCTTGATCAAACTTGCCGCCGAGAACGACAAAAAACAGCGCATACTCGACGAATGGACAGCTGCCAAGATTCCAAATGCCTACATCAGACTCGATCCACAATTTCAAGATTGTGATTTCCGTGTCAATTGGCTCAAAACTCCTTGATTTCCCATGACAGATAAAGACAGAATTGATCAATTAGTTATTGATTATCAGGCCTTAAAAAAAGAGATTCACCAAGTAATTATTGGCCAAGACGACGTCGTTGACCAAGTCCTAATTGCCATTTTCTCGCGCTCGCATTGCTTGCTAGTGGGGGTGCCTGGTTTGGCCAAAACTTTATTGGTCAACACCATCGCCAGAACCCTAGGTTTGTCTTTCAACCGCATTCAGTTCACCCCCGACCTCATGCCTTCGGATATCGTTGGTTCTGAAATCCTAGACGAAACCAAGCAGTTCAAGTTCATCAAAGGCCCGATCTTTTCCAACATGATCTTAGCCGATGAAATCAACCGTACGCCTCCCAAAACCCAAGCTGCTTTGCTTGAAGCCATGCAAGAGCGCGCTGTTACGGCTGCCGGCACAACCTACAAACTAGACGCGCCATTTTTTGTTTTGGCAACTCAAAACCCTATCGAACAAGAGGGTACGTATCCGCTACCAGAAGCGCAGCTCGACCGCTTTATGTTCAACATCTGGGTAGACTACCCGTCTTATCAGGAAGAACTCGCGATCGTGAAATCCAGCACTTCAGATCAAGTTGTGGAACTACAAACGGTCCTCAATGCGCAGCAAATCATCGATTACCAAGCGCTCATTCGCCGTATACCGGTTGCAGAGAACGTCCTTGAGTACGCGGTAACCTTAGTCGCCAAAACCCGTCTCAAAGATCCGTTAGCGCCTCAAATCACTAAAGATTTCATCACGTGGGGAGCAGGGCCGCGCGCCTCTCAAAACTTGGTGATTGCCGCTAAATGCCACGCTGCCTTACACGGCAAGTATTCTCCGGATATCGAAGACGTGAAAGCGGTAGCCAAAGCTATTCTACGCCACCGTTTGGTGCGCAATTACCGCGCTGAGGCAGAAGGCTACAGCATGGATGCCATCATAGAAGCTTTGCTCTAGCATTAGCTATTTTTATCATCATACACGCGCTAAATACTTAATTTTACCTCGTGAAAGGATTTTACTTAATTTTACCTCGTGAAAGGATTTAGTATTTTTTTATTGGTTTGCTTTACATTGGTGCTCACACCCAAGCAGTGGTGGCATCATTGTAGCCATGCCGAGCACAAAAAATCTACCCTTACTCACGAGCAAACGATAGACGAAGATTGCCCAGTTTGCGACCTCTCTTTGAGCGTTTTTACCAGCCCTACGGCACTTGTCTTTAGATGCGTAAAGCAAGTTCCATTTGTTCATGGTCAAATGAACTGTGCAGGGCTATCTCAAACAAAATTCAACTTATTTCAGCTTCGGGCTCCGCCTGCATCTCATGTTTAACATTTGAATGCACACTTAAGATCCTGAAATGACATGAAAAACTTTCTTTATTGGGTGGCTATATTGTATAGCTTTCCCCTCCTTGCTCAGCAGGGAATCAAAGGTTTGGTGCGCGATGCACAAACCAATCAACCTATTCAAAATGTCTTGATTGCTGTACCGGCTTTTCAAATACAAGTCAGTACAGATGCCAATGGCGTTTTTATTTTTCCTTTTACGTGGTCTGAGCAACAAGTTTTGCGCTTGAGACATCCTGATTACCAAGTGCTGGACACAATGGTGGCAGGCACAGGACCTAGCTTAGCTTTTGGATTGCTTCTCGGGCACATGACCACCGAAGAGGTGACGGTAAGTGGGCAGCAGCTGTCTTTGCGCCAAAAAAATACAGTGCCTATCGAGGTGCGCAGCATCAAGGATCTACAGCTTTCTGGCGGCATGCACGTCTCTGAATTATTGACCAAAATACCTGGTGTTTACGTGAGTTCATTGGGAAATGGCATCGCTAAACCCGTGATCCGCGGCATGCAAGGTATGCGCGTTGTGACGCTAGTGAACGGTTTGCGCCTCGAGGGGCAGCAGTGGGGTGGAGACCACGGTTTGGGTATCGGTGAACTCGCTTTGGGTTCAGCGGAGGTCATTAAGGGGCCGGCTTCTGTTTTGTATGGAGCTGATGCTTTAGGTGGCGTCATTTATTTAGTCGATGAACCTTATGCGCAGGTGGGTACGCAGGCACTCAGTGTACAGCAAAAATTCAATCAGAACACGACAGGAAGCACTTCTAGTCTTTTGTACAAAAAGAGTGCGGGCAACAAGCGTTTACTGCTTGCGGGTAGTTATGCAAATCATGCTGATTTTCAGCTTCCTAATGGTCTTTATGCGAAGAATTCTCGCTTTCATGAATGGGTGGGTAAGGCAGCGTACTCATGGTTCAAGCCCAATCAAATGCACGTCTTGCGTTACGCTTACAACAATACGGTGGCAGGCATTCCGGGGCATAGCCACGATACGCTCATTACACCCCTCAGTTTTCAAGTGCCCATTCAAGGCAGGCGCTATTCTTTGCCCGCACAATTTTTCACCAACCAATTGCTCAGCTATGAATTCAAGCGCTTTTGGAATGGTCAAGATCTTCAGTTGCTAGTTGGTCAAACACACAACCGTTTGGTTGAATACGACGAAAAAGTGACCAAGCCTTTCATGGAAATGGACCTCTTGAATACGATTTACCAAGCCAAATGGACCCGAAAATGGACCAAGCAACAACTCATCGTAGGTGCTGCCGGCATGCTCCAACTGAATCTCAACTCACCTTTAGCCGAAGATGAACTCTTGCCTAATGCCAGAACATTGGATCAAGGCGTTTTTGGCTTGTATAAAATTGAGCTTACCAACAAACAGCTCTTGCAAGTTGGATTCAGACAAGACCTGCGTTGGATTCAGACGCAAACAGCGTTGAATCCGCTTTCAAGATTCTACGCGAGCCCTAATGTATCTCTGGGTTGGAGTTGGCAGCCTCATTCGGTTTTGCAAAACCGCTTTAATCTTTCGACCGGCTTTCGAGCGCCACATCTAAGTGAATTGCTTGCCGATGGTTTTCATCATGGTGCGCTGCGCTATGAAATAGGCGATACTTCTTTAGTTCCGGAACGCAGTCTGCAACTCGACTGGATGAGTACAGTCAGTACTGAGCACGGCAGTTTGAGTGTCAATCCGTATCATGCATGGGTGCAAGACTACATTTATATTCAGCCCAACGGAACAAGTGTAGATGGCATACCTGTATTCACCTACGAGCAGCTCGATTTAGGCCGCTTGTATGGCTTAGATGTTAGTGCGCACTATCATCCGCATTGGCTACATCATTTGCATTGGGAAGCTTCGTTTTCTTACATTCAATTCAAGAGCCCACAAGATAGCGCCATCTCCTTATTGCCCCCAACTCGCCTGCAAAATGAACTGCAATATCATTGGGATTTTTCGGGCAAAATTCAGAAAATAGAAGTGAGCTTGAGTTATCAATGGATGGCCGCTCAAACGCGTGTCGCTTTTCAAGAAACCACCAGTGAAAGCTATCAGCTCCTGCACTTGAACGCGCGCCTTCACCTTGAAAAAAATGGGGCTTGGATGATCCAAACTGGGGTGCGCAACCTGACCAACAGCAGTTACATTGATCATTTATCGCGTTTGAAAAACATCGGAATGCCAGGTCCTGGAAGGCATTTTTATGTCAGTTTGAAGTACCAGGTTGAACAACAAAATCAAAAATAATTGTCATGAAAAAATTAATTTTTAGTGTAAGTATTTTGGGCTTACTTAGTGTTTCTTGCGCCAAAAATAAATGTGCCGAATGCCACTATGATGCGCCCTCTGGAGAGATTGAATTAGGCACATATTGTGGCGATGATTTGAATAATCTGGAAGAGTTAGGAACCTATACAGATAGCCTTGGCGCCACCTACGTGGTGCATTGTGGCGAACACTAACCTTAAGAACTTTTCAACATTTTTGGCATTTGTTGATAAGTGCCAAAAGCATTAGTTGTCATTATGACGCAAAGGGCCTAATTTTATACTTAGAATTGGGCCTTATGTTTGACGACGACGAAGAAGAATACAACGACAGCAGTTTGAGCGAAGACATCGAGCACTTCGAGGCGCACTTGAAGGGTCAAAAGCTCAAGTTCATCGACAGCGACCGTCTAGAAGGCCTCATCGATCACTACCTCATTCAAGGTCAATTCAATAAGGCCAAAATCGCTTCGGAATACGGTATTTATCAGTTTGCCTACAATCCGCTTTTCAAGTTGCGCAAAGCACAGGCCTTAGGTGGCATGGGCTTGTTACAAGAAGCCATGGATTGCGTGGTTCAGCTAGAAAAGCAAGAAATCGATAGCGCCGAACTCTACCTCACCAAAGCCTCTATTCACGCCCAGCAGCGCGAACACAAGCAAGCCATACGCTATTTCAAATTGGCACTCGAGCACTCAGACCCAGCCGAACACGACTACATCTACCTCGATATCGCCATCGAATACGAGCGGCTTTCTCAGTACCAAGAAGCCATCGATACCTTGCACCAAGCCCTTCAAGCCAACAAGCAAAACGAAGCGGCACTTTACGAGCTCGGCCGTTGCTATGACGCACTTGGCGCAACAGAAGCGTCTATTGAGGCTTACCTCAAATTCATCGACGAACAGCCTTACTCGAGCACCGCTTGGTACAACCTCGGCAATGCCTACAGCAAACTAGAAAACTACGACCGCGCTGTTTGGGCCTACGAATACGCTATTCTCGTCAATGAAGAATTTGGCCCAGCGCACTTCAATTTAGGCAATGCGTATCTCTCTTTGGAAAAATACCACAAATCTATCGAGCACTTTGAGTATTGCATGAAACACGACGGAGATGACGCCATGGCGCTCTGCTACATCGGAGAAGCCTACGAACAACTCAATGAACTCGAGCTTTCCAAGCACTATTACAAGCTCAGCATTGACCTCGAACCCATGCTGCCAGAAGCTTGGTTGGGTTTAGGCATCGTCGAAGACCTCCTGGGCTCCACCAAAGAAGGCATCGTCCTGATTCAAAAAGCCCTCGATTACGACCCCGAAAACTCCGGTATACACCACGTTTTAGCTGGTGCTTACCAAAAAATCGACCTCCGTTCAGAAGCTGAGTTTCACTACCTCAAAAGCTTAGCGCTCCTCCCAGAAGACCAAGAAGCGCTATCAGACTACATTTCTTTTGTAAGTGAGTCCTCTCTAGCTGAAGCACAACAATTCATTTTGCAGTTTTGTCAAGATCACCCTGCGGTTTTCGAAGCCCAACTGCATCTCATCAATATCAAATGGCAAATGGGGCAGTTTGCCGAAGCCAAGCATCTCTATAATGAATGCCTTAACCAAAACGCGAGTAGCGCCAAACAGATCTTTGAGATCAATCCCAAACTACTCGACGACACCGATTTTTTATATTTAGCTGATTAACCATGAACTTTAAACTTTCTTTTATCCCCAAGCGCAGTGAAAAACCCCGTAACAAAGGCGTTACCATGATGATGGACAAGGGTTTAGGGCTGCGCGAAACGGAACACTTCATCGAAGCATCTGCCCACCTTACCGATATCGTCAAATTTGGCTTTGGAACAGCGTTTGTGACGCGTCAGCTCGAAGAGAAAATCAAAATGTACCGCGAGGCGGGCATCAGACCCTACTTTGGCGGCACACTTTTCGAAGCTTTTTATGCGCGCGGCATGTTCAAGGAGTACGTCCAGCTACTCGATAAATACGACCTCGACCTCGCAGAAATCTCCGATGGCTCGATCATCATTCCGCACGATGAAAAGTGCAAGCTCATCCATGAACTATCCAAGTCCAGAACAGTCCTTTCTGAGGTAGGTTCCAAAGATTCAGGTATCCTCATCTCACCTGCCAAATGGGTGCGTCTCATGAAAGCAGAATTAGAAGCCGGAAGCTGGAAAGTCATTGCCGAAGGCCGTGAAGCAGGCAACGTTGGCGTATTCAGACCCAATGGCACTGCCCACACCATGCTCATCAACCGCATCATTGCCAATGTCAAGCCGGAAGACATCCTCTGGGAAGCACCTCAAAAGAACCAACAAGTTTGGTTTATCAAGCTTTTTGGAGCCGAAGTCAATTTAGGCAACATTGCACCCAACGACGTCATTCCATTGGAGTGTTTGCGCTTGGGCTTGCGCGGCGACACCTTCTTCGATTTTCTTCCGAAATCTTACGCAGACCGCCTCAAACAAGTCAACGACGATGCCGACGACGACCTAGACGATGAACAAGAATAAGTCGCACGCGCTTTATTCTAAACAACTTCAAATCACTGGCCATCAAGGCCCTATTTATGCACTTGATCAAGATGAGCGCTATATTTATTCGGCTTCATCAGACAAGTTTGTAGCGCGTTGGCACAAGACAACTGGTGAGCAAGATCAATTTGCCATTCGCTGTACGCAAGCGCCATTTAGCTTGCTTGTTTTGCCCGATCACAACCAACTCTTAATTGGATTATCTGATGGCAGCTTGCACCTTATTGATACCGCTCAAAAAGTAGAACTCAAATACCTCAAGGCACATCAAAGTGCGGTTTTTGCGTTGGCTGCCAATCCTTGCCTAGATCAGCGCTACTCTGCCGATGCCGAGGGCAATGTTTTGGTCTGGGACGCCACCTGGAACTTATTGCTAACGCTACCTTTGGCTTGTGGTAAAATTCGCCAAATTGCGGTAGCTCCAGACGGAACTTATTTTGTGGTCGCGGGTGCCGACGGCTATTACAGAAAAATCGAAACAACATTTTTCAATGAAACGCAGCAGGTCTATGCACACTACGAAGGTTGCACAGCGCTTTGCCTTTTGCCTAATGGCGGTATTTTAAGTGCCGGAAAAGATGCGTACATCAGGCGTTGGAGTGCAGCAGGCGAGAAGCAAAATGCCTTTCCGGCGCATCTCGGAACCATCTACCAATTAGTACAATTACCAAACGGATATTACGTATCGGCGTCGAGAGATAAAACCCTTAAAATTTGGTCGCTAGAAACCGATGAAATTGGTCAGAGGCTCGACCTACAAATGGCTGGGCATCGCCATTCTATTAATGCGCTCATTGCTTTAGCCGATGGATTTGTGAGTGCCGGCGACGACAAAAGAATGATCGTATGGCATGCATCTAATGCAAAAACGCCGTAATTTTAGACCATGAAGAGTTGGACGCTTGTGTTTATTTTTTGCAGCCTTGCTGCGCAGGCGCAATTTCAATTCAATTTCAGCAACTTTATTCCGGTGTCTTCTGATGGTCAAAACCTCGATAAAGCTTGGGCTGGAGGCCTCAATACACCGCAATTTTCTACCCTAGACTACGATTACGACGGCGACGAAGACCTCCTCGTTTTTGACCGCAGTGCTGACCAAATTCGCGTTTTCAAGCAGGTGAGCTCAGCCGCTGGCCCAACTTATGAAATCGATTTGCGTGCGCACTTGTTTTTTCCGTCGAACTTACATTACCGCGTCACCACCTTCGACTACGACTACGACGGCAGAAAAGACCTCTTTTGTTATGCAGTGGGAGGCATTCAGGCTTATCGCAATACGGGCAGTGCGGCCAGCGGTTTGCAGTGGGAGGCATATAGTCCTTATTTACTTTCCAATTATGCGGGCCCGACCCTCAATTTGTACATCAGTGGAGCAGATATTCCCGCACTGGTAGATGTCGAGGGCGATGGCGATATGGATATCCTCACGTATCACATCAGTGGCGAATACCTCCAATACCACCAAAACCAAAGCCAAGAACTTTATGGGCATTCGGATTCACTTGTTTTCATCCTCAAAAACAGGTGCTGGGGCAAATACCGCGAAGATGTCACGAGCAATGCACTTTTTTTAAACGACACCAGCTCTTACTGTACCGATGGCAATGTCACCAATCCTGAATTGAAACCAAACGAACAAGCCAAGGCGCATGCAGGCTCTACGGTTTTGGCCCTAGACCTCGATCAGTCTGGCGTTTTAGATTTGGTGCTGGGAGATGTCGCTTACGGCAATTTGGTGCGCCTCATGAATGGCGGCACAGCTCCCAATACGAATTCGCCAATGGTGAGTGCCGATTATAATTTCCCGAGCAATACCACGCCAGCCGATGTGCAGTTATTTTCCGCGGCATTTAGTGTAGATATCGACTTCGATCAAAAGAAAGATATATTGGTTGCCCCCAATGCTAACAATGTATCCGAGAATGAAAATAGTGTTTGGTTTTACAAAAATCTGGGCAGCAACCAAGCGCCTGTTTTTGTCTACCAAGACAACGATTGGCTACAAGGCGACATGATCGACCACGGTTTGGGTTCGGCACCACTTTTATTCGATGTCAATCAGGACGGCCTCACCGATCTGTTGGTGGCCAATTTCTTTGCCTACAAGCCGGTGCTCAACAAAGAGTCCAGAATTGCTTATTATCAGAATATCGGTTCGGCTACTGCGCCCTCTTTTGTATTGGTCGATCAAGACTTTTTAAACCTATCTGCTGCTAACTTAGGCCAGCGCTTCATCCCCACAATGGGCGACCTCAATGCCGACGGAAAGCCCGATTTGATAATAGGTCGAGACAACGGGCAGTTGGCTTATTTTCTCAATACCAGTGCGGGCACGAGTCCGAACTTTCAGTTGCAAACAAATGCACTTCCCGATGCCAGCAATACAGCGATCCAAGTGCCACTTTTTTCAGCGCCGCAACTATTTGATTACAACCAAGATGGCTTACTTGATTTAATGATTGGTCATAAAGGAGGCACGATACATTATTACCTGAATACGGGTTCAGCAGCGTCGCCTAGCTTTGCGCTGGAAACGACTCAATTAGGAGGTGTAAACGTGCAAAGCAATGGCCCAGATGGTTATGCGGTGCCGCACTTCTTTCGTTTTCAAGATACAACCTATCTGATGGTGGGGGCGCTCGATGGCCACATCCATTTTTACGACGGCATTTCTACAGATCCGAGTGTTGTATTTCACGAGCGCAGCCCTGATTTCTTGGGCTTAAGTGCGCAAATTGGCGCTTATGCAGCCGCGGCCATCGGAAACCTAGACAACGATGCGCACCTTGAGCTTATCGTGGGGCAAGATGCAGGTGGTTTATTTTTACTTGAGAACGAGCCGGGTTCGGACCTCAGTATAGAAACTATGGAGTTGCAGCCACTACTCGTTTATCCGAACCCTACCGCCGCTCAGCTGACAATTGCTGGCGTTCAAGGGCTTTGTAGCGGCGCTTTGTTGACGCTGACGGGTCAGGTTATCTTTGCGCTTAAAGAAGTCAGTGAAGGCTACGCGCTCGATCTTTCAACCGTAGCAGTGGGCTCTTATTTTTTGCGTTTGGCAAATGGGCAAAACGCGCTGGTCATCAAAAAATAATCAACTGATTTTTAACTCGAGTAGCTGCTTGCCATTGAGCTCGGCTTGTAGTACATCGCCAATTTGTACGGGTCCGACGCCTGCTGGTGTGCCGGTAAAAATGAGGTCGCCGGTTTTGAGCGTCACAAACTGCGATACATACGCAATAATGGTGTCTATACTGAAAATGAAGTCTTTGGGATGCCCAATTTGTCTGAGTTCACCGTTCTGAAACAACTTGAATTCAGCGTCGTCTAGATTGACCTCGCTTTTCTCAATCCAGGTATTGGATAGCGGTGCGCTGTGGTCAAAACCTTTGGCTTTTTCCCAAGGCAAGCCATTTTCTTTGCACTGTTGTTGGATGTCTCTTGCAGTAAAGTCGATGCCGAGCGTAAAATGCGTGTAGTATTTTTGGGCAAAATCAGGTGAGATGTGCTTGCCGACTTTTTCGATGCGCACCACGAGCTCGCATTCAAAATGCAGGTCTTTGGTGAAGGTGGGGTAATAAAAATCTCCTTCTCTGAGTAAGGCGGTATCTGGTTTGAGAAAATAAAGGGGCTCGGTAGGGAGCGCGGCTTTCATTTCCTTGGCATGGTCGGCATAGTTGCGACCAATACAGATGATTTTCATGGCTTTTTGAATTTATTTTTCAATAATTCGAGCTTGTCTTCGATTTGTTGGGAGCTATTGCCAGCTTTGATGCGCTCCATCTCTTTGCGCAAGACTTGTTTGGTGTAGAGCGGAAAATCGGCCTCGAGCATCCAGCCGTAATAGCCTGGTTCGAGTTTGAGTACTTGCGCAACGCTTTTGCCCTTGTGCTTGCCAAAATTGTAACAGACCTCTTGGTTTTCGTCAAAGGCCAAGCGCCCAGCGAAGTCGGCTTGCTTGTTGCCCACGGTAGAAAACTTAGCCAGCCCAGCAATATCGCTGTCTAGATCTGGATATTTTTCGGTTTGTGCCTGCAAGACTTCTAAAGTGGCGAGGGTGTCGTAAAGTGCGTTGTGTGCGTTTTCGATTTGTTTGCCGCAATAGAACTGATAAGCTGCTGCTAGCGTGCGTTGTTCCATTTTGTGGAAGATATTTTGTACATCTACAAAATGACGCGCCCCTAAATCAAAATCAATCCCGCAGCGCAAGAGTTCTTCTGAGAGCACAGGGATGTCGAATTTGTTGGAGTTGTAGCCGGCAAGATCGGCATCGCCGATGAAGTCGAGTAGGCGTGGTGCCAAATCAGCAAAGGTAGGTGCTTCTGCAACCATTTCGTCACTGATGCCGTGAATGGCAGTGATTTCTACAGGAATGGCTTGGCCAGGGTTGACCAATTCATTGAAGGTTTCGCTGCGCCCGTCTGGGAATAGTTTGATGACTGCAACTTGAACAATGCGGTCTTTGGTGATTTGTAGACCGGTTGTTTCGAGGTCAAAAACACAAAGCGGGCGGACGAGTTGTAGCGCCATGCTTAAATGGTGGTTTCGGGGTCAAAACCTTCGAGGTAATCGGCAACGCGGCGTACAAACTGACCTCCGAGCGCTCCGTCAACCACGCGATGGTCATAGGAGTGCGACAAGAACATTTTGTGACGGATGCCAATGAAATCTCCTTCTGGGGTTTCGATCACGGCCGGTACTTTTCTGATGGCGCCAAGTGCAAGAATAGCAACTTGTGGCTGATTGATGATTGGGGTGCCCATGACGTTGCCGAAGGTTCCGACGTTGGTAACGGTGTAGGTACCTCCTTGGATATCTTCAGGCTTGAGTTTGTTGTTGCGGGCGTTGTTAGCTAGTTCGTTGACGGCTTTTGCCAAGCCAACGAGGTTCATGCGGTCTGCGTTTTTGATGACAGGAACGATGAGGTTGCCACTCGGTAAGGCAGCAGCCATTCCGATGTTGATGTCTTTGCGCTTGATGATTGTGGTGCCAGAAACCGACACGTTGATCATCGGGAAGTCTTTGATGGCTTTGGCCACGGCTTCCATGAAAATAGGCGTGTAAGTGAGGTTTTCACCTTCGCGTTTTTTAAATTCGTTTTTCATGCGCTCGCGCCATTTGACAATGGTAGTGACGTCTGCCTCTACATAAGAGGTGACGTGCGGAGATACATGAACAGACATGATCATGTGCTCTGCAATGAGCTTGCGCATGCGGTCCATCTCGATGATTTCGTCTCCGCTATTTGGCACAACCACTGGCGCTTTGATAGCAGGCATGTTGTTGCTGCTTGCCGCTGCTTGTGTTGCAGGTTCGGGTGCTGCAGTTGTGCTTGGTGCCGCAGCAGGGCCTGCTGTTGGCGCAGGCGCACTGCCTCTTGTTTCCAAGTAGCTGAGCATGTCTTTTTTGGTGACGCGGCCTTCTTGACCGGTTCCTTGGATTGCGGCTAATTCTTGCGCGCTGATGTTTTCTTTTTGTGCAATGGTGCGAACGAGCGGCGAATAGAAACGGTCTGAACTACCTTTTGCAATTGGTGCGTTTGTATTTGCTGGCGCGCTGCTGGTCGTTTCAACAACTGGGGCGGCAGCTGGTGCTGGTGCACTTGGTGCAGGTGCAGCATCTGCAACGGCGCCACCATCTGTAGATAAAATGGCAATGACGTCGCCAACTTGTGCAACTTGGTCTTTTTCGAATAGGATTTGCACCAAGGTGCCGGCAGCTTCTGAAGGCAGTTCGTTGTCTACTTTATCGGTGGCAACTTCAACGAGTGGTTCGTCCATGGCAACTGTTTCGCCAATGTTTTTAAGCCAATTGGTAATGGTTGCTTCTGTAACGCTTTCTCCCATTTTGGGAAGACGAATTTCTATTTGTGCCATGTGTTGAAAATTGATGTCGTTGATTTGCCTGCAAAATTAAGCAAATTCAGACAATTATTAGTGCGGTTCGTTGTCTAGCTGCCCGAGTTGCTTCCAGACCGATGTGAGGTCGTGCCACGGGGTGTAGGATTTGGTATATATAAATGCTTGTAGTTCAGTTGGTTGTTCCTTGTTTAATTTGGGCTGCAGGATGCAAAGTTTACCTTTTCTGACGGCGTCAGTTTGAGGCTTTACCCCTACAAAGGAATAGCGACCTGCGAGCACCTGAAAAATATTAGTAAACAACTGTTTGGGCTTTCGATAATTCCAAAATATCAGGGGTGAAAAAACAAGTAGAAGACTTGCCAAGATCAGGTCGAGCAAGCGCTTGATGCGTTTGTTTGCCGGCAACTGAAGGGCGTCAAAATGAATGTTGTAGTAGGCACCAGCCTGATCGATAGAAGAGCTGCCAATCAGGTAACTTGCGTTGGGCTGGGCAATTTTGTATTCGAGGTCGAGGGTGGCGGTATCGGCCATGTACTGAATTATTTTGGAGGCGCCGACATCTTGGGCCGAGAAAATCATTTCATTGAGTTGGTGTACCCGAATGATGTCTTCGAGCTGCTCGCTTGAATTTGTTTGGAACGCGCTCACTGAAATTTGTTCAATTTGTTCTATTTCGGGATACGTTGCTTTGAGCAAACCGGCAATGCGCTCAAACTCTTCTGGGTTGGCAACAATGCCGAAGCGTTTTTTCGGAAGCTTGCCAAAATCGATGCGCCCTTTGGTCAGGAGTTCTTTAGCAGACCGCGTGAGGTAGAATGAAACCAAAAAACCAACGGCGCCAAGAAGAATAAAAAGCCTTGAAAACTGCCATTCTTTCGGAAACAACGCATAAGCGACAAGAATGGTGATGGTGCCCAAAAAAGTGCTTTTCCAAATTTGTTGTACCCGTGTGCCGCGGTCGTAGAGGCCGAAAAGCCACGAACTAAAAATCCAAATGCCTACATAAAAAGGAATCAATACGTCGTAGGCCCAAGCAGGAAAGAGAATTTGGTTTTGTTTCCATTGGTGGGCCAATAGGTATAAAAAACAAACGGATATCGTGGAGTCAATTGCAGGCCACAAGAGGTTGGTCAGCAATCTTTTGAAGATAGAAGCACTGGCGCGCAAGTAAATGGCCATGTGAATGGCAAACGAGAAGATGCTTGCGTAGCGTGCAGAAAAGTGCTTTTTGGCAAAGATGATCATTGCGTTGTAAAACACAAACACGTAGTTCAAAGAACCTTTTTTGGTGCTCTCCCCTTTGTAGTGAATGATTTTCGTTTCGGGAAAATAGACATTGGTATAGCCGCCGAGCTGAATGCGATAAGACAAATCGATGTCTTCGCCGTACATAAAGAAGGCTTCGTCGAGCAGACCTACTTTGTCGAGCGTTTCGCTGCGCATCAGCATGAAAGCGCCGCTCAATACGTCTACTTCGTGAATTTGGTGTTCGTCGAGAAACCCTAAGTGATACGTTCCAAATTTTTTGCTTTTCGGAAACAACTTAGAGAGGCCAAATATTTTATAAAACGATACCGCCGGTGTGGGGAGGCCGCGCTTAGATTCTGGTAAAAAGCGCCCTTTGCCATCGAGCATGCGCACGCC
>JAIPCC010000045.1 GCA_021738405.1 Crocinitomicaceae bacterium | reverse complement strand
TTATCCGGAATTGGCTCTATCATTTTTCGTGATGAAGAGAAATTATTAACTGATACTACCATGGATAAATCTATATATTATGCACAGTATATTTCACCTTACAAAGGTGAATTGGAACTTTGGTATCAGAAACACATATCATTTAAGACCGATGTAATATTGATTTTTCTTACGGTTTGGGTAATCATTTTCTCAGAAAGTCAGTTGCCTTTCAAATTATTCAAAGATTTACCCACACGAAATTTTTAAAATCATAAGCTTACTAAACAAAATATTGCTTAAATATCAAATCCTGCTTTATGATGTCGCGACCTCGGCTCAAATTGAAGAGAAATTTGTTATATATGCCCCTACAGTTCTGTAACTTCGAACGGAGCTAAAAAAGAATTGCTAGTTTTGTAAAAAAGTAGTAATGCCTAAAGAAAATACAAGTCTCCGTTGAAGTGTTTCCACAGTTGATTTAATGGAAAATTAATTTTGAGTATAACAACAATTATAATACTCCTCAAAAACAAAACCAAAGTGTTTGTTAAAAATAATCTTTTGATTTACACTTATGAAACAGAAAACAACACGCAGAAAATTCACAGCAGAATTTAAGGCAAAAGTGGCGTTGGACGCCATTAAAGAACAGCAAAGTCTTCCAGAATTAAGCCAAAAATACGAGGTGTCATCGGTGATGATATCACGTTGGAAGGGAGAATTTTTAGCAAATACTGCTATATTATTTACAAATCTAAATGAGACGGAGAAGTCCGCTGAGGACATTGAAACGCTCTATGCTCAAATCGGAAAATTGAAAGTTGAGGTCGACTTCTTAAAAAAAGTATCAGCGAGACTGGAGATATAAAGGGCGCTTGGGCCAGGTAAAACCACTGGAAAATCTATCGATTAGAAGGCAGTGTTACCTGTTGGAAGTGCCAAGATCTCTCTTGTATTATAGTCCTGTTCCGGAGAAGCCGGAAAACTTGAGAATGATGGAAATCTTGGATAAGCACTTAACAAATCATCCCGCAGAAGGTGTTTTATCTATGGTTGGTTTGATGGCAGAGCATGGTTTTCATGTCAATCTAAAGCGTATCCGACGTCTTTTTAAAATCATGGACTACTGTGCTATTTACAGGCGAAAAAGCCTCTCTAAACTTGGTCTAGCAGACTACATTAGAGCTTATTTACTGCGCAACTTAGTCATTGACCGACCCAATCAAGTTTGGTCTACGGACATTACCTATTTCCCTATGAAAAAAGGCTTTCTGTATCTGACCGCCATTATGTACGTCTACAGTCGTAAAATCCTTTCCTCGGGCATCAGTAACACATTGAATCACAATGGTGTGTAGATGTCTTTAACAAAGCCGAAGAGCGCTATGGCGCGCCTGAAATTATCAACTCAGAACAAGGTTCGCAATACACCAGCGCAGTTTGGACAAGAGCTGTTGAAAAACAAAATGTGAAAATCTCAATGGATGGCAAAGGAAGAGCTATCAACAACATCTGGATAGAACGCTTTTGGAAAACCATCAAATACAACTACCTCACTTTTCATCCAACAGAAACAGGTCTTGAACTTTATAACAATGTGAATTATTATGTCAATTACTACAACAACAAAAAACACCAAACTACTTGTCTAAAACCTAATGATGCTCACATGCCTTTAAACACCTAAAATCTTGCCTCTTAAATCAATAAATATTAACTTAGCTTAACAATCTATTTGGTTGGATATAGGGGAGTATTATATCTCTTTGCAAACTCACATCAGTAAACATGCGTTTTAAACGTGAATTTTCCACTTCCAACTCCTTTAAACGCTTTAAATTGATAGCATCCATGCCGGAATACTTCTTTTTCCAACTAAAAAATGTAGGCTGGCTGATGCCTTGTTGACGACAAATCTCGCTGACTCAAAACGTTTCAGTTTTGTGGGAAGCTTACCCGCGACAACAAGTTGATTGGAACAGATTTCAAAAAAAAATGCATCTTCTATAAAGCGCCTATTTGCCGGAGAATGGAAAAAAGACCGTATTCCAGAGCTTTGGGATGGCCATACAGCTCAACGTATCGTCAAAACGCTTATGGGTTTATAACCGCTAGTATCAAATATTAGAACACATGAACACACCAACCGAACTCCTCCAACCCTTCAACATCATCTCCTCCGACCTCACCCGTCCTTGGGGAGGTTTTTACGTCATTGACGAAACGCAAGCACAGGCATTTGCCGATACCTTTTTTGATGGCCTAGACGTTCAGACCCTCTCCATTGGGGGTAAGCTGAGCCCGAAGCTATTGATTGTGGCGCAGCAGCAGCGTTTGTCTTGGCAGTACCACAACCGCCGCGCCGAGATTTGGAAGGTAGTGCAGGGTACTGTTGGGGTGGTGCGTTCGGACAATGACCAAGAAGGGGAGTTGCGCACTTATGAGGTGGGCCAGACCATTCGCTTGGCGCAAGGCGAACGCCACCGCTTGGTGGGTTTGGATGCGCAAGCTATTATTGCTGAGATTTGGCAGCATACCGATGCGAGCCATCCTTCTGATGAGGATGATATCGTGCGGTTGCAGGATGATTTTGGCCGTTGATTTATAATTAGTTTTTCTTATGCCCCTACAATCCATCAACCCCACCCAAACTCCCGCTTGGCAAAAATTACAACAGCATTTCGAGCAAACAAAAAACGTGCGCATGCAAGATCTTTTTGTGGCTGATCCGCAAAGAGCTGAAAAGTTTCATTTGCAGTTTAAAGATTGCTTGCTGGATTACTCCAAGAACCGCATCAATGCCGAGACCATGGCGCTTTTGCAGGAGATTGCCGTTGAGGTGCAGTTGGCCGATGCTATTGAGAAGTATTTCAGTGGGGACCTCATTAATATGACGGAGGGCAGGGCGGTGCTGCATACGGCTTTGCGTGCGCCTTCGGGTCAGGATATTCGGGTTGGCGGGGTCAATATAATGCTTGAAATTGAGCAGGTAAAGGAGAAAATCAAGGCTTTTACCAGTGAGGTGACGACTGGCGAACGCAAAGGTTTTAGTGGCAAGGCGTTTACCGATGTGGTGAATGTGGGTATTGGCGGTTCAGATTTAGGGCCGGCTATGCTTGTGGATGCGTTGTCGTATTATCAGAATCATTTGAAGGTACATTTTGTATCGAACGTAGATGGCGATCACGTGCAGGAGGTGCTCAAGAGACTGAATCCAGAGACAACCCTTTTTGTCATTGTGTCCAAAACGTTTACCACGCAAGAAACCCTGACCAATGCGCAAACCATTCGTTCTTGGTTCTTGAAAGCTGGTAAGGAGGCGGATATCGCGGCGCATTTTGTGGCGGTTTCGACCAACTTGCAGAAGGTGAGTGAGTTTGGCATTGCGGCCGATAATATTTTTCCGATGTGGGACTGGGTAGGCGGTCGTTTTTCTTTGTGGAGTGCGGTGGGCTTGTCTGTGAGTTTGGCCGTTGGCTATGCGCATTTTGAGGGCTTACTCAAGGGTGCGCAGCAGATGGATCAGCACTTTAGAACCGCGCCTTTTGAGCAAAACATGCCAGTGATCTTGGCGCTCTTGAGTGTGTGGTACAACAATTTTTATGGAGCTCAGAGCGAGGCACTCATTCCGTATACGCAGTATTTGCAGAAGCTAGCCCCGTATTTACAGCAGGGTATCATGGAGAGCAATGGCAAGAGCGTTGGCCGCGACGGCAAGGTGGTGAGCTACCAGACCGGAACCATCATTTGGGGAGAACCCGGTACCAATTCGCAGCATGCGTTTTTTCAGCTCATTCATCAGGGTACTAAACTCATCCCGACTGATTTCATTGGTTTCAAGACCTCATTGCACGGCAATACAGACCACCACGACAAACTGATGTCCAATTTTTTTGCTCAAACCGAGGCTTTACTTGTGGGCAAGTCTGACGACATCCCTTTCAAGCATTTTGAAGGCAATAAGCCCACCAATACGCTGCTCATCGATAAACTAAGCCCAGAAAGTTTAGGTGCGCTTGTGGCGCTCTACGAACACAAGCTTTTTGTGCAGGGCGTGATCTGGAATATCTATAGTTACGATCAATGGGGCGTGGAGCTCGGCAAGGTTTTGGCCAGTAGCATTCTTACTGAAATTGAACAAAAGCAGGTGTCTGCACACGATGCATCTACCAGCTTTTTATTGCAACAATACCTCAAGAAATAACTAAATTAGCGCATGCGTTTACGTTTTTTAGTCGTTTTCCTCTTCAGTTTTTTCTCGAATTGCTTTTTTGCCGCACCTGTTGTCTCAGAACAAGCACTTATGGCTTACAATCGCTATGCGGATGCCTATGTGGTGCTGGCCGACTCTAACACCTATTATACTTATCAGCTCAAAGCGCAAAAATGGGAGAAGCATCAGTATGTACTTGATGCAGCGCAGTCTTTTACCGACCTCATCAGTGCATATTACATACTCCCGGTGAGCAAAGATCGCATCTACCTGATTCATAATGGCTGCGGCATTGTGCTAGAGCTCTATAAAGGACGCTTACAGCGCATCGATCACAGCTTTGCGCACCGCAATCAGTTTGGTGCTGTTGCCTACGCATTCAAAGGCCAGCCTTATATGTTTGGCGGTTATGGTTTCTTCGATACCAAGAATGTGCATACGAGTTATCATCCGGTTTTGGGCGAGTGGCTAGAGGTCGATGAATATAGCAAGCAAAGGCCCGGCCCACGCCAGGGCTCGTTTGTAGTGCGCGAAAAAAGCCAGATTTACCTCATAGGAGGCCATACGGAAGACCATCCGCAGAAACTTAATTTTATACCAGAAATTTGGCGCTACAACATCCGTCAAAAACGCTGGATTTTCATGGGAGACCTCACCCCCACATGGCATGCAGCTCTTGCCAATACCAACCAAACTACCCCAATAGGCTCCTATCTCATCAATAGCGACGATGAGGTTTGGGAGCTCGACGCCAAACAGAACCGCGTACGGCGCTACAAACAACCTTTTTATTTCTCAGTCAGAAAATGGCTCGTGAGCAAAGATCGCAATTGGGTCCTGATGGCCATAGACCGTAGCAATAGCTCGGGCTTCGAACTCATGGTCAAACGCAAAGAAAATGTGTTGGGCAACCCCATCCAGGTCGATAAAATGTATATCAAGGCTTCTTGGTACCGCGCACTTTCATATCAAGACCTTTTCTACCTCTCCCTGCTCTTGCCGCTCTTCATCTTAGGTCTCTGGTTCTACTCCAAACGTTCGTGGAAACACATCCGCTTTCTACCCAACAGCAACAAACTCCAAGAAAAAGACTTCGAAGCAACCGAATGGCGTTTCCTCCAAGAGCTCCAAAAACAAGGTCAGCTCGAGCTCTCAGCCGTCCACACCTACATGAACGAAGACGGCCTCTCTTACGATGCCCTCAAAAAACGCCGCGAAACCTTCCTCAAAAACCTCCGCATCAAAATCGCCCTTGTGGCACATCTTCAAATCGACTCCGTTCTGATGGAAGTCCGCCACCCGCAAGACCGCCGCGTGAAAATTGTGGTGTGGAATGAGGAGTTGGAGTTGGGGTAGGGGGTTAAAAACTTTTTACGGAGGCTATGGTACATCATGTACGGTGACCTACGCACCGAGTGGAAGTTCTCAAGGCTTAGTCCAACAAGACCCACAACTTCACGATGAGCAAACTGAAGGCATCCAAACCGAAGAGCCAACTGCTACTGTTGTTGAAACGCTCCCAACCACCACCTGGACAGCCACTGCAACAAGCAACCCTTTTGCAACAAGCTTCCAAATCAAGTTGAATGGGGCAGAGGGCATCTCAACTGATGCTAGCTTCACAGCGCAGCTCACCGACATGAGTGGTAAAGTATACAGCCAAGCAACCCTCAACAAAGAGCAACTCGAATCAGAAAGCTTCGGTGAGCAACTTGCAACAGGCATGTACCTCATGACGCTTCGCCAAGGTGAGGAGTTTAGAGTGATCAGAGTGGTGAAGAGATAAGGTAATTTAAATCTTGACCAATCCTATATAATCGACACAGATTATTTGAGACTAAATTATTAATATCCCTGTAATCACTTGTGAATTACAGGGATATTTTTTTGTTAGTTTTTATCTAGATTTCATTGTTACATCCAACGAGTTCGATAAATCATGCCCCATAATTTGCTTAGAATAGGAATCTGTTACTTATGCTAAATACATAGGATTTTGACTACTGCCGAACTAAGTTTTATCAGATACCCAAATCTGTTCTAACTTCTCAGGCAATACATTCTCAACAAGATTTTTATGTTTTATAAATCTATCATGCTGGTTTGTTATGATATCTGCGGCTAGGCTGGATCAAAATGTGCTAGGCTTTTAGAATTTTCGGAACCTCAGATCTCGCCCAACGTTTAATCGTATTAATTCATGCTCTAATATAAAATTGAGATTTCTTTTGATTATGTTAGGTATCTGTAGACGAATGGATTCTACAAAGTTCTATAACTTGTTGAGCACTTGATTTGCGGTACTGAACAGCTCGTATACTACGATAATAATCCGGTCTATTTACCCCGAATAACTCACAGGTAGCACTTAAGCTTTCTTGATGCTTTTCTCGATAGAGATTGATTGTTCGGGTAAGTAGTTTTTTCGGATGGAGATATTATACTCTTTTTCGGCAATGTCAATCGTCATATCAAAAATGATTGCTTTTTTGCCTGATCGATCAATCTAATCTTCAAGCGTTGCATTATGTATATCAAGTCTTTAGCCTTGACTTCCACTAATCCCTGTTCTTTTGACTTAGGCATATTTGATGTTATTTGATTTCCCCAATCAAATTTACCATATTTCATTAGCCAATAAACAATCGTTAATCTTGATTGGATGCCATACTTTTTTTAGCATCTGTTGTAGTTATTAATCTAGTTTCAATTTCTGCTATAATTCCTTACTTAAAGGACATCAATAATCATTTTGGCTGCGCTTTACATAAACAACTTTTACTCTTTTTTCCGTAAAGAAAAATTTGTGTATCGCTATTTCAGGACTATACACATAATCAAAAAAGCCTCGCCTAAATTGAGTCAAATTAATTGACAAACAATATGTTGACAGTTAAGAAAAATATAGATCTGAATTAGGAGAAAATAGGAGAAAGTATAGTTCTGTAAAGATATTTTGCACACAAAGCAACCATTTTATGAATTAGCCGTAATTTTACATACTGATTATATAATATGTTTTTTCAACAAGCGGTACTTCTTCTATTATTTCTGGTAGGCGGTTTCATTGCCACTTACTTTTTGATTCCGCCAGTAATCAACGTGGTGCGCATCAAAAAATTATATGAAAAACTCAACGAACGCAGCTCTCATCGCCTACCTACACCAAGTTTTGGTGGTGTGGCTATTTATCTTCCAATGCTATTGGCGCTTGTTTTTTCCGCTCACTTATTTGCGGATCTTACCGCAACATACATTATCGGTGGGGTAAGTATTTTGTTTTTCGTCGGCCTAAAAGATGACCTTACAGGCATCAAACCCAGCAACAAACTCATAGCTCAGCTCCTGGCAGCTGCGCTCGTATTTTTATCACCTTCATTTCAAATTTCAAATTTACATGGTTGGTTGGGCTTGCAGCAGCTACACCCTTTGTTATTATTTCCGCTTGCTTTTGTAGTCGTGGCCTTTTTTGTGAATGCGTTTAACCTTATTGATGGAATTGACGGTTTGTCTGGGGGCTTGGGTGTTTTTTTTAGTTTAGGCTTTACATTTTTCTTTTCTCAACTTTCAGATTGGCTCATGGTAGCCATGAACCTAGCTGTAATCGGCAGTCTGTTTGCTTTTTTGCGCTTTAACTTATCTTTTCATCGCAAGATATTTCTAGGCGATACAGGGTCTTTATTGCTTGGATTTTTCTATGTGCTTTGTGTGCTGATGCTAATGTCTAGAGAAGAAAGTGTATTATTCGGACTTCCGGCTCAAAACGTACCGTATGTTTTGATTGGCTTATTGTTTGTTCCAGTAGTTGACTCTCTTCGAGTGTTTTTTGTACGCATCAAAGAAAAGCGCAGTCCTTTTTCAGCAGATCGCAATCATATTCACCACGTCATTCTCGATCAATTTTCTCTTTCTCACGGCCAAACATCTCTTTTGCTCGTGTGTTTTAACGCCTTAGTTTTCTTATCTTTGTTGGGTGCAGCAAGGTTTCTGCAACAAAGTATTTTGGCTTTATTGCTTTTGCTACTTATTTTAGGCACTACCATATTTTTGACCCGCATGCGCAAAAAACGTGACTCCTCCTTATGACAAAACTGCTTTTTCTCCTTCCTCTATTCTTGTTACTAAGTTTGAGCTCTTGCCATTTACGTGAGAAAATGGTGTATTTACAACCGAGTTTGAATGATACCATCATCAAAACCTCACCAGTTATGAATTATGCGCCACTATTGCGCACAGATGATTTACTACAAATCCAGATAGGTGGGCAAGACCAGGAGGCATTAGCAGCTTTTCAGTTTTTAAGTAATGGTGCTCTTCAGTCTGGTGTTAATAATTCAGGAGGTCAAGCTAGTGTTTTAGCAGCTCAATATAGTGGGGCTGTTATTTTTCTAATCGACCCAAATGGTAATATCAATTTTCCTGTTTTAGGCTTTGTAAAAGTGGCGGGTTTAACGCGCTTAGATGCAACTTTGAAATTGCAAAGTTTGTTAGAAGAATATGTGGCTGGTGCGGTGGTCAATATCCAAGTCAAAAACTTCAAAGTAACGGTACTAGGTCAGGTGGCCCGTCCAGGCACTTACACCATGTCTTCTGATAGAGTTACAATTCTAGAAGCGCTCGGAATGGCTGGTGACTTACAGCTATCAGGAATGCGCAATAATATCTTATTGGTGCGAGAGCTCGATGGGAAACGTCAAGAGTTTAGACTAGACCTCACGAGTAAAGACATTTTTACCTCAGAAGCTTATTACCTGCGTCAGAACGACGTCATTTACGTGGAGCCGAACAAGGGCGCTCGTTTCCAGGGTCAGAATATCCAGGTGTTTACCCAAGTGGTGACACCAGTGCTTTCGATTTTACTTTCTGTATACACTTTATTTGCCATCAACTAATGACTGACATCGAACAACTCAGAGCTCAACAAGAAGAGCAAGAAAGCGGCGGCATCAACATCAAGCAGTTGTTTTTTCGTTACTTGCGTCAGTGGCCTCTATTTGTAGTCGCTTCAGCCCTTTTCTTGGGCTTGGCATTTATATACTTGCGCTACAACAATAAAATTTATGATACCCGAGCTAAGGTGCTCTTCCATGATCAGGAGGAGAATGTAATGGAGGGTTTATCTTTATTTGCTTCGCTTGGTTTCATGGATCAAGGTAGCAAATTAGGTAATGAAGTAGCCTTGATGAAAACACCAGGTGTATTACGCGGGGTAGCACGTCAGCTGAATTTGCGCGAAACCTGCTATATAGTAGGTCGCCGCACTGGTATCCGAAAAACAGAGCTATTCCCAAATAAGCCTTTTACCATTCGTTCCATGAGCGCGGATAGTCTTTTTGAACCGACTGGTTTGCACATCGAGCTGCATGTGCGCGACGCCCAGCATTGCGATGTTGTTGTAAACAGTAAGCTCAGATTGAATAAACTCAAATACGGCACGCCAATAGCTACAAGTTCTGGCGTCATTTTCATTGATAAAACCAAGTTTGCCACCCAAATTTTACCCGACGACGACTACATTATTGACGTTCAACCACTAGATGTTAAAGTACAATATCTCGACAGACTCATAGAGCTCGAAATGCCAGACTCCAAAGACAAAGCATCTGACTTGGTAAATATTTCCGTAAAAGGGCCAATCATTGAAAAAAGCAAGGCCATCATTTGGGCCATGATCAATGAGCACCGCAAAGAAAAAATCCAAGATCAGAACCAAATTGCACGCAACACCTCAGATTTCATCAATGAGCGCATGACCTTCCTCACTGAGGAACTTGGTGACGTTGAAAAAAATGCAGAGCGTTTCAAAAGTCAGCACCAAATTGTAGACGTACTCACCGATGGCCAATCTTTTGTTGGCAAGCGCGATGAGCTCGAAAAAGAAATCATCAATCAGTCGGTGCAACTCAACCTGATCCAATACCTCAGAGACTACCTCAAAAACCAGCAAGAAATAGCAGACCTATTGCCAGCTAATTTAGGATTTGAAGATGCGAGTATTGTAGCGATAGCTCAGCAGTATAACAAATTGGTTTTGGACCGCATTCGCCTCATCAAGTCGAGTAGTGCCAAAAATCCGACGATCCTTAAAATTGACGACCAATTAGAAGGCTTACGCCATTCACTTACAGAAGGTCTCAAATCCAACGAGTCCAAAATTAGAATTGCACTCAAAGCACTAAATGCGCAAGTTGCTAAATACGAAGGTCGAATTGCCTCAGTACCTGGTTTTGAGCGTGAATTCCGCGACATCGAGCGCCAGCAAAAAATCAAAGAAACACTTTATATTTTCTTGTTGCAAAAGCGCGAAGAAAATGAAATCAAGACAGCAGCGGCTATTGGCAATACCAAAATCATTATGGAGCCCAATTCCGATGGCGTACCGATTTCGCCAAAGAGTAAAATCATTTATCTTGCAGCGTTGCTATTGGGATTGGCTTTGCCTATCGCTTATCTGTATGTAAGGCAATTGCTCGATACGAAAGTGCACGGTTTACAAGATTTAGTCAAAACGCGCATTCCAGCGCTTGGTGAAATTCCTTTGGCACAAGATATGGAGCGCAATATTGTGGCAACGAAAAATGCGCGTACGCACATTGCGGAATCTTTTAGAATGGCGCGCACCAATCTGAGCTTTTTGCTCGGTGAACAAAACCAAGGCTCACAAGTTATCTTAGTAACCTCCTCTGTCGCCAAAGAAGGAAAAACCTTCATCTCGATCAATATCGGTCATACCTTAGCGCATGGCAACAAAAAAACTTTGGTTATTGGTCTGGATTTGCGCGCACCTAAAATTGGCCGCTACGTAGATATCTCTAAAAGTATTGGTGTGACGAACTATTTGGTTTCGGAAGACATTCAATTCGACGACCTTCTCATTCCTGATCCAGGGAATGGTGATTTAGATTACATCATTTCAGGTGATATTCCGCCCAACCCATCTGAGCTTTTGATGCGTGAGCGACTCACAACGCTCATCGAAGAAGCAAAGAGCCGCTATGACTACATCGTGTTGGATACTGCACCTGTAGGCTTGGTTTCGGATTCCATGCACTTGGCTAAGTTTGCCGATTTGGTGATTTACGTGGTCCGCGCTGAACTCGTTGAAAAGTCTATGTTGTCTTTACCGGCAAGTCTGTATCACGACAAAAAATTCCCAAACATGACTGTGTTGGTCAACGGGGTAGACTACAAACAAGCAGCTTATGGCTATGGTTATGGCAGTGGCTACGGATCTAACTATGGCTATGGCTATGGCTATGGCTATGGCTATGGCTATGGCTATGGCTATGGCTATGGCTATGGCTATGGCAATGACTACCTAGAAGAAAATAAAACCCCAGCAAGTAGATTCACTAAAATACTAAAAAGCCTATCTGTGTCACTTCCATTTAAGAAAAAACGCAAAGGCAAAAAAAGGAGGTAATTATTTGTAAATTAATATTTACAGACTTTATTTCTGCTAAATTATCACTAATTTTGTTTAAAATACAAAGAATATGAAAACAGTATTGTTGCTTTTAATAGCATTTCTTGGTACTTTGAGCCACGCCCAAAGCACGTCTGCCAAGACAAAACCTAGCTACAACCAATGGTCTATTGGTTTCAATATGGGTGGCCATGACGGCATGAACTACACCTATGCCTTCACAAAGGCTTACCAGTTGGGTTATTTCAACGGGCACATCCGCTACATGCACAACAATCGTTTTGGCTGGAAGCTAGACGCTGCTTATGATAATTTTAATTTTACCAATGGAGCAAGCAATACCCGCAAATTGCGTTTTTCTATTGAGCCAACCATTAACTTAACCGATGTGTTGCACTTCAATGACTTCACAACACGTTTTGGTTTATTGGGTCATTTTGGGTTTGGTTATACCGCTATGTGGAATGTACCTATTTCTTCTTTGTCCCCTGACTTGCTTTTCCAACCCAACAAAGGTTCTGTAGATGAAATCGGTCATTTAATTGTTGGCCTCACGCCGCAGTTCAAAATTAACGAGCATTGGAGCTTAAACGGAGACCTCGCTGTAATGGCGCACATACGCCAACAACGCACTTTTGATTTTTCCAACAATCCAGCCACCGGTGGCGGCTTCACAGGCTACATGTGGAACTGGTCTGTAGGCGCCACTTACTACATCGGTAAGAACAAAACCCACGCAGACTGGACCTACACACCACGTATGTCTCAAAAAGACCTCGAGCGCATCTTCTTACTCGAAAAACAAGTTATTATCCTCGAGCAAAAATGGCAAGACGACGACAACGATGGCGTGCCAAACGGACTTGACGCAGAAGCTAACACACCAGAAGGTACAGAAGTCGATTGGAATGGCGCAGCTATCCAACCTGAGCAAAAAGAGGCCATTGACCTCAATACCATGGATACCGACGGCGATGGCATCATGGATGCCCAGGATTACTGCCCAACAGTGAAAGGTGCTTTCAATGGTTGCCCAGAAGAAGTTCATGCTGGCGGCACACAAGCCGACCGCGATGCAACTTTCTTAGCTGAGCTCGGTATCCGCGACGTCCTCTTCATGAGCGGATCTGCTTATCTAAATTCAGTGTATCACCCAATTCTAGATCAACTCATTGAATTCATGCAACTCAACCCAGAAGTCAAAATTGAATTGTCTGGCCACGCCGATATCAACGGCCCAGACGACATCAACTTGCGCTTGTCTGAAGCCCGTGTAAAAGCATGTCTTACTTACCTTGCAACTAAAGGCGTAGACCGCGCGCGTCTCACCGTGAACTACAAAGGTGCCAAGCAAGTGAAATACGAAGGTGTTACCCAAGAAATCCACGCAGCCAACCGTCGTGTGTCTTTCGCCATCGTTCGTTAATTACATTCACAACTTATTCAAAAGGCGGTCATCGATCGCCTTTTTTTTTGAGCTATGAGAAAAATACAAATGGTCGATCTACATCGACAATACGAGAAAATCAAGCCCTCTATCGACGCTGCCATGCAAGAAGTGGTAGACAGCGCAGCTTTCATCCAAGGGCCTCAAGTAGCGAGTTTTGCTACGGCGCTTGCGCAATTTCAAGGTGCCAAACACGTCAATACCTGCGCCAACGGAACAGATGCCTTACAGATTGCACTCATGGCACTTGGCCTCAAACCCGGCGATGAAGTCATTACGCCAAGCTTTACTTACATAGCTACCACCGAGGTGATTGCACTTTTAGGACTTACACCCGTTTTTGTGGAGGTCAACCCACAAACTTTTTGTATCGACGCCACTGCGATTGAAGCGGCCATCACACCCCGAACCAAAGCCATTGTGCCAGTGCACCTCTACGGCCAAGCTGCCGATATGAACGCCATTATGGCTATTGCGTCCAAGCATAATTTATTTGTAGTCGAAGACAACGCACAAGCTATAGGTGCAGACTACCACCTCGCCGATGGTCGCAAGGTCAAAACAGGGAGCATTGGCCACATCGGTTGCTCCAGCTTCTTCCCATCTAAAAATTTGGGCTGCTTCGGCGACGGCGGCGCACTCATGACCAACGACGCTCAACTTGCAGAGCGCATCCGCATGATTGCCAACCACGGCCAAAAACAAAAATATGTCCACGAAACCGTTGGTTGCAACTCACGCCTAGACACCCTTCAAGCAGCTGTGCTCGAAGTCAAACTACGTCATCTCGATACCTACATCGATTCACGTCGCGAAGTCGCAGGAGCCTACGACGAAGCCTTTGCAGCAATTCCGGGCGTGCGTATTCCGTTCCGTAGTTTAGACTCTCGCCACGTTTTCCACCAGTACACGCTCATCCTCGAAAACGCCGATCGAGCATCCCTTCAAGCACACCTCCAAAGCGCTGGCATCCCCAGTATGATTTACTACCCAATACCGGCCCACAAACAAAAAATGTTCGCCTCTTTTGACCTCGGAAATCTTTCTCTCCCCCAAACCGAATGGCTCTGTGACCGCGTCATTTCCCTCCCCATCCACACCGAAATGGACGACGAACAGCTCCAACATGTTATTCAATCTGTATTGGGTTTCTTCGACTCGTATTCGGGATAATTCAGAATAATATACCTATCTTGCGTTTATAACCGCAATAAAACACAATATTATGCGGTTGAAACCGCAAAATATCGTATTTTTGATTAAATGTTCATCCAGAGAAAGCTATATCAAGAATTACAAAGAAGACTCGGCACCAATAAAGCTCTGATTGTAATCGGTCCTAGACAAGTCGGTAAAACGACTTTGTTATCTGCTCTTTTAAAAGGAAAGTCTGTTTTATTGCTCAATGGCGACGATCCAACTGTGCGCAATATCTTGACGGGTATCAATACCGAAGAACTCAAGCAACTAATCGGTGCTTACGAATTTATTTTTATTGATGAAGCCCAGCGCATTGATGGAATTGGCTTGACGCTGAAGTTGATCACGGACCAAATCAAAACATGTCAAGTATTAGTGAGTGGGTCGTCTGCTTTTGAGTTGAGAAATGCAACACATGAACCGCTGACTGGCCGAAAATGGGAATACCAACTATTTACTATTTCATGGACGGAATTTGAAGCAAATGTTGGTTTTTTACAAGCAGAACAGCAACTAGAACTGCGATTGATTTATGGATTTTACCCTGAAGTTATTACGCAACTTGGCCAAGAAAGGGAAGTGCTTTTGCAATTGAGCGAGAGTTATCTTTATAAAGATTTGTTCCATATTGGCGCTAAACTGAAAAGGCCAGAGTTGCTTCCTAAAATATTGCAAGCTCTTGCTTATCAAATTGGTAATGAAGTTTCACATAATGAGATTGCGCAATTGGTTGGTGCAGACAACGAAACTGTTACCACGTATATTGACCTGCTGATCAAAAGCTTCGTGATTTTTCCATTAGATAGTTTTAGCCGAAACTTACGCAATGAAATCAAAACGAAAAAGAAGTATTATTTTTACGACAACGGCATCCGAAATGCCGTGATTGGCAACTTCAGTCCAATCGCCAATAGAAATGATATTGGTGCGCTGTGGGAAAACTTTTTGGTTTCTGAAAAGAAAAAGGAGAATCATTACAATATGCTGCATGTCAATACGTATTTTTGGAGAACTACAGGGCAGCAAGAAATAGATTACCTAGAAGAAATGGATGGCGAGCTAAAAGCATTTGAATTCAAATGGAACCCCAATGCCAAATGGCGGGTACCGAAAGTATTCTTAAACACCTATTCGGCAGAGACATTTAAGATAGACAGATCTAATTTCAGGTCGTTTTTAACAATCCAAACCCATGAATAAACCAATCGCGCTATTCCTTTTCTTCCTCTGGGCTACGCCATTTTTCGCCCAAGTCTCCGGCTCCGAAGCACTCTCCCTTCCGGTTGTAGGCATTCACTACGGCGGCGCGTTCTCAGGCGCAGACCTCGCCGAGCGCTACGGCTATTTCAACCGCGTGGGCCTTACCGCTGGCTATAAATTCAAGAGTAACTGGAGTGTAGGCCTAGAATCCGACTTCTGGTTCTCAGACAACGTCAAGCTTACGGGCCTTTTTGATCATTTGGTAGACGGCGCTGGCAACATCACCAACGACCTTGGTTTGCCTGGCTCTGTGCTCGTGTATCCACGCGGTGTGCATGCCAATGCGTATGTCGGCAGGTTGTTCCCACTCAACCAAACCAACCGCAACAGCGGCATCCTCGTGCAACTCAGCGGTGGCTACATGCTACACCGCCTGCGCATTGAAACCAACGACAACGTCGTGCCGCAAATTGAGCTCGACTACAAAAAAGGTTATGACCGCCTCACCACGGGTATCAATACCCAGCAATTCATCGGTTATTCCTTTCTCAACAACCGTGGCTCAGCAAGCTTCTACGCCGGTCTTTATTTCCAGCAAGGCTTCACCTATAACCGCCGCACCATCAATTTTGATGAGCCCGATGAGCCAGTTTCTACCGCCCGCCGCCTAGACCTCCAAACGGGTTTCCGCGTTGGTTGGTATATTCCTTTTTACTCTGCGGAACCGAGGGAGTATTATTATAATTGATGTAATTTTAGATTTATGGTGCTAAAGGCACCAATTGGTGGATCTCTTTCCAGGAAAGAATTGTTTCTTTTGTTCTTTTTTGTGATTCAGCTGAGAAGTTGACGAGCGTATGCTGTAGTTGTGTGCTTTTGAGTTTTTGGTCTAAATAATGCAAAGATTTCAGGTGTTCAGGTTTGACGGTAAAGTTTGCCTTCATTTCAATGAGTTGCGTTTGTTCCGGACCTTCTATGATGAGGTCGATTTCATGTTGGTCATGGTCGCGGTAAAAGGCAAGAGGCGTAGAAATTCCACGTGCCTTTTGATGTTTAAGGATTTCAAGGACGACATAGTTTTCAAATAAAGCACCTTTATAGGTGCTCTCGGCCAAGCTTTCTGCGCTGCGAATACCAAGTAGAAAACAAAGTAGCCCTGTATCATAAAAATAGAGTTTTGGGGTTTTGATACTGCGCTTGGCTAAATTTTGATGCCACGGAACAAGTGTAAATGCAATGTAGCTTGCCTCCAAAAGCGATAGCCATCTTTGAATGGTGGGAGGCTTTACACCTAATTTGACCGCCAAACTTGAGGCATTGAAGAGTTGCCCCGTCTGATGCGCGAGTAGTGTAATAAACTTTTTGAATTTACTTAGGTCATGAATATTCAGTAATGTTCTGACATCTCTCTCCACATATGTTTGAACATAACTAGGAAAGTAGTCTTGCGGATTGATGCCAGTACTCACTACTCTTGGGTAGGCGCCCCTGATGATTTCCTCAGTTATTTCTCCGGAAGCATATGGTTTGATTTCTGTAAAGGTCAAGGGGAGTAGATCCATTAAGTAGACGCGTCCTGCCAATGTTTGCGTGATACTTTGCATCAATAAGAAATTTTGTGAACCACTCAATATAAATTGACCTGGTAATTGAGATTCATCGACTTTTTCTTGAAGATATGAAAATAGCTCCGGAACACGCTGAATTTCATCGAAAATTATATATTGGTTGTATAGTTTCAAGAATCCTTCAGGATCTTGTGTCGCGAACTCCCGCTGTTGTAAATTTTCTAAAGAAACATAACGATAGTCTGGGAAACATGCTTTTAAAAGTGTGGTTTTACCGGATTGTCTGGGGCCAGTAAGTGCCAAAACAGGAAATAGTTTTGCCATTTCCTTGATTTTTTGAGCCTGTATACGTGCAATCATCCGTTTTTAATTTCCGTAAATTTAAAATATATCTTCCGATAATTAAATATATTTATTCCGATAATTAAACAAAAGTGTTGAGAATTGCTGATTTTTAAACTTATTGAATTGTTTTTAATTCAAATTTCCATCCAATTCGATTAATTTCGTACTGTATTGATGGGACTGCTCTATAACTTCTTTATTTTCATTTACCAACTGCTCTTAAAGCTGGCCTCCCTTTGGCACCCCAAAGCCAAGGCTATAGTTTCAGGTCGGAAAGCAACCTGGGCTCTGCTTCAAAAATTATCCAAAACGGACAACAAACGCTACTGGTTCCACTGCGCGTCACTAGGCGAATACGATATGGCGCTGCCTTTGATTCAGGCATGCATTGCAGTGCATCCAGCACTTGAAATTGTAGTGAGTTTCTACTCGCCCTCGGGCATGCAGCACTACCACAAACGCGGCTTTGAACCCTATGCCGTTTTTTACCTGCCAGCGGATACCCCTCAGCAAATGCAGCGCCTGATTAAAGCTGTGCAGGCCGATCGCTTGTATTTACTCAAATATGAATTCTGGCCCAATTTGTTGCAAAAAGCGCAAGAAGCAGGTTTGGAAGTCTTTGGTGTATCGACTATTTTGCGCCCTTCGCAAGTTTATTTCAAGTGGTACGGTGGGTTTTTTAGACGGGCTTTGAAGCGTGTCGCGCATTTTGCCGTTCAGAATGAGGCCACCCAAAAACGCTTGCTTGCCCTTGGTATTTCAAGTCAGAAAATTGAAATATTGGGTGACCTCCGCTTCAATCGGGTATTGGAGGCTAAAGCGAGCGCTAAACCCAACCCGATCATCGCCCAATTTGTGGACACTTCGCCACTTTTGATTTTGGGTAGCAGTTGGCCACAGGAAGAGAAGATCTTATATGACTTCATGGATAATCACAAGGAAACACTGACCAAACTCAACTTGAAAGTGTTGATTGCGCCGCATGATCTTTCTGATTCTCATCTACTCAAATTATTCAATTTATTTCCTGACGCAATCCGATATTCCAAACAAGATCAATATCTAAATAATACGGACGACTTGATTCAAGACACCAACGGCCACCTCAGTGCGGCGTATCAGTATGGGTCGGTAGCTTTTGTGGGCG
>JAIPCC010000044.1 GCA_021738405.1 Crocinitomicaceae bacterium | reverse complement strand
ATTCATGATGTGAGATAAGCGGTTCATTGGTAGCAGAGAAAACAGGCATGATGTGCTCATCCCTTAGTTCTCTCATGTTAATTAGCTCTGTGTTAGCTTCAATAAATGAATTTGCACTAGAGTTTCTGTTTTCCACACCAACAGTATGAAAACCAATTGCCTGAGTTAGTTGATTACTTTGCATGATAGTGTCCATTTTGCTGAAACTTGAATTGCTGAACCATAAGTAAATCATCTATTTTGGTGTTTACTTCTTCTCTTAGCACATCTCTTACCTCAGGATTATCTGCAAGCAGTTCATCTAATTGCTCCATACTTGTACAAGCTTGGATAGCCTCTTTTTCTGCACCTGGCTTCTTGTCAGATAACAAACACCAAGAAGCAATTTGAGCTCCTATAGCTTCAGTAATTCTAAGTTCAGGCTGATTTACAAACATGCCAGTTCTGTCTTTAGTTACATTAGCCACATAGTTGCGGTTCAGTTCAAAAGCTACAGTAAATTCATATTCTGAATCTTCTCTTGCAATTGCTTTGAGCCCAACTTTTTCTGGAACACTTTTGCCATTTACCTGCTGAATCACATAATCTGTCTTGCTTCTGAAAGTAGCAATGATGTGCACAGGAGCCTTAACTATGCTATTAATGAGCGCGTTGTGTCTTGGAGTCAGTTTACTCCAGTTGGCAAAGGAATTACCCACCATACTGCTATGGATATCCAAAATCCCACCTGTCCCGAACCATTCATGGGAAAGGGAATCAATAATTATACACTTGAAACCTTCATGTACAGCAGTATCAATTGCCTGCATGAACATTTCTGGAGTGTATGGTGCTTCCATGGAGAATACGGAGAAATCTCCCATGTGTGCATAGAGGTGGCTACTGCCATTCTCTGTGTCAATTACGGCTACTTGGTCTAAACTTCCAGCTAGTCCTTTTGCCAGTTTCAATGCTCCAATAGTCTTACCTGATCCACTTGGGCCTTGTAAGGACAACTTCATTGAACATTGTTGCCTGTTTGCTTTAACAAACTTCTTCATAATAAATAAATTAAAGGGTTAAAAAAAATTATCCCTCTAAGTAGAAAGTTGTTAAAAATGCCGCTGCTTCAGCAGCCAAAACAATGGGTTTAGCTATATAGTATTTTATATATTAATAGAAGCTCTCACGGATGTAATAAGATGTTTTATACACCAATATTAGCAAGTGAAGCTACCATAGCTTCATTTACTGCTGTATAAAAGAATAGGGGGGGGAACCCTAAAGAGGAAATTGGGTAGGGGGTGATTAGCTATGGAATGCAGAAAAAGTGGTATACAATGAATATGGCAAAGACAATTATATTTTATCTCCAATGGGCTCACCATTATGAGACTTTTCATTTTTTAAAAGCTTTTTCATTTCCTCAGAATAGCTGTAAGTCACTGCTACATTGTATGCATCACCTTGAAAAGCCCATCTAATTTGAGGATGAAATTGATAACCATATGCATATGTCGTTTTGGTATAGTCTAACTCAATATGCATATCCTCAAAATCCCATTCTTGAACTCCACCATATTCCCATAAAGTCTTCTTTCCGGGGCCATATTTTTTCTTATACAGCTGAATTACTTCATAGATTTCACTTTTCATCAAAGAAGGGTATTCAGCTATGATATTTTTGTTTGCATCTTGGACAACAGGAAAATTAAAGGGGGAATTTAAAATTAATTTAACTTCAGCAAGCACTTTTTTATCCTTGTACAAACTGTAATATAGTTCAGGGGATGCATAAATATTATCTAAGATTTTGTATTGGCATTTATTACTATTAGGAAGGTCATTTTCACAGGCGCCATTCTGTGAACCCAAGTCAATTTGGGAATTGTAATCTAGTCCTAATTTCATTCCCTTAACAGTTAACGGGTTGGTTAATTCCTGATTAGTACAAGAGGGGGTTGCAAGTAAAACTAGGAAAAAAACTGAGTTTGAAATTATAGTTAGTGAAAGTTTCATGGATTGTAAAATTCAGAAAAGTAAAAAATTCGGAGTGTCAATAAAAACTAATTTTTAATACATCTTACAGAAGCACCAACATTTAGAAAAACGGTACCATAACCACTTTCTTTGTCATTGTTAAGAAGTTCTATTTTGCCGCCTGAAAATGAGATAAAATTATTGTCATTATTTGTTTCTTCAAATAGATCATCCGTCCAGAACATGGTGCGTGCTGGATCAAATTCACCACTTCCAACCCTTACACCAATTGGTAAAGCATTGAATTTAGATAGATTTGTACCATTTGTAGTCCAATTTATTGTTGATTTCATTTTCTTGCTTGCTGCTTCCATACCTCCTAAATAATTTGTTAGTTCAACAAATTCATCATTGGATGGAACATGCCAACCAGATGGGCAAACGCCTCTTTCATCTGTTACTACATACCAATTGTACAAAGCCCCATTTTTACTTTTGCTATTATTCATATAGCACATGACTGGCCATATCTCACTTAATGTTGAATCATCTATGGCAAATAAGCTTACCTCTTGCCAGTATCTGTTGGAGGTAATTTGTGTTATAGGTTCGCCATTTGCAAAAACTTCTGTTCTTAGGTTTTCAGCCATCCAAATTTGATTTCCAATTTTCACAACAGGATAAATATTTCCTCCTGCATCTTTAACAGTTGTTTGAGATAAAAAACAGAACTTAAATCCAATAAAAATGAGCAATAGAATTTTCTTCATATCAGTAGTTAAATAGTTTTGTAACATCTTCCTCTGTATAATTAGGAATGTCAAAGTCATCACCTAAATAAGAATGGAAATGATAATAATTGTAAATGGTAAAAGAATGCATACTAGTGCTATACATTAAACATGAAACTCTTACAGATGATATTCTAGAGTTTTTAAGTTGGTTTATTTCAGCTGCGGTCAGGTTGTAAATCCCTGTAGAAATGCCATCATGCTGATCTTTTATCTGGGTATCTAAACATTTAATAACCCCTCCATTTTCAAGGTAGATTAAAACAGTGCCTTTTAATGGATGATGAGTATCTACTGATACAACAAAATAACCACCACTGCCATTCTTTGCAACTGAAAGTGATGCGTTGCCAAATTCAGGAAATCCATTTTTAATTGTGCAGTTCCAATCTGCTGTACTTACATACCTTCTTGTGTCTATGTACAAATAGTTTTGAGCAATTGAATAAATACTCAAAGTGCTAAAAATGAGAAGAAAAAATGTTTTGTTTACCATAATTAGAAAGTAATACTGTATGTCCTAATCGCAAACATACCCACTTGGTTAATCTTAAATTCACCCATATGATTTGGTTTAACAGTAAAGCTGTAAGGTGAGTAATATTTTACTTTTCCAGATTTTTTAACCTTACCTGGTACAACAACATAAGTTCCTGGAGTCAGGTTATTGAAGACGCAATCATTTCCTGGCCCAGCATAGCCAAGTGGTTGGTAATACAGGTTGTAAAAACCCATTACTTTTTGTGAAGACTTAAAAGTATAGCTACCAGTGGGTTGGTTATAGTTTACATTATTATACTCAGTTTTTGAATACTCTCTAATAATTCCAAAGGGGTCACAAGGATAAAGAAGTTTTATGTAATCAACCCCGCAGTTAAAGGCTTGCTGTAAATTGAAATTATATTTTACTGCAACTCTATAACCCTCTAAAAATGCGCATCTTCTTTCTTCTGGAGTACCATGATGTGAAATATTGTGGAATGGTAAAAAATCCCCTCTTTCAAAAAACTCTTGTGAAAAAGCTGTCAATTTCCCTTTTGGTATCATTCCGTTTCTTCCAAGATAATATCCTGCCAAGAAATCCGCATGTAGTTCTATTTTCTTTCCCCCAGTCCACAAATTCATCAAACCTGCATGAAATTGAAGAGCATGAGCAAATTCATGGGCTAAAATTGCTTTAACACGTTCATTACCATAAGAAAGTGTGCTTACTTCATTCAAGAAGTTATTATCCGTTACAACAGCATCTAATTCAGAATCATAATGAGGCCCAAATTCATGGTTTATCATGATTAGGTTTAAATCTAATTTAAAAAATTGTTCCAAGGTATTAAACTCTTGTATAACAATGTTTTTGGTCTCTGTTGCTAGTTGAATTCCTGCGCTTGCTTCTGTTGAATTAAGACTATATCTATTAGCATGTATACACTGGCCAAATGATATTTTGAAAATGTAGAGAGTAATAAATATACTGGAAATTTTTAGCGTCATTTTCTATGATGTTTTTACAAATATATAAAAACAAAACATATATGTTTAGTTGCTAAACCACAACTATTCCCAACTTGCCATCCATGGATAAGTTGGAGTTCAACAGGCTTTTGGGAGAGTACGTGAGGAGCAAAAGAACTCTATTAAAGCTTAGTCAGCCTCAGTTAGCAGATAGGGTAGGATTAGATTACCAATATATCTCAAGAGTTGAACGTGGATTAATCTCACCAACTTTATACTGGATTACTACACTGGCTTCTGCCTTTGAAATGCAGCCAGAAGAATTTGTAAAAGAGATGTTGGAGCACATTCATTCTAGTAAGGTTTCAATCAAGGCCTGATTCATTCTATCCACAATTTCTTGGTCAAATTGCTCTAAGTAAATACCAGTTACAGCGTTCCCATATTCATGGCCAAGTGCTTCAGCAATAATGTCCTTAGAATAGCCCATCTGTTTGGCTAGATTGGCATAGCTGTATCTGAATACATAGGTGGTAAGTTTCTCCCTGAGGCCTAGTAACTTTCCAATCTTGGTAAGATGGTGGTTAATTACCTTTCTGCGCTGCACCAAGTTTTCAATTCTCCTGGAGTTATTCATGTCCTTTAGTTCCACAAGTCCAAGTAGGGTAGAAGTACTTGTAAACTGGAACAGCACTTCCTTAATGTCATTGTTCAGCTTGATGCTATAGAGCTTTCCTGTTTTACTTCTTCTGTAAATAATGTGCTCATTTTTCAGATTGGTATCTGAGAGCAACAATAGATCCGTAATATTTATACCACGCAACATGAACAGTAGTTTTCCTATGTTCCAAAAGCTATATTCAGGATAGGAGGAAGGTATGTTCCAATTAAAATAGGTTTTCAGTTCTGCTTTACTCAGTACTCTGGGGCTGGTCTTCTCCTTTCTAATTTTGTACTTTCTGAACGGGTACCATTCCACACTTATCAAATCTTCATTAATAGCCATGTTAAAGATGGTTCTGAGACTTCTAAAGTAAACTCCCATACCATTAATGCTAATACCTGTAATGCACATGCTTTTTTCAAGCTCTAGTAAATTCCGGTAGCTAAAATCCTTAAATGGGACATCTAGGTTGGTATACCTACCAATTGTTGCCATACTCTGTTTATGTACCTTGGCCCCTCCAAGTCTTTTTTTAGATACAAGGTCATCAATTACCTTCTGCCAATACTCCCTTATGGTGAACTCATCAGGAGACTTGTTCAATAAATAATTCTTAAGAGTTTTGAGACAGTTGTTATTAGGGTTGTTCAAAATGAATAACTGTAGCCTTTTTAAATAATCTGCCTCCAATTTAAATAGAGCCGCACTTAATTTACTTTGGCCTTCTATAATGCCAGTTTGCTCATTAAAGAGTTCTTCAGGAATACAAACTCCTGTTCCAATTCTGAGAGGTTTTGAATCTACTACAGTAGTAAAAACAAGTGGGTAGGTACCATCCTTTTTTTGTCTACGCTTGTCTAGCACTAATTTTAATGTTGCCATTCTTAAAGATTTGCAGCAAAAAAATTTGCCAGCAAATTTGCCAGTAAAAAGCTGTTTGAAGGAGATTTTAACCTGTTTTTGGTAAAGATATACCAAAAGTTAATTCCAATAAAAAACCCAGTAAAGCTAATGCCGTACTGGGTTTTCGTTGCTCCCCCTTCAGGACTTGAACCTGAGACCCTCTGATTAACAGTCAGATGCTCTAACCAACTGAGCTAAGGAGGAATGTTGCTCTCTGATTGAGGATGCAAATATAAATAAATTTTTATTTAATTGAAATCAGTATTGCGAAAAAAATGAGATTTTTTTTAAGCAAATTTATAAGTACTTAAAAATCATCTTCATCCATCGTGAAATCATCGAGGCTTGCACCGTACTGATCTTCGTCGTCGTCTTGATCGACAAAGCCGAGGCTTTCTTGGTCGTCTCGGTTGGCAGGACGAAGGATGTTTGTTTTGGATACGTTCAGACGGATTTCTGTGCGCATTTGGCCATCTTCGAGTTGAACGGTCTTGGCAAATGGTGTGCCGAGTACTTCTACAAGCGTGCCGCGTGTCAGAAAGTCAATGATGCGCATGTTTGAGCCTTCACGCTTCCAGATGGTGCAATTGACCCATGTGGTTTTGGTGCGCATTTGGCCGGTTTTTTTGTCCTTCCAGTTTTTGTTGTGTGCAACGGGGAAATTGATAGCGATGATGCCGCGGTCCATTGTTTTGACGTGGGCGTCTTTGCCGATGTTGCCGATAAGTCTGGTTTCAAATACTGTAGCCATGTGTTGTAAAATAAAAAAGCGTATACCGGAAAGTACCGATATACGCCTTGTAACAATCAAGTGGCTAAATTGTTGCGTTTAGTGTTGATGACCGTGTGGGCCGTGTGCGTGACCGTGTGCTAATTCTTCAGCTTCGGCATCGCGTACCTCTAAAATGGTCCCTACAAAATGAAGGTCTGTACCTGCAAGTGGGTGGTTGAAATCCATCTGAACGGTTTCTTCAGACACCTCTAAAATACGACCGCGCAATTGGTTTCCTTCGCTATCAGACATCGGAACCATGCTGCCAACTTGGAACATTTCTTTGTCGAAAGCGCCGTTTTCGTCGTGAAAAATATTGGAAGGCAACTTCACGATATGCTGTGGGTCTTGCTCGCCATAGGCATTGGCTGCCAGAATATGAAAATCAAAGTGCTCACCAGTAGTTTTGCCAGCAAGTTTTTCCTCAAATTCAGGAATCATTCCACCCACACCATACAAGAAGGTCAAGGCATTTTCCGGAGTTGTTTCTTCGATTGTTTCTCCGGTTGTGTGATCAGAGAGCTTGTAGGTCAAGGTGACGACCTTGTTTTGAGAAATTGTCATGTTATTGTTGAATTAATTGCTTTACAAAATTAGGCAACGCGAACGTTGAGAAATGGATGTCTTCGTTGTAATAGCGAAGGCCTTTTTCGGCAACAAAAGACTTGATGGCGTCTGTGTTGCTGACTTTGCGTGGGTCTGCGGCGCCTTTGAGGCCATACTGGAAAGACCACATGCCGGTAGGGTAGGTCGGGACAAAGAACAAGCCTACTGGGGCGTTGTCTTGACCGAAAATAGACTGAAGGGTTTGGTTGAGTTCGGCGAAAGCTTTTTCGTTGAACTTTGGAGATTCTCCTTGCGCTACTAAAATACCGTCTGCTTTGAGCGTGCGGTAGCAGTTTTGGTAGAATTCTACGCTGAACAAACCTTCAGCTGGGCCAACTGGGTCGGAGCCGTCTACAATCAAGAGGTCGTAAACCGCGTCTGCTGCACTCTTGACAAATGCGATGCCGTCGTCTACGATGAGTTCGAGGCGTGGATCGTCGAAAGCTGCGGCAATTTCTGGTAGGTGTTCTTTACAAGCCTTGATGACTTCGCCGTCGATTTCGACCATGGTTACCTTCTCAATGTTGCTGTGACGCAATACTTCGCGCACGGTTCCGCCGTCGCCGCCGCCGATTACCAAGACATTTTTGGCATTTTGGAGCGTGAAGAGGCTAGGGTGGGCGATCATTTCGTGGTAATGGAACTCGTCTTTGATGGTGGTCATGACCATGTCGTCGAGGGCCAACATTTTGCCGTATTTAGTAGATTCTAAGATGCGAACGCGCTGAAAAGGCGATTGCACATCAAAAAAGACGTCACCGGTGAAACGCAAAGAAAGCGCTTGGTCTTCGTCTTTGTCTGTGAACCATACGTTGCGGGTATAGAAGTCAGGGTTGCGCCACTCAGCGGCCTTTTCACGGGCGCTGGTGATGTCGAAATCGTTGCGGGTGAGCAAATTAACTGAACCGCGTTTCATTTCGATAGCAGAATAAGACTTGGCGCCGAAGCATTCTTTGAGGTGGTCAAAGGCAATCCAGGCATTCATGTCGCCACAAGTGAAGACATCTACAGCTGCATAGCCATATTCTGGCCAAGTGTGAATTGCTAAGTGACTTTCTTGGATCACGACTACACCAGAAACACCATATGGCGAAAAGTGGTGAAAGGTGGAGTTGATTACGGTGGCTTCTGCTTTGCGAGCTGCGCCGACCATGTCGCGTTCGATGGCCGCTACGTCGTTCATGACATGCGGATCACAATTCATAAACTCAACTAAGATGTGGTTTCCAAGTGCTGTACTACTCATTTGTCGTGATAAATTAAAAAATTGAGCGCAAAGTTACGCATTTTCAAGTGATTCACATGTAACTTATGTTAATTTTCAGTCGGCTAAAAAGCGCAACTTCTCGAGATGTACTTTGATGCGGGCCTGACCGAATATCACACTGAGCTGCTTGCCTTTCATTTCTTCGACCACACCGATGCGGTTGGTCTGGATGAGTTGCACCTGAGAACCTACCTTAATGCGCTCTTGCTCGTACTTTTCAGCGCGCTGCACTTCTTTCTTTGTTGGCGCTTGGGTAGGAGAGGGGATCGGTGCTTTTTTCTTGATGGTTTGCTTGGATTTCTCGAGGCGTAAAAATTGGGTGAGCTCCTGAAAAAGAGCCGTATTGACATCTTTTTTGCGAGATGTTGCGTTGAATTTCTCGATGAAAGCGAGCATTTTTTTTCCCGCCTGCAACTGGCGCTGACTGCTTTCTTGCACCTGCGTGACCTGGTTTTGTTTGTGCTGCAACTTTTGAATTTCTTGCTCGTGCTGCGCGCCAGACTTTTCTGCGGCCTGAGCTGCCTCGGCCAAGCGCTTGTTCTGGGCCAATAACTGATTGCGTTCCTTTTGCAAACCGCTCAAGAGCTTATCTAATCTCACTTTTTGCTGATTGAGGCGCAACTTTGCGTCTTGGATCAGTGCTTTGGAAATGCCATTGAGCTGCGCTACCTCAAACGTAAAAGAGCTGCCGGGTTGCCCCAAAGCGAATTGATAAAGCGGGGAGAGGTCTTTTTCATTGAAAAGCATGCAGCCGTTTTGCGCTTCTGGCAATTCGTCGGCCTTGAGTTTGATATTGCTATAGTGCGTGGTGAGCACGCCAAATACCTGGAGCGCATACATTTGTTCAAAGAAAACCTCTGCCAACGCGGCGCCGAGTTCAGGATCAGAGCCCGTTCCAAATTCGTCTAAAAGCAGCAATGTTTGGGCATTGGAGCGTCCTAAAAAGAACTTCATGCGTTGCAAGCGGTAAGAGTAGGTACTCAATTCATTTTCAATAGATTGATTGTCTCCAATATCTGAATAAATCTGCTTGAAAAAACACATTTGGCTATCTGGCGCCACAGGTACCAACAGGCCCGACTGCAGCATGAGTTGCAAGAGCCCGATTGTTTTGAGCGTAATGCTTTTACCGCCGGCATTGGGCCCAGAAATGACGAGCATTCTGGATTTTTGCTGCAACTTGAGCTCTTGGGCAAAGGTCGGCTTGCCCGCTTGCTGATTGGCACGCCTGAGCAGCGGATGATACGCCTGCTTCATGTGCATACCGGTGTGCTGGCCAATTGCAGGCAAAACAGCTTGCATCTCAATAGCTAGCTTGCATTTGGCATTCAAGAAATCAATTCTTGTCAATAAAGTTTGATACGCATTGATCAGAGGGCGGTATTGCACCATGAGGGCCGTAAGCGCTTGCAAAATGCGGTGAATTTCTTTGCGTTCGTCGTCGAATAAGAATTCGAGTTCGTTGTTGAGCGGCACATTGACCAAAGGCTCAATAAAGGTAAGGCTACCGGTTTTGCTCGAGCCATGGATATTGCCTGGCACTTTGCGCTTAAAGGTAGACAGCACGGTCAAGACGCGGCGCTCATTGACATACGTCTCGAGCGTTTCAGCCAACACTTTGTCTTTGTTGTAGCGGCGCAGTTCTTTGTCAAAATTCTTATTGATCTGGTTGCGCAAGACCCGAATGCGCGTTCTGATCTCTGCGAGCGCTGTAGAGGCGTCGTCTTTGATTTGCCCGTTGCGGTCAAAAACCTGATCGATTTCTTCGATGATATCTTTGGTGTAATAGACGTCTTCGGTGAGTTCTTTGAGCAAGGGATACTTGAAAAGCGAATGCTCAAAAAACAATACCAAGGAATTGACGAGTTCTGAGGCTTGGTAAATGCGGCGAAATCCTTCTAAAGAAATCACAGCTTTTTGGATGCCCAGTAATTTAATTTCTTGAAGGAGTTCTTCAAATTCGAGCTGCGGAAATTTTTCGCCGTGTACGCGCACCAAACGCAATTCATCGACGCGCTTGAGTTCTTGGCGCAAAACCGCAAATTGCGTCCGCGGCTGTAAGGTTTGAACTTGCTTCAAGGCCGTGGGGCCAATGCAGAATTTTTCTAGCCATGCTTTGATGGCTTCAAACTCGAGGTCGTGGAGGGTTTGTTGGTCGGTGCTAAACACAGTGTAAAGATACACAACGTTTGGAATGTGGTTTTGTTGTAATTGTTATATAATTAATATTATGTTAAATAGCTTATAGCGCCACACAAAATCAAAATACTGCAGACTCATCTGCAATACCTATCTCGTTCATCGCCACAAGCGCCAAAATAATAATACTCACGTGTACCGTGAACAACAAAGTTGCGGTAAACAAATGTGATCTGCCCATTTGATCCAAGATAACATGATGTAAATGATTTCTGTCCGCCTGAAAAATGCGCTTTCCATTATAAAGCCTGACAAAAATGACGCGTATCAAATCAAATACCGGCAAACTGAACAGCGCAAAAAAGATCAAAGAAATTTCATTGGCCGACAATTCGTTCAAAGCTGGATCACAGCAACCGGAATCCATCAGCTGCAAAGAAAAGCCGCACATGAGGTAACCTAATAACAAAGAACCGCAATCTCCCATGAACACTTTATGTCGAAAAGAAAGATTGAAAAACAAAAAAGCAATGATTGAGCCAATGATGACCAAACTCAGTAACGCATAATGATCCTGTTCTGATCGGTAAAAGAAAATCGCCATTACTGCAAAAAAGTTGATTGAAATCATGGCGGCAAGCCCATCGATGCCATCCATCAAATTAATCGCATTGATCAAGACCAAAAAGAAAGCAAAAACAAGCAGCTGAAAAACGCCTGGTGGAATCCATTCAAATATCGAAGCCAGACGAAAATTTTCGATGGCGCCCTCATAAAACCTCACAATTCCCAAAAGCGCAACGATTTGCGCAAACAATTTAACCAATGGTTTTACCGAGCGCAGGTCATCGTAGAGGCCAATTGCAAAAAGTAGAAGAGCACCCGCAAACATGAATCCTAGTCCTTGGGGATCGAATTCCTTTCTGGCACCAATTACAAAAACCGCCACCGCCACAAAGAACACCACCCCTCCTATTCTCGGCACTTGTATCGCATGCGAACTGCGCAGATTCGGAATGTCTAATAACTGATTGCGTCTGGCAAAACCGATCAACAAAGGCATCAAAGCAGTTGAGCCCAATAAACTGAGCGCAAAAACAAAAAATAATTGTGTATAAATTTCCATAGCTAAACGATGAGCATTAACGTTTTAATTTTCTTTCAATCCTGAAACCTTGCGTTCGCAAATAGTGAAAGAGCAAAGCGCGCTGAGCGCTTCCGGCCGGCAGGGCAAAATGTTGTAATTTGGGCGCTACACCAACAGGTGCAAAATAATCCTGGCCCAAGCCAACCCAATTTTGTCGGCGCACTAAGAGCACATACAAAGAAGAGCCATCCACACCGACGCTTTTGATGTTTTCATATTGAACAGCTACAGCTCTTTGCTCACCTCCGTTCAAGGGTAAATCCTGAAAGAGAAAATGGGTGTCCTCCAGCACTAATGTTTGAAACTGCTTAACCTTTAGCTTTTGTGCTTCAACAACAGCCATGTAGCTGCTGCGCAATAGAATGACTGCCAACACAATGGCTATAATTAAGAAGTACCACTCGGTATCTAGTAAAAAGAACAATGCCACCGCACAAACAGTTATTGTCAAAAGAAATAATGCAATTTTTCGGTATAAATTAGCCGAGCTTGCTTTTAATGTTTTTCTCATTATTTGTGTTTTGAGCCTCTACAGAAGCTAGTATAAATCAAATGATGAGCAAATGTGAACATTATTTTTTACGGTAAAATTACCGCAATATGATTTGATCAATAAGCTATTGCCATTGGGATAATTTTGTAATTTTTGAAACAACTTTTTAATGTTTCAAAATTGGAAAATATTGCCAATTAATGCTTAAATTTGAAAATGTTCTTGAATCTCCTCAACCTTTTATGTGGCTTTAGCCTGATCTTAATTGCGTTTGCAATTTTGCTCAATTATTTTCGCTCGAACAAAATCAATTTCTACTTTTTTTTACTCCTTCTCTTATCCGGATTCTCAAGATTTCAATTCGGCCTCACCTCCCTTGATTTTATTCACGAAGGAAAACCACTATTTTTAAGGTTTTTCATTATTTTATTCCTCGTCCCTCCTATCTACTTGCTTTGCTTACAGTCATTTATCTCTGAGCAAGCTACGATCCGAAAAAGCCTCAAGCACTTCGCTTTTTTCGGCTTTATTGTATTAGCGCGCATGCTTTTTGGCGAGCTCAATCTTTTCGTGCTCGGACTTTTTTTTATCTCTTACACGCTCTTTTATTACTTCTTACTCTGGCAGAGTTCTTATCGTTATTTGAAACAGCACCAATCCATTTTCTCGAAGCAGCAATTATTCAAAGTAAAGCAGCTCATGACCTGGATTTTTGCACTTTCGCTCAACAACTCCATTTTCATCGCTTATTACCTAATCCTCAACCCCGCCAACAAGCAAGATGCCATTCAACATGTTTTTGACAGCACCGTCATCAGTTGGGCACTCTTTCTGGTTTATTTGTTTTTAAATCCCGGTATTGTTTTCAATGAGGTATTTAAAAAGAAAGACCTCGACAGAGATTTTGCCCAAGAATTTGATATCTGGAGCAGCAAACCACTACAAAAGACAGAAACTCAAGACCGAGCATTAGAGGCGGTGGTGCGCAAACACGCTGTTCAACTTCTCGAGGACCTCCGCGGACTCAAGCCCGAATTGCTCATTCAATCCTCGAGTGCCAATTTGCTGTCAGACCTCTCTAAACAACTCAATTATCCCAAAAGCCACATCAAGTTTGTGCTCAAATACTATTGCCGTCATTCACAGAGCGATTACCTCAATGTCTTGCGCCTCATTCACGCCCTTACGCTCATCAACAATGGTTATCTAGAAAACTACACCATTGAAACCCTTGGCGAGCATTGTCATTTCAATTCCAGAACCTCTTTTTACAGACATTTCAAAAGGCACTTGGGGGTTTCTCCATCTCAGTACAAAACTTTGATTGAATAAGTACAAAACGCTAATTTTACCTCCAAATCTTTCCTTATGGCCATTTATTCTTTCAACGGTTTTATACCTGTCGTCAAAGCCTCTAGTTTTGTGCATCCGCAGGCCAACGTCACTGGCAATGTACTGATTGGTGAAAACGTCTACGTCGGGCCGGGCGCTGTTTTGCGTGGCGACTGGGGGCAAATCATCATTGAAGACGGCTGCAATGTGCAAGAAAATTGTGTCATCCATATGTTCCCTGGCACCATCGTTCATTTGAAAGCCGGAGCGCACGTGGGCCACGGCGCTATTATCCACGGCGGCACCCTCGGTGAAAACTGTCTGATCGGCATGAATGCTGTTATTATGGACGATGTCGTAGTGGGAAAAGAGTCCGTTATTGGCGCGCTGTCTTTTGTACCCGCCAAAATGGACATTCCGGCGCGCAGTTTAGTGGTGGGCAATCCGGCAAAGGTCATCAAGGAAGTTTCGGACGAAATGATCGCCTGGAAAACCGACGGAACCGCCTTGTACCAACAACTACCTTCAGATTGTCATTCAAGTCTTATTCCTTGCGAACCTTTAACCGAAGTAGAAACAGGTCGACCAACACAACAAAAGACCTATTTTAAGTGGCAAGAAAGGAAATAATGTATTACCTTTGTTTCCCGTAGTTACAAACGTTATATGTCCAATTCAACCAAGTATGTTTTTGTAACCGGGGGTGTGACTTCTTCCTTAGGGAAAGGCATCATTTCAGCCTCGTTAGCAAAACTTTTACAAGCCCGTGGTTATACCACCACCATTCAAAAACTAGATCCATATATCAATATCGATCCAGGAACCCTCAACCCCTACGAACACGGCGAGTGCTACGTCACAGACGACGGCGCCGAAACCGACCTCGACCTCGGCCACTACGAGCGTTTCTTAAACGTTCCTACCTCTCAGGCCAACAACGTCACTACGGGGCGCATTTACCAATCGGTCATTGAAAAAGAACGCCGCGGCGACTATTTGGGCAAAACCGTACAGGTTATCCCACACATCACCGACGAAATCAAAGAGCGCATTCAAGCAGTAGCCAAAAATGGCCAGTTCGACATCGTGATCACCGAAATCGGCGGCACTGTCGGCGACATCGAGTCTTTACCTTATGTAGAGGCCGTACGCCAAATGCTTTGGGAATACGAAAACGACTGCATTGTGGTGCACCTCACGCTCGTTCCTTATTTATCTGCAGCAGGCGAACTCAAAACCAAACCCACACAGCACTCCGTTAAGCAGTTGCTCGAACTCGGCGTTCAGCCAGACGTCCTTTGCTGCCGCACCGAGCACGAACTCGATTTAGGCTTGCGCAAGAAAATCGCTAAATTCTGTAATGTGTCGGTCAATGCCGTCATTGAAGCCCGCGACGCCGCCTCTATCTACGATGTTCCGCTGCTCATGCAAGCCGAAGAACTCGATACCGTTGTACTTGAAAAACTAGGTTTATCCAAAAAGCAAAGCCCTAAACTAGACAACTGGAAAGCCTTCTTGGAGCGTCTCAAAAACCCCAAGCACAGCGTCAAAATTGGGCTTATCGGTAAGTATGTAGAGCTCAAAGATGCCTACAAATCTATATCAGAAGCTTTTATTCACGCAGGTGTTTCCAACGAAACCAAAGTAGAATTGAGCTGGATCCATTCCGAATCACTCGACCCAGACACCATTGGCAATGAACTCGCTGGCCTCGACGGCATTTTAGTTGCGCCTGGTTTTGGCTCAAGAGGCATCGACGGCAAAATTGAAGCCGTGCGTTTTGCCCGTGAAAACAACATTCCTTTCCTAGGTATTTGCCTCGGAATGCAAATTGCCGTCATTGAATTTGCCAGAAACGTACTTGGCCTCAGCGATGCCCACTCGACAGAAATGTCCGAGAACACCAACGCGGCGGTCATTTCCATGATGGAAGAGCAAAAACGCATCTCCAATATGGGTGGCACCATGCGCCTTGGTGCCTACAAATGCGAGCTCAAGCCCAATTCAAATACAGCCAAGGCATATCAAAACAACAACATTTCGGAGCGTCACCGCCACCGCTATGAATTCAATAACCAATACCTTGCAGACTTCGAAGCCAACGGCATGATCGCCACGGGTCGCAATCCCGAAACAGGCTTGGTCGAGGTCGTTGAAGTGCCTACCCACCCTTGGTTTGTGGGCGTACAGTTCCACCCGGAATACAAAAGTACCGTAGATGCCCCTCACCCACTCTTTGTCGCATTTGTAAAAGCGGCGCTTAAAAACAAAAAACACTAACCCTATGGATCGCAATTCCACCATCGGCCTGGTCCTGATTGGCCTTATTATCACTGTTTTTTCGGTCATGAATCAGCCTTCTGAGGCCGAAATCAAAGCGGCACAAAAGAAAGAAGCTGCTGCAGCACAGAAAGCTGAAAAAAAGGACAATAAAACCAAAAAAGCGACAACTACAGCAGCCCAAGCCAATGGTACGGCTTCTCAGGTCGTTCAAAAAGGAGCCATCACAACCATTGAAAACAAGGAGTTGCGCATCGAGCTCAATTCTAAAGGTGGTATGCTGGCAGGAGTATATCTCAAGTCTTACAAAAGTTACAAAGATTTCGACGACAAAAAAGACAACGCACTTTGCTTATTTGAAGACGGCGATGCCCAAAACCAACTCGTGCTCAGTACGGCTAAAGGTAAAATCTACACCAAAGACTACCTTTTTGAATTGGTAAAAAGTACCAAAACTACTGCTGTTTACGAAGCCAAATTCAATGAAGGCCGCATCCGTCAAACGTATCAGCTCAAAAAAGGACACGACCTCGCTTACAATATCGAAGTCCTAGACAACGAAGGCTTTATTCTAGACAACTCAGTGCTCAATTGGGCTGCAGATTTCAAAAAAACAGAGCGCTTGTTCTCAGAGCAACGCCGCGTTTCGACCATCTGTTTTGACCAAACAGAAAGTGGCCTAGACTACCTTTCCGAAACGGCTTCCGAATCGGGTAGCGCAGAAGAAAACATCAATTGGGTGGCTTTCAAGCAAAGTTACTTTTCAGCGATTCTTCACCCGAGCAACCCTTTCCCTAAGAAAGGTACCAAGTTTTACATCGAAAATTTCAAAGAAGGTCATCCACAAGCCTGGACCCACCTCAAAGGTTACCACGCCACCATGGCTTTGGATTTCCAAAACAACGCCGCTTCTTTCAATTGGTTTTTTGGCCCCAACGATTACGAAGTACTCAAAAGCTACGGCAGCGGTTACGACGACATCCTCAACTTTGGCTGGGGCTTGTTCCGCTGGATCAACATCTACGCAGTTCAGCCGATCTTCAACTTGCTGCTCAACAACGGCATAGCCATCGGTTGGGCCATTCTCATACTCACGCTCATTCTCAAAACGATTTTGATGCCTGTGCAATGGAAAATGTTTGTGTCGTCTGTCAAGATGCGCATCCTCAAGCCTGAAATCGACGAGCTCAATGCCAAGTACGCGAAGCAAGAAGACGCCATGAAAAAACAAATGGAAATGATGAGCCTCTACCGCGAGTCTGGTGCAAGTCCGTTATCGGGTTGCGTGCCGATGCTCATTCAGATGCCAATTCTTCTTGCGGTTTTCCGCTTCTTCCCCGCAGCATTTGAACTCCGTCAACAAGGATTCCTCTGGGCCGAAGACCTCAGTTCTTTTGATTCTATCCTAGATTTTGGTTTCCATATTCCCATCTACGGCGACCACATCTCGTTGTTTACACTTCTTATGGCCGGTACTACCCTCGCCTATACCTACATGAACAGCGGCAACATGCAACAACCACAGCAGCCAGGTATGCCCGACATGCGCATCATCATGTACATCTTCCCTTTCATGATGATTTTCTTCTTCAACAACTACTCTGCTGGTTTGAGCTACTACTACTTCATCTCAACTTTGCTTTCCATCGTCATGATGCTCTTGATCAAATACTTCTTTGTGAACGAAGAGAAACTCAAGGTAAAAATGGCAGAAAGAAAGGCAAATAACGCCGCTAATCCGAAAGTCAAGAAAAAATCAAAATTCCAAGAGCGCTTGGAAGAAATGCAGCGCCAACAACAAGAAACGCTCAAAAACCGCAAAAAATAAGCTATGAAATTCTTTATTGATACCGCCAACCTCAACGAAATTACCGAAGCCAACAACATGGGGATCCTCGATGGAGTGACGACCAATCCTTCGCTTATGGCCAAGGAAGGCATTACAGGCAAAGCCAATATTTTACAACATTACATCAACATTTGCAATATTGTCGACGGCCCAGTAAGTGCAGAAGTTATTGCCACTGATTTTGAAGGCATGGTGAAAGAAGGCGAAGAACTTGCGGCCTTGCATAAAAATATCGTTGTTAAAATCCCGATGCTTGCCGAAGGACTCAAACCAATTAAATACTTCTCCAACAAAGGCATCCGCACCAACTGTACCCTTATTTTCTCAGCGGGTCAAGCTTTGGTTGCAGCAAAGGCTGGTGCCACTTACATTTCTCCGTTCTTAGGTCGCTTAGACGACGTTTCAACCGATGGCTTACAACTCATCGACCAAATCCGCGTTATTTACGACAACTACGCTTTTGATACCGAAATTCTTGCGGCATCTGTGCGTCACCCCATGCACATCATCAATTGCGCCACTATCGGAGCAGATGTCATGACAGGCCCGCTTTCAGCCATCAAGGCACTTGTGAAGCATCCACTTACCGATATCGGTTTACAACAATTCTTAGCCGACCACGCAAAAGGAAATCAGTAAGTTAGCTCATGCTACCTAAAGAAGAACGCAAAGCGTTTAACGAAGCATTTTGGTCGGGCTTTAAAACGTACATGCGGGGCGCGCTTTCGAGCTCGGGCCGCAGGGTTAACTGGGCGAGCTACCCCACGCAGGTCAAGCACACCTACCTGCGGATGGTTTGCGAGGGCAACAACATCTCTATATGCTTCGATATCCAATTCAAAGATGCGGGCATACAAGCTATTTTTTGGGAACAACTCACCGAATTGAAGGTCGTTTTGGAAGACGCTATGTCCATACCCACCAATTGGCACCCTCAACACACCAACCGAGAAGGCCAA
>JAIPCC010000043.1 GCA_021738405.1 Crocinitomicaceae bacterium | reverse complement strand
GTTAGAAGGTCTTAGTTTACAACAGGAGCTTGGTAACTTATCGAATCAAGCGTATATCATCACCTATCATTTTGATGTCGAAAGTCTCTTGAATTACTTCAAGGGTATCATAACCAATGCTGCATTTGAACGCTTAACGGGCATCAATCAAATGCAAATGAGTCATTATGCCAATGGGCTCAAAAAGCCTAGAAAAGCACAACGCCAAAAAATTGAAAGGGCCTTGCACCAACTTGCCGATGAATTAAACTGCATCCACCTCTAATCCTTCAGGCGTAAAATCTCATTTTTTACCTCATCAAGAATTGATTCGACTTCTTTTGCTTGAGCGAGTTGAGCTTGACCAAAATGAACCTGCGCAACATACGGTACAATCAAGCGCTCGCCTTTTGGTAAGATTTTGCCGGTTCCTTGGATGTAGACCGGTATGTAGGGGATGTGTGGGTTGCGTTGGAGGAGGACGCCGATGCCTTTGCGGAATGCTTGCATTTTTTCGGGTTCGCCTCTCGATCCTTCCGGGAAGATGATGAGCGAATGGCCTTTAGAAAGGAAGTTACCCAGCACATCGAGTGCTGTTGATTCACCGCCCTCTTCGCTGCGTTTGATCAGAATGGTATTGACAAAAAGCTTGGAGAGTACCGCAAGCCAGTTTTTCTTGCCAAAATAAGTGGCGGCCGCTACCGGATGCGTTCTATTGAGGTCTTTTACTGGGATGCTCGACATCAGGGCCATGGTGTCAATGTGGCTGTTGTGGTTGGCCACAATGATATATTGCGCATTTGGCGGCAAAGGTTTTTTGGGGACGATTTTGACACCAACGAGCTTTAAAAAAAGCGGCATCACGCCTTTGTAAATCAAAATCAACAGCAAGTGCTTCATCTGACGACGTGAAGAAGGTAGACGTAATAAAAGAAAAAAGGCGCACTAATGATGAGCGAATCCATCCGGTCTAAAATACCACCGTGGCCTTTGATCACCGTGCCGGTGTCTTTGAGTCCGAAATCGCGCTTGATGGCCGAAACAATAATGTCTCCCACAAAACCAGTGCATGCGATCAGTAAGCCGGCGCCAATAGCTTCATTAGTTGTGAAGGGTGTCAGGAACTTCAATAAAATAGCCGCTAAAACTGTGCTGAGCAAGCCGCCAATGAAGCCTTCCCAGGTTTTGTTTGGGCTGATTTTTTCGATGATTTTGTGCCGGCCCAGTAATTTGCCCCAAGTAAATTGAAACACGTCATTCATTTCGGTCAGAAAAACGACATAAAGCAACAGGCCGCGCCCGCCATCAGCGATAGATAAAGAAAGCAGATAGGCCAAATGACTCAGTGAATAAACGGTGAGCATCAAGTGGGTGGGAATGACGCTCATGGAGCGCGCGATGTCTTGCGTATGGCCTTTTAATACCAATATGAAAGGGATCCAGGTGAACATAAACACCGGGATAAAAATTAAAAAAGGTAGCATCCAGCCCATGTAAGCGAAAAAATACTGAACCGGGATGGCCACGTAAGCCCAGAAAATAACACTCCGGTCTTCTATGCGCGCATTTTTACTGATACTTGACAGCTCGCGCAGGGCTGCAAAGGACAAAAATCCAAAAGCTACAAATGAAATGATCGGGTGCACCAAAGCGGCAATTGCAAAAATGCTGGCCATGACCCACCAAGATTTGGTCCGCGTCATGAGCTCATCTACCTGTGCCCCCGGTTTGATTTTTTTCCAGATCCAAAAAAGTACTGTGGCAAAAACCAGCACGCCTAAGATGACGAGCAGCATTTTGTGAATAGAGGTCAGGTGTTCAAAGTGCATGTTTGAGTCTTTTTAAAGTGCTCCAAATGAGTAGGCCAAAGATAATTATCCAAACGGCTGTATTCAGTAGGTAAAAGGAAGGTAATCCAAATCCGATGAGTAAGCACAGCACACCGATGAGCAAAGCGCGGTCTGATTTACCCATTGGGCCGTCGTAGCGCCGTTGGCCACCAAGTGCTTGCCCGATGAGGCCAGCAAATTCATTGAGTATGCTCAAAAAGATAAACCAACCAACCCAGATCGGATCCATGTCAAATAAAACATAAAGAACAGGATAATACAAAACGGCATCTGAAAGGAGGTCGCCCATTTCATTGAGGACAGCACCTAATTTACTTTGCAGATTGAATTGCCGTGCCATCATGCCGTCCAGGGCATTGAGTGCCATGCGCAGCAACAAACAAGCAGGCACTAGGAATAAAGCGATTTGGCGCTCGCCATAAAAACTGTAACAACCCATTGCCAAAGACAAAAGAAACGCAATAATTGTCAGGCTGTTTGGCGTAAAACCCCAATGACGAAGCCGCCTGAGGACGGGTTGTAACAAGGCTTGAAAGCGTGGCTTAAGTTGGTAAACTGAAATCATGGTTTGTGTTTGATAAATGGATCGGCAACTGGGCCAATATTTTCGAAATGAGGTCCAAATTGCTTGTTTTCGATGAAATAAATGACCGCTTCGCGGAAAACTTCAGGGTGGGTATACATTTGGTCATGGTTCATCGGTACATACCTGAAATCGGTGTAGGTCTGTCCAAAACAGGAAATATCCCAGCAAAAAGGGCCGGGGGCTGCGGCGGTCTCTTGGTGTTTTCTGACGGTGTTGGTTGCGTAAGTTTCCAGTAAGATTCCTTTCTCTATTGCTGGATGGGCTAGGGCAGGGTAAGGCGTGTCGATGAGGTCTTGCATGACGGGCCCAAAAAGTAAAAAATTGACCAACTTCATATCTTTAACCAGCACAAATGGCGCGCGTTCCTGTAAAGTGCTGCGGTCATAGACGATCGTAGCGATATTGGCGGGGCCATTTGCTGCAATCCAGGAATTGATGGTCCAAGAACCGACGATATACGCTAACACATGAACTTTGTCATATTGCGCTAAGTTTTCTGCTTTCCAAAAGGCGTCAAAATTGAGAATGGTTTGGTCGATAGATTGACGCGAAATATAGTGCGGTACAAACACGTCGTAGTTATAGACCCCAAACTGTCGTTTGATGGCGTGCAAGGGGTGGTATTTTGAACCAAAACCCGTTAGAATGACAATGGCTTCTTTTTGTGGCGCTTTGCTTTTGAGCTTGAAACAGACCCCTGTAGTAGCCTGCAACGGCTTGCCCATCAAAGTGAAAACTATAAAAATCAAGTAGAATTGAAAACGCATAAGGCAAGATTACAAAAGAATTGCAGCTTGAAGAAATCAAATCTAGCAATCGCTCGTCAATCACTTGCGAAAAATGCAAAAAAAAATATAGAAAAGAAAAAAGGCTCCTCAATTGGAGCCTTTTGAAGTAGCGAGACCGAGAGTTGAACTCGGGACCTTAGGGTTATGAAGGTTAAAGATAAAAGTGTAACTCAATGAAATATAGGGTTATATATATTGAAAAAGTGACTTTTTGATCAAAAAAAAACAGTAAAACAGGACTCCAAATGATTGGCTATGGCGCGTATACAATGTTTGTGTTATGCGCCTTTAAGCATCTATGTTATACGTTTCAATGGTCAGCTCTAAGGTGTAATCTTCATCAAGATTTTCAATGTTTTGTAATTCTAATTTCAATGTTTGATAAAATTTTGGCTCCAGATTTACTCCCACAGTGAGCATTTCGTTTTTTATGATTTTGTTCAATTGAAAAAGAGGTTGGGCCTGGTAGGGGTCAATTACTAAATGAATTGGAAATTGGTTTCTTCTTTCATCCATGAAGCGTTCTTGCCGATCGTCGAAAAAAACATATTTCAACTCAGCGGTTAGTTGGACATTAGAAATAAAAATACTCCATTGATTGGCAGAATTATTTTTTGCTGTTACATAAACACTATGAATATGTACATAGCTGTCCTCAGAATTTAAATTGAATTCTATTTTAGGAATTTCTTTATTTAGCTTTATCTGTTCCAATCTGATATCATGTTTTTGTATTATCGCTAACTTGTCGCTAACTGCCATAAGACGAAGCAAATTACTACGACCTGATAAAAATACAAATTAATCATTGCGTGGTCTTTAAACTGGACTCCAAAGCCAATTTGACAAAAGTCAGATTGGTGTTAAATGAAAAAACCCTAGTATTTACTAGGGTTTTTATTGTAGCGAGACCGAGAGTTGAACTCGGGACCTTAGGGTTATGAATCCTACGCTCTAACCAACTGAGCTATCTCGCCATACGAGGGTGCAAATATAAAGAGAATTTTAATTTGCTGTGCAATCCTGCCGCAACTAATTCATTTTTTTCAATTCATTTTGAATGAAGCTGGCCAAAGTTTGGAGGCGCTCAGATGAAAAATCGAAGGGTACTCCGGCGGTCTCGTAAATTTTGGTCATGGGCTCGGTATAACCAAGCGCAAGTGCTTTTTTGTAGTTTTCAATAGCGCTCGGGTAATTTTCTAGGCTGTTTTTCCAGACGCCAAGCGCACCAAGTTGGGCAATGCCGTATTCGATATAATAGAAGGGCACTTCAAACAAATGCAATTGTCTTTGCCAAGCGCTTTCGACCAAATCTTCATAACCCGCCCAGTCGGTGAGCCCTGTGCCAAAATCAGTGGCCAGTTGCTGCCAATATGCGGCGCGTTCTGTCAAGCTGTGCGTGGGGTTTTCGTAGATCCAGTGCTGAAAAGCATCGATTTGCGCAATCCATGGGAGTACTTTCAAGGTGCCTTCAATTTGTTCGCGCATGGCACGCACGTGCTCAGTTGGGTTGTAAAATTCCGACCATTGTGGCATGCTGAGTAGTTCCATCGACATCGAGGCCAACTCCGCTACTTCGGAAGGTAGATTTTTAAAAGCGGTGAGTGGCAAGTCCCGACTCAAAAAAGAGTGAATGGCGTGGCCACCTTCGTGCACCATTGTTTCGAGGTCGCGCTGGGTGCCAACGGCATTCATAAAAATAAACGGCACGCCAATTTCGTATAGCGGATAATTGTAGCCACCTGGCGCTTTGCCCGTTTTGGAATCTAAATCGAGGTGCCCTAGCTCGTCCATGACGCGCAGGCAGTCTCCAAAGTAAGGGTCAATGCGCTCAAACATCGCGATGGTGCCTTGCAACATTTCGCTACCGTCTTTAAAAGGTTTGAGTGCGGTCTTTCCTTCTGGATCCACATCGAGGTCCCATGGCTTGAATGGTGCTTTGTTGAGTTTTTGGAGTCTTTGTGCTTGAATTTCCTTGACCAGCGGCACAATATGGGTTTTGATAGCCTCGTGAAAAGCAAAACAGTCTGCTTTGGTGTAGTCAAAACGACCCATCGCCACAAATTTGTAGTCGCGGTAGTTTGCAAAACCGGCGTTGACGGCGAGTTGCTGTCGTTTTTCAATCAAGGAGGTATAGAGTGCATCTAGCGTGGCGCGGTCTTTTCTGCGCACCTCGGCCATTTTGTCAAAAATGCTTTTGCGCAGTGTTTCGTCTTGTTCTTTGAGCAAGAGCGCGGCTTGTTGCATGGTGAGCGTTTCACCATTGTGTTCAATGGTTTGCGCTGCGCTTATGGCGCCGTATTGTTGCGCTTCTTCGTTCAAGGCAGCTTCTATGGCAATGTTCTCTTCGCGATATAAATCTAGTGCGGTACGCACACTTCTGAAATAGATTTCATGCGCGCTGTCCTTGCGTTCCTGCAAAAAGGGTAGCCCCGCTAGTTTTTGGTTGAGTTGATCTTCTAAGGGCGCAAGTTCGGGCTGAATCTGCGTCACAAAAGCGGTGTAAGCAGCCCTGAGGTCGGTATCTGCAGTATTGATGCTCATGCGGATATAACGCCAAGCAAGGTCTTCTTCGAGTACGGCATCGAGTTCAGAGCGGTCTAAAAGCCAGCGGTCAAATTCGGCCAGGTTTGTGATTTGGCGCTCCAATAATTCTTGAAAATAGGGGGTAAGTACCCCAAAATCGGTGATGGCCAGGTCTTCGGGTAGAAACTGGCGCGCTGCTTTTTGAATTTTCATGTTATTTACCTCTTGAGGATCCCGTTTTGACAGGTGTAGGTTTTCTAGATGTAGCAGGCTTCGCTGCTTTGGCAGATGGCCCAGCGCTTGGCGCTTTCTTTTTGGCAGCTTCTGCTTTTGGTGCCTTGACTTCTTTAGTCGCTGTTGATTCTTCTTCGGTTGCTACTACTGCAAAAGCGCCAGCATTCATTAGTAAATTGAACCACTGAAAAAGTTTGCGCACGTCTGAAGGATACACGCGGTCTTGATCCCAGTTGGGTAAAAACTGTGCTAAAGCAGCTTCCAATTCTTTGATATCTGCTTTGTGCGACGGCGCCTCGGTAGGATACAACTCGAGCATTTTAGCAAAGATGTCGGTCAACTTCACGTCCTCGTCATAGGTAAAAACGCTGATGTCATCTAAAGTAGAAATGCGTTCTGTGGCATAGGCCGGAAAACGCTTTTTGTCAATCATCGATTCGACAATAACGCTGTTTTTACTTTGAGCAATGACTTTGAAAAGACCTGGTCTTCCAGAAATGGCAATGATACCGCTGAGTTGCATAGTTTGATTTTCGATTTAAAAGTCTTCAAAAATAGAAAAATAACGATTACATGGTGCTAGGCGAGTGAATTTAAGGTAGCCAATTCTCGGGTGCTTTGATCAAATAACCCGTTTTGCTTTTAACCTCTTTGTTAAATATTGAATCAATAAGTGTTTTTCGACCAATCGTAAACGAACCTTTAGCAACATTTGCCATCGATGCATTGTGTCTTTTTGGCGGAAAGGCGATACATACACGTTTTTGTTTTAGATGGGTATGTGTGGCCCTAACGGGAGGTACCAAGTCGCTATCTCCAGAAATGAGTAAAGCCATGTCGTATAAATCATTGAAGCCATCAACAATCATGTTTGTTGCAATATTGACATCCGTCATTTTTTCTTTTGCAGTTTTCCATGTATGCCCACAGCGTTTGCATTCTTCAGCACTATTTTGATAATTTCCATAAAGAATTTTGACACCTGTTGACTCCAGTGCGTCGATGTAGTTTGCTTGTCTTTTTTGTTTTTGGGGGTCATTGCTGACTCTACTTGTGAAGTACTTGATATCTTCCAAGGATTGATCTGGCTTAATTAATTTTTGAACCATTTTTTTTAAATCCAACCATCTGCAATTATCAAATCCTGCTTCACGCATTCCAAAATAAAGATTGAAGCCATCAATGTATACTATCACTCTTTCTTTTTTAGATGGAACCTCTTGCATTTCAATCAATAATTAATTATTTTTGTTTTCCAGAACATCACGAAGGATAGTATCTTTCGTCCGACGCCTCCTCAACAACGGAGGCGTTTCTTTTTTATTAAAGTTCCGAAAATATTTTAGCCCGATTTTTATTTCGCACAGAACTATTCCCTAGACGTAGGTAAATGATGCAAAACGACATTGATTACTGATGAAATGATACTTTAAATTGCAGGTCAATTAATGACAATCTTTTGCCTTGCTATGATCTCGCCATCGGCAATAAGACGAATATAATATCCTCCTTGTGAAAAGGTAGAAATATCACTCTGATAGAATTCCGTTGTAAAATCAGCTGACTGATAAATGACTTTTCCATCCAAGCTCAACAACTCAAAGTGCCGTTTTTGCTGATTGGGATTCGGAAAATATAGATTGATGCCGCTGTTACTCGGATTCGGATAAACAAAGTTTGTTGCGGAAAATCCGGAGGGTGGCGTTTGGGCTGCTGGAAAGTTGATTTTCCAGAGCCCACCATTGTTTTCAATCACGTAAATGGCATTTTCTACCTGAACGGCGTCCACAGGGAGGTAGAAGCCCGTGGCTACGTTGGTGGTATGGATGCCGTAGGCGTTGTTGGCAGCATCAAAGGTAAAGCGCAGCATGACGAGTTCTCTCGACGGATCTACAAACGGACACGCCGAGCCCCAAGGAGAAAGAGGCGAGAAACCCGTGCTGTCGCCACCAGGCATAAAACTCAAGACAAATCCGTTGCCTTTGTAGGCCCCACCAATTGCTTGGTCTTTGTCGATGACCAAACCTAAGGGCGAACGGTGCGCGGTGAAGGTCCGGACTGGCACGCCACTTTCACTTGCTTTTTTGATTTGCCCTGAGGCTTCCTCTTTGTAGTAGTCGGCAGCGGCCCCATAGTTGGCTATCGGCTCTGTAAAAACTACGCCCGCAGGAGCAGCAGGAAACAATGGGTCTGCATCAAAGTGCCCGGCCAAAAAGGCGCCATTCGTGGGGTTGATGAGCGGGTCTTGGCTCGCGTCGTAGTTGGGGTTTGCGAGCGGATTTGCATTGCCGCCTATGCGCCAAGGAAAACCATAGTGTTGCCCTTGTTGGATCCAGTTGAGTTCTTCGGGGTCGTCGCGCTCACCAGCGTTGTCTATGGCGAAAAGGTGGTTTTGTGCATTGAAAGCCATGGAGTAGGCGTTGCGGGTGCCTTCCGCAAACACATAACCGCTGTTTTGTAAGTCGAGCGAGTCGTTGTTCAAATAAATATTCGCAGCGTCTATCGGGATCCGAAAAATTTTGCTCGTGAGGGCTTGTTCGCGCAGACCTGGATACAAGCCATTATTGGTTTCTACCTCGCCAAAAGAAGTCCTCGACCCGCCTGAAAAGTATAAATATTCCTTTTGAGGATCTGCGGTGATTCCCGTAAAACCGTGGTCGCCAGAAGAACTGCTTGTGGGGTACGCGGAAGTGCTCAAAATAGTGGTCCAAATTCGGCTGCCGTTGGGCTGCAAAACGCCTTTCACCACCATGCCAATTCCGGTATTGGTGTACCAAATATTACCCGATAAAAACAAGGTGCTGTCCACAAAGCAAAGCCCTTGCACTTTATTGATGCCGTGGTCTAGTGCTGAATAACGGAGCGAGTCTGACTGTGTGTTTTCAAATACCTCATAAATAGTGCCCCCAGCTGTGGTATAAAACAAATGCTCAGAAACAGGGTCAAAGGCAATCTTCGAAGCAAATGTCTTTGGCTTCAGCACTGAATCTACTGAGATGTCGTTGAAGAGTGGATAGACGCGTTGGGCGTGCAGCGCTTCGATTAGAGTAGCGTATAAAAAGAAGGCCCAGATGAGGAGAAGTTTCATGGCTTTAAATTACGAATTATATTTTTTTTAACACTAAGAACCAACTTATTAACATTGAATCCTTATAATAGTGTACCTTTGCACCTAATTTTAAAAAGAATACATGACATTTGAAGAACTGGGATTAAGGCGAGAGGTGCTGAAGTCGTTGACAGAATTGGGTTTTGAAGCACCGACCCCCATCCAGGAACAAGCAATTCCTTATCTATTAGGAGAAAATTGCGATTTTGTCGGTCTGGCGCAGACCGGTACAGGAAAAACGGCCGCATTCGGTTTGCCGTTGATTAATAACATTGATAACAAAGCACGCCTGCCACAAGGGGTCATTATTTGCCCTACACGCGAGCTCTGCCTTCAGATCACCAAAGACCTTAACGTTTTTGCGAAGTATCTAGACGGCAATATCACAGCAGTGTACGGCGGGACCGATATCCGTACTCAAATTACTAGCGTTAAAAAAGGAACCGCTATTATTGTGGCAACACCAGGTCGTTTGGTCGACCTCATCAACCGCAAGGTGATTCAATTAGGCGAAATCAAATACGTCATTCTAGACGAAGCCGACGAAATGCTTAATATGGGTTTCAAAGAGGACATCGACATGATCCTCGAGCAAACACCTAGCGAAAAAAACGTATGGTTGTTTTCGGCTACAATGCCAAACGAAGTAGCGCGTATTGCACGCACCTACATGACAGATCCATTCGAGGTTTCTATTGGTCACAAAAACCAGAGTAACGAAAACATCGAGCACATCTACTATACTGTTAAAGAACGCGACCGCTATGACGCTGTTAAGCGCTTGATAGATTTCAATCCTACTATTTACGGCCTTATCTTCTGCCGTACTAAAAACGAAACCGCAACGGTTGCCATGAAATTGGCCCGCGATGGTTACAACGCAGAGCCGCTCCACGGCGACCTCACCCAAGCCATGCGCGACCGCGTGATGGATCGTTTCCGTTCCAAAGAACTACAGATCCTCGTTGCAACTGATGTTGCGGCCCGTGGTTTGGACATCAACAACATCACGCACGTCATCAACTACAACCTACCAGACGACATCGAAAACTACACACACCGTAGTGGCCGTACAGCTCGTGCTGGTAAAAAAGGACAGTCTTTGGTATTGGTCAGCCCCCGTGAGAACGGCAAGATCAAAGCCATTGAGCGCCAAATGCGCACAACCTTTACACTAGGTCAGATTCCTGATCCTAAAGAGATTTGCGAGATTCAATTGAAAAAACTCATCGACAGCACTATTGCTACAGAAGTCAAAGAAGGCGATATCGCACCATTCATGGAGCAAATCCTCGACTCTTTCAAAGACCTGAGCAAAGAAGAAGTCATCAAGCGTTTTGTATCTGCTGAGTTCAATCGTTTCATCGATTATTACGAGCGCGCAGGCGACCTCAACGCAGCAGCAAGCAAAGACGACCGCGAGCGTCCAGAACGCAATACCGATCGCAAGAGCCGTGCCCGCGAAGAAGGCAAAACACGTTTCTTTGTCAATCTAGGTCGCAGAGACGGACTCAATCCAGGCGCCATGGTTCGCATCATTTGCGACGCTACTGGCCTCAACTCTAAGGCACTTGGCCGCATCGACATCATGACCTCTTTCTCATTCATTGAGGCAGATGACGAGCACACACAAAAAATCTTAAAGAACGTCGATGGCTACGAATTCGAAGGCCACAAAGTCTCGATCGAAGTAACGGCACCTGGTCAGGGTGACGGCGGCGAAGACCGCGGCGAACGCCGTTTCTCAAAAGGACCAAGCTCTAAAAGAGGCCCAGGTTCATTTGGTGGCGGTAAACCAGGATTCGACAGAAAGCCAGGCTTTGAGAAAAAAGGCGGCTTTGAGAAAAAAGGCGGTTTTGACAAAAAACGTTCAGGTGGTTTTGACCGTGACCGCAGTTACGGCGCCAAAAAAAATAGTTATTAATTCTCCTTACCCATACAATTATCCATATGGAAATCAGAAATATTGCCATTATTGCCCACGTTGACCACGGTAAAACTACCCTCGTCGACAAAATGATCGAAGCGGGCCAAGTTATCAACGAGCGCGACCGCATGACCGGCGAACTCATGATGGACAACAATGACCTCGAGCGCGAACGCGGTATCACCATTGTTTCTAAAAACGTTTCGGTATCTTACAAAGGCACCAAAATCAACATCATCGACACCCCAGGTCACGCCGACTTTGGAGGTGAAGTTGAGCGCGTACTCAACATGGCAGATGGTGTTTGTTTGTTGGTAGATGCTTTTGAAGGCCCAATGCCCCAAACGCGTTTTGTACTTGGCAAGGCCCTTTCAATGGGTCTGAAGCCTTTGCTTGTGATCAACAAAGTCGACAAAGAAAACTGTACACCAGAAGAAGTACACGAAAAAGTATTCGACCTCATGTTTGAGCTCGATGCCACAGAAGAGCAGCTCGACTTCCCAACCATTTACGGTTCGGCTAAAAACGGCTGGATGTCTACGGATTGGAAACAACCTACGGACGGCATTTCGCCTTTGCTCGACCAAATTTTGGATTATTTCCCGCCGCTCGAAATCGCGGAAGGAAACACGCAAATGCTCGTGACTTCATTGGACTTTTCTTCTTATGTTGGACGTATCGCAATTGGTCGCCTCACACGTGGTGTCATCAAAGAAAACCAACCGATCATTCTAACGAAGTCAGATGGCCGTCAGGAGAAACACCGCATCAAAGAAGTGTTTGTATTTGAAGGAATCGAGCGCACGAAAGTAACCGAAGTACAACCTGGAGACCTCTGTGCAGTAACTGGTATTGAAGGTTTTGAAATTGGTGACTCTATCTGTGATGCCGACAACCCAGAGCCGCTTCCTACTATCAAAATGGACGAACCTACCATGAGTATGTTGTTCTCCATCAACGATTCACCATTCTTTGGTAAAGAAGGTAAGTTTGTGACATCCCGTCATATCTCAGACCGTCTCAACAAAGAACTCGAGAAAAACTTAGCTCTCCGCGTAAATGAAACCGACAAAGCCGACAAATGGATGGTCTTTGGTCGTGGTGTATTGCACCTTTCAGTCTTGATTGAAACGATGCGCAGAGAGGGTTATGAGCTACAAGTTGGTCAGCCACAGGTTATCATCAAAGAAATCGATGGCGTCAAGTGCGAGCCAGTAGAAGAACTTACCATTGACCTTCCAGAGGTCAATAGCGGAACAGCTGTGGAGGCCGTAACACGCCGCAAAGGCGAGATGACCAACATGGTGCCAAAAGGCGAACGCATGATCGTCACTTTTCAGATTCCATCGCGTGGCATCATCGGTTTGCGCAATTACCTCCTTACGCAAACTGCAGGTGAGGCGATCATGAACCACCGCTTCTTAGAATACCAGCCTTACAAAGGTGAAATTCCAGGTCGTCAGAACGGTTCTTTGATTTCGTTAGAGCAAGGAACATCGATTCCTTTCTCACTCAACAACCTACAAGAACGCGGTAAGTTCTTTATTGCACCAAACGAAGACATCTACGAAGGTCAGGTTATCGGTGAGAATTCACGCGCGGGCGACTTGTGTGTGAATGTTACCAAAACCAAAAAACTCACCAACATGCGTGCTTCAGGTTCAGACGACAAAGTGCGTTTGGCTCCACCTAAAGTGTTCAGTTTGGAAGAGTGTTTGGAGTACATCCAATCCGATGAATACGTAGAGGTTACCCCTAAAGGTTTGCGCATCCGTAAAATCTTCTTGAAAGAAACAGATCGCAAACGTTCGGGCAAATAATAATAAATTCGCCAATTTTACGTTCACCTAACGATGAAAAAGGCTTTTACACTGTTGTTTTTAGTGCTTGCGACCCAGTTGCAAGCACAAAAACGCACTTTTTTCTCCCAATCTGAGCTCGGTTTTCACGTAGGCCAAACCTACTACCTCGGCGATCTCAATCCTTATCAACAATTCAAAAATGCTGCTTTAGCGGGCGGCCTCATGTACCGCTATAACTTCAATAACCGTCTCTCGCTGCGCTGCACTTACCTTTATGGTCAAGTTTCAGCTGCAGATTCTACTTCCCCTTATCCTTTATTGGTCAATCGCAACCTGAGTTTCAAGTCGACACTTCACGAAGTCGCAACGGGCTTAGAATTTCACTATGTGCCTTTTCAATTCGGCAGTAGCCGTTATCCGGCAACAGCTTATTTATTGGCACAAATTGGCGTTTTTCACATGAATCCGCAAACCTATTACAACGGCGCTTGGCAGGCCCTCCAACCACTTTCCACCGAAGGGCAGGGCACCAGTGCAAACGCACAAAAACCTTACAATTTGTATCAACTTTGTGTGCCACTCGGTATGGGTTTAAAGGTGAGCCTTGGCAAAATGGCTACTTTCAACCTCGATCTTTCAATCCGCAAAACCTTCACAGACTACCTCGACGACGTCGGTTCTGATTTCTACACAGACCCGCAAATACTAGAAGATGAGGTTTCTGATTTGTCGGCGGCACTTTCCAACCAAAGCCTAGACGGCAATCGTTTTGGCAAACGCGGCACCAGCAGCACCAAAGATTGGTATGTTTATGCCGGTGCAACTTTCACTTTTCGCCTCGGAAAAGGCGGCGGCTGTTTTTATTAAACCATTTCACTATGTTTCAAAAAATTGTACTTTTTTCTGGTCTATTATTCTTGGCTTCTTGCCAATCCGAAGTTTGTGAATGCGCCGATCAATGGCTCGAAATGACCAACGCGCTCAAAGCAGCTGAGGCCAAAGGCCAGCCGATAGACAAACTGCTCAAAAAGTATGAGAAGCCGCTCAACAAGTGTGAAAACATGGATGCCAATAAAACGGCAGCAGAGAAAGAACAAATGCTAGAAGAGCTGCGTTCTTGCGAATCTTACAAAAAAATCGGAAAAGAGTAAGCGCTTAGTTGCCGCTGCTTTTGGCCGCATGTAAGACAAAATTTTCCTTGAAAACTTCCTGATAGCTTTCCCAGTGTTGGTAGCCTGAGATGGTCTCGTTGTGCCACAAAAAGCTAAATGCACCGCCATACTTTTGCACTTCTTGGTAAAGTTTCCCAATACGTATCTTTGCCTCACTTGGTGTGAGTTTGAGGTATTCGAGTAGGGTGCCGTCCATGTAAGCAAACGGATGGATATTCAGGTTAGTAGCTTCGTTTTTGAGCAAATCAAACCATTTAAAGCAGCGCGCTGTACCGGCCCTAAAGCCAGTTTGCTCGGCGTAGCCCATCGTGTAGTCGTGCGTAATGCCAGCTGTGATGAGGTTGCGATAGGCATCTGGCAAGCGCAGCAAAAGAAAATGCTGGCGGTTGCTATTGGGGCGATACCCGATAATTTGTGTTAGTCTTTGTATTTCGATTTCGAGCTGCTGTGCATTGAAGGGCGTCAGTGAACTACCATGGATGCCAATTTCGGCAAGAGCAGCTATTTCCTTGATTTTTGCTTGTTGTGCGAGATTGAGGTGAGAGAGGTTTTTATCGAGCTTGGTGTAATTGCCGAGCAGCCAGAATACTTTGGTGTCTTCGTAGTGTTGTGCGAGTGCTGCAATGTGCTCAAAAGTATCGTAGGGGTCTTTGCTGCGGCCTTGTCTCACCATTTGACGGTCATTTCGGCGGTCTGTTCTTCCGTAAATGAGGTCTTTGGTATTGGCTAAAAAAGTGCGGATGGTATTTTTGTGCGCGTAGGCAAAAGTGTTGTCGATGTCAAAAGTAGGTTGAAAAGAAAACCTTGGCTTTTGAGCGTTGAGGTCAAGCTTTAGATTTTTTTCAAGTACTCGGATCAAGGCCTTGCTCCAGCGATCGCAAATGGGTTCTTGCAACCAATCGTTTTGGTGCAGAATAGACGCACTGGCTTTGTAGCGACCCAGTCCATCTGTGTGCGGGCTATTGTATTCCTCCATTCTGCTCAAGACATAAAAGATGGACCCCAGCACGTCGGGTGTGTCTTGAAAGCTCAAGCAAGTGATGTCCTCGTATTGTCCTTTAGTGGGGGCTTCGTTTTGCAGCTCATCTTCAAAAAGAATCCTTGCTGGAATGATCTGAAAACCGTCTACAAAATCCCTGTTAGAGTAATTGATTTTAGGACCTTGTTCGGCCATAAAAGCAATGCCATCATTGGTGAGTTGGTACGCAATCTTTCGGTCTCCAAATACAAAGGAAAGCGTGTAGAGCAAGCGCTCGGTGATATATTCTACATAGATCAGCACTACAAGTCGCTGCAAATTTTTTCACAAATAAAAGTAGCTGCGTGGCCATCGCCAAAAATAGCGGGGTCGGTCTGGATATCCAAAGCCAAGAGCTGCTCAGCTGCACGCAGTATTTGAGCCGTATGGGCGCCAGTAAGAATGGCCGCACCTGCCTCCACAACTTCTACCCATTCGGTTTGCTCGCGCAAAATGACACAAGGCTTGGCAAAGAAATAGGCTTCTTTTTGCACGCCTCCGCTATCTGTAACAATCAAGCGCGCGTTTTTTTCAAGGGCAATCATGTCCAGAAAGCCTGCGGGTTCAATGAGCTGAATGCGCGTTTCACTTTTTAATAATTCTTGAAAAGCGGGGCTTAAAAGCGACTTGATTTTCCCTCTTGTTCGCGGGTGCAAGGGTAGAATCACAGCCATTTGTGTACTTTTCACCAATTCGAGTAAAGCTTCAAAGATGCCTTGCAGCGCAGTGGCATCATCGGTGTTGTTGTCGCGGTGGATGGTACATAAAATGAAAGGAAGGTCGTTTAAGGATAAATCAGAAATGATGCTCGATTTTTGAGCGCTCAGTTCGGCAAAGTACAGGCTGTTATCGTACATGACGTCGCCGCAATGGTAAACATTTGGGGCATCAATTGTTGCTTTGGCTTTGTGGCTGAGCTCAAATCCTTCTTTGGCAAGATTGGTCATGCCAGCTTGTGTAGGAACGAAAAGCAGCGTGCTCATGTGGTCTGCCGCAATGCGGTTGATTTCTTCGGGCATTGCTTTGTGAAAGCTCCGCAAGCCGGCTTCGATGTGCACCACCGGAATATGTATTTTGGCGGCAGCCAAAGCGGCAGCAATGGTCGAATTGGTATCGCCGTAAATGACAACAGCAGTTGGTTGTTCTTTTTCTAAAATGGTTTCTAGGCCGCTCAGCATGGCGGCTGTCATGTGGCCGTGCGCGCCGCTGCCCACCGCCAAATTGTAGTGAGGCTTCGGAATGCCGAGTTCTTCGAAGAAAACAGCAGACATATTTTCATCGTAATGTTGGCCGGTGTGCACGAGAATTTCTTCGAGTTGGTCGCTAAATTGTGAGCTAATGGCACGGCTCAGGGCCGCCGCTTTGATGATTTGAGGTCGGGCCCCAATAACGGTGAGGATTTTCTTTTTGGTCATTTTTTACAAGATGCCTTCATCGGCGAAGCTAAAATAGCCATTATCTGTGAAAATGACGTGGTCGAGGAGCTTCATGTCGATCAGAGCCGCAAATTCCTTGATGTCTTTGGTGAGTGCTTGGTCTTGCGCGCTGGGTTTACTGTGCCCGCTCGGATGGTTGTGGCACAAAATAAGGCCTGTGGCAGCACAGCGCAAGGCTTGCTGAAAAATGCGCTTGGCATCGGCAATGGTGCTGTGCCGACCACCGACACTCAATTGAGAAAGTTCAATGATTTCATTGGAAAAATTCAGGTACAGCACAAAAAATTGTTCGTGATCGAGGTCGGCTAATTTGAGCTGCATTAAATCATACACATCTTTGGAGGTTTTGATGCTACAGCGTTTGCGCACGGGTGCACTTTGGTAGCGCCGGCTGATTTCAAATACACCCATGATGCGCCGCGCCATTTGCGGCTCAATCCCGTAGATTTCGAGGAGGTCCCATTCGCTGCTTTTGGCTAAGGTGCGCCAATCTTTTTGATGCCAGCGCCAGGTGCGCTCCAGCAATGCGTCTTGTTTGGGTGGATATTGCTGGTTGGTACACACCAATGTGAGCAATTCAGTATCGCTGAGTTCTTGAAGATTAAATGATTTTTTCATGCCTTCTAAAAACGCAATTTGTGCAGGCGCGCGTATACAAGTGGATAACTTTTCAGCTCGACAAGATTTTATACCTTTGTGCTATGGCAAAAAAGCAACAGAAAATTCAGAATGTGGTCTATAGTACCAATCCAGATTTCTCTTATGAATTTGAGCAAGAAGATGACGTTCAGACACTTGCGCCTCAGCAACAACGGCTGTATGTCAGCATCGATCGCAAGCAGCGTGGGGGCAAAGAAGTGACCCTTGTAGACGGGTTTGTAGGCAGTGAAGACGACCTCAAAGAACTCGGAAAAATACTGAAAAGCAAGTGTGGAGTTGGCGGTAGCGTCAAAGACAACGAGATTTTGATCCAAGGCAACTTCAAGCAAAAAATCTATGATTTACTGCGCAAAGAAGGCTATTCCCAGACCAAACAAAAAGGTTAATTTAAATTTGGAGCGGGCTCAATGTGTATGAGTATTTCCGTTAGATAAGGAAATGCCAGCATGAGGTGGTCTTTGAGTGCGTGAGAAATGGCATGGCCTTCGGTCACACTCAGGTTGCCATCGAGCTCTAAATGGAGGTCCACGACGTAGGTCATACCGTTTTTGCGGGCCCAGCATTTTTCTATCCCGAGCACACCAGATACTTCAGCAGCAGACAAATGAATTTGATCGATCAGGTCGTGGTGGGTATGCTCGTCCATGATCTCACCTAACGCCGGCCTAAAAATGCGGTAAGCATTGTAGACAATAAAGAACGAAGCAATGAGCGCCGCCCAATCATCGGCTTTTTCGAATCCTTTCCCAAATACAAAAGTGGCAAGAATGCCCAAAAACGCAATCAAAGAAGAGATGGCATCGGAGCGGTGGTGCCAGGCGTCAGCCTTAAGGCTTGTGGAATTCGTTTGTTGACCTTTGCGGTAGACATACTGATAGCTCAGTTCCTTGATCAGGATGATAGCTGCCAGCACATAAAGGGTAAAAAAAGCAGGTTGTTCTTGTTTTTCTGATAAATGTCGGATGCTTTCTACAGCAATAATGGTAGCCGAAACCAATAAGAAACCAACCACTGCAAAAGTAACCACTGGCTCCGCTTTGCCATGGCCATAAGGGTGGTCTTCGTCGGCGGGCTTACTGGCATACTGAATACCAATCAATACAAGAAAGCTTGAAAAAATATCGGCACAAGATTCAATGGCATCTGCAATAAGGGCATCGGAGTGTCCGATGAGCCCAGCAGTTCCCTTTACACCAGCAAGTAACGCGTTGGTCACGACGCTAAATAGGGCAGTTCTTTTGGCTTGTTTCAGTAGGGCTTTCATGGTTCAAAGGTAGGATAACTAAAGAGGAAGTCAAAAAAAAAGCGGCTCCGAAGAACCGCTTTTCTAGATAGGGCAGGTGGACCACCCTATCTATAACCTAACTATAAACTACTACGTGGAAGGTTTTACAAATACAATGCCAAAAACGCTAAAAAAGCTGTAAAAGGGGTGTTCAATTGATAAATGATTTACAATTTGATGAATTTTCCTTTTTGCTGAGCGCCTTCGATCAAGTAAACACCACTTTCGAATGCTTGAATATCGATGGTTTGGCCAAGGCCAACTTGTTCATTGAATATCACTTTTCCGTTGATATCTTTGATGAGCACTTGGCTTGGCTCAGTTAAACCTAAGCTGATTTGTGTTTGTGCCGGATTCGGATAAATCGCAAGGCCGCCGTTTATCTCATCAATTTGATCGAGCCACATATTTTGATGAAAAGTCGTATTGGTGATGATGGG
>JAIPCC010000042.1 GCA_021738405.1 Crocinitomicaceae bacterium | reverse complement strand
CCATGCTGCGCTTTGTCAATGAAGTTGCCAAGCGCTTCCCCGATCAGGTCATCTCTACACTTGCGTATCAGTACACGCGCTCAGCACCCGTGCTCACCAAACCTGAGCCCAATGTGAATATCATGCTCTGCACCATTGAAGAAAACCGGTCAAAAAGCTTGCGCGGCACCAGTTTTGAAAAAGACTTGCGCAACTGGGCTGCACTGACCCACAACATCCTGATCTGGGACTACGTCATCAACTTTTCACATATGGTCATGCCCTTTCCCAATTGGCCCACCCTACAAGAAAACCTCCTGATGTTCCAAGCTTATGGCGTACAAATGCTCTTTGAACAAGGCTACAATGCGCCCTCCTCAGAAATGCAGCCTTTGCGCGCCTATCTACTTTCCAAATGGGCCTGGGACCCCACCCGCGACCCCACAAAACTCATTTTTGATTTCACCAACTATTTTTACGGACCTGCGGGGCCAATTGTCAGGGAGGTCATGGCTGCACAAATCAAAGATTTGCAAAACAGCAACAAAGCACTCACGCTCTACGAACCACCAATAACCCACATCGGAGGTTATTTAGCCCCCGCAAATTTAAAATGGGCGCTCAATATGTATGAAAAAGCCAAAAATCTCGAAGGCATGAGTTCCGCGCAAATAACACGCATCGAGATGGCCGAACAAAGTATTCGTTATGCGCTCATCGAAGTTGGTAAATCTCCGCTGGCTGGCCCCGATTGGTATTTCAATTACAACGAATTATTCTACAACCAACTGCTCACTGACTTCACCAAAATAGCGCTCAAAAACGGCCCTAAGCTCCTGCACGAGACCAAACTTCCGCCCGCTGAGTACGAAACTACCACAAAACAGTTCTGGAAAGAAGCAAAAGTGCGGCATTTAGCCAAAGGGCAGCAGCTCAAATACCACAACCTTCCGGCGGCGAGCTACAAAGATGGCCTTCAGTTGAACGATACAACTTCCTGGACCCAAATATCGACTTTAAATGACGGCCTGCGCTCCACGCTCGAATACCAACGCGGCTGGCAGGGCTGGCAAGGTCAAGACGCCAGTTTGAGCATCCAACTGGCCAAACCTTATGTGATTGATTCCGTCCGGATCCATTACTTGGCCAACAACCAATCCTGGATCATGGGGCCAAGTGAAATCAAGGTGAAAGGCCAAACGATTAAAGGCATTTCTTTTGCTTCATATCAAGAAAATCCATTTGTCAATACCCAACAAAACAATGGATCTTATCCTTTAGTAGTAGCGAATTTTCCAACAGAACCTACTCAAACCTTACAAATCATAGTGGGTAACCCAGGTGAACTTCCCAAATGGCGAGGTGTTGCAGGAAAGGGCTGGTTATTTATCGACGAAATTGAAGTTTATGGACATGAAAAATAAATTCCTCTTGACAGCCCTTTTGGGCATATATTCCTTCTCACTAAAGGCTCAACACCATGAACAACAATACTTTGAACCTACCGACCCTTTAGTACAAGAAAAACTTGATACTTGGCAAGACTACAAATTTGGCCTGCTCATGCACTGGGGCGCCTACAGCCAATGGGGCGTGGTAGAAAGCTGGAGCATTTGCCCAGAAGACGAAGACTGGTGCAAGCGCCGCGGCCCTCACTCGGGGTCGTATTTCAACTACCTAGATGCCTACAACAACCTGCAAACCACTTTCAACCCGACCCAATTTGAACCAGAGCGCTGGGCCAAAGCAGCCAAAAATGCCGGCATGAAATATATGGTATTCACCACGAAGCACCACGATGGTTTCTGCATGTTTGATTCTCAGTTCAGCCCCTACACTGCAGCCAACCCTGCCTGCCCCAACAGCGAAAGCCCCCACCCCGACCTCACCAAAAATATTTTCAATGCCTTTAGGGCACAAGGGCTCTGGATTGGCGCGTATTTCTCCAAACCAGACTGGCACCACCCCGACTACTGGGACCCGCAATTCCCACCCTACGACCGCAACCCCAACTACGACCTCCAAAAGAAACCCGAAAAATGGGAAAGCTTTGTGCGCTTCACCCACAACCAAATCCTAGAACTCATGACCAACTACGGCAAGGTGGACATCCTTTGGCTAGACGGCGGCTGGGTGCAACCCTACACGGCCACCTCTCCCAAATGGGGCTACAAACCCGTAGACCAAAACATCCGCATGGATGAACTCGCTGCCCAAGCACGCCAGCTCCAACCCGGCTTAATTGTCGTGGACCGCGCCGTCGAAGGCCCCAACCAAAACTACCTCACCCCAGAACAAAGCATCCCAGACAAACCCTTGCCTTATCCCTGGGAAACCTGCATGACCATGGCCAACAGCTGGAGCTACGTACCCGGCGATCAATACAAAAGCACCGCCACTTTACTCAAAAACCTCTGCCTCATTGTGTCGCGCGGTGGCAATTTCCTGCTCAACATTGCCCCTGACCCAAAAGGTCGCTGGGACAGCATCGCCTACCAACGCCTCGACGAAATCGGCGTCTGGATGCAAACAAACGGCCAAGCCATCTACAACTCCAAACCCCTTGCACCCTACCAAATCAATGACGGCGACAACGGCAGCTGGGTCTTCACTCAAGTTGACAAAAGCACATATGCGATTTGGATACCCGGCAGCGCCCCAACTGCTGCTTCAACACTCGACCTCGCCACAGCCTTCCCCCTTGCCAAATTTTCTAAAGTGAAAGCCCTCAACCCAGGCAACACTTGCTCCATCAAAAAAGGCTATCTGCAAATAGGTCTCGGTACTAATCAACTCAACACCCCACAAGTTTTCAAGCTGCAATAAAGAAAGGGCCCAAAAACTTCGTACCTTTGCACAAACGTTCTTTGGGGTCGACATTGGATTTGACAGCGATAGCGGTAGTCAGGTGTCAGCATGCAGAGGATTGTAGTGTTCCTCTTAAATCAAATGCTACGAACAATAAATGACAACACGTCATACGCACTTGCTGCTTAATTAACTGAATGTTAGTTGGCTTAATCCGGCTGAAGTATAGTAGGCCAGACAAGTACTTCTGATGAACGGCCACCCTTTCGGTTCATCGCTCAGAAGTTCATCCTATAGGGTTAGTGTTGCCAATGGTTTTACCGCAACATGAAGCTAAAAAACCTAAGTATACGCGTTGGGTGTTCTTGTCCGGCCGCATATCGAAAACCAACCAACGAACTAAGCATGTAGAAAGCTTGAAAACTCGTCGTTTGGACGAGGGTTCGAACCCCTCCGACTCCACAAAAGCCCTTTTTTAAAGGGCTTTTTTTTTGCTCTTAAGCCTCCCCACCTCAAAATAAATAGCCTTTAAATTGTTAACTTTAGAAAAAAACCAGATGACTAAAAAACTGCTTCCGTCTTTACTTTTCTTAATCCTCAATTTTGCAGCATTAGTTCTCGGAGGTTTATTTACAGGCAGTGGTGTTTCGTCTGAATGGTATCAAAATCTGGATAAAGCACCCTGGACGCCGCCCGGTTGGGTTTTTGGAGCAGCCTGGACTTTCATCATGATTTGCTTTGCTTTTTACATGGGCAAACTTTGGACAAACACAGCCAAGCACAAGCCCTTAGTTGTGCGCCTTTATGGCATACAATGGATATTGAACGTGGCTTGGAACCCAGTGTTTTTCTATTTTCAGAAAGTTGACATCGGGCTTTTGGTCATTGTTGGGCTCTTGCTCAGTGTGCTGCTGATCACCATCAAATTTAGCCGCATTCAAAAAAGCTGGACGCTTGCGGTTGTTCCTTATGTGCTTTGGCTCCTGATCGCAACGAGTTTAAACGCCTACATCTTTTTCAAGATATAAGAAACACCCTTCCCTTCAACCTGCACCAAATAAACAATTTACTCCGTATATCCACCTACCCGTTCTTGTCTTTTTCCTAGTTTCTAGCCTCTTTAGTAGAGCCATTTGGTAGTTTTGAGGTGTAATTCAGGCTATGAAAAATGAAATAATCCTCTACCAACCAGATGAGTTAACCGAAAGAATTGAAGTAAAATTTGAGGATGAAACAGTTTGGCTGAGTCAAGAACAAATGGCATTATTGTTCAAACAATCAAAGCAAAACGTAAGTCTACACATCAGAAATTGCTTCAAAGAAAATGAATTAGAAGAACCTTCAACTGTCAAGGAATACTTGACGGTTCAAACCGAGGGCAAAAGAAAAATCAAACGTAAAATCAACTTTTACAATCTCGATGTAATCATTTCGGTTGGATATCGAATCAAATCTAAACAGGGTACACGGTTTCGCATCTGGGCAAATCAGGTTTTAAAAGACTACTTACTCAAAGGCTATGCAGTAAACAACCGAATGAACCGTTTGGAGGATCATTTTGAAACCCTCAAAGATAAAGTTCAACAAATAGACCTACAAATTCATTCGAAGCTCTTCCCCACACAAGGTATCTTTTTCGAAGGTCAGGTTTTCGATGCTTACGAGTTAACTTCAAGAATAATTCGCAGTGCAAAAAAGAGTATTGTTTTGATTGACAATTACATAGACGAAAGCACTTTATTGCATTTAACCAAAAAGGATAAGCATGTTGCCGTCTCTTTACTTTCAAAAAGGAAAAGATCTCAACTTGATTTAGACTTGAAAAAAGCAAATGAGCAATATGGTAACTTTGAATGGAAAGAATTTGATAAAAGCCACGACCGCTTTTTAATTATTGACCAAAACGAAGTCTATCACTTAGGGGCTTCACTCAAAGATCTCGGTAAAAAGTGGTTTGCCTTTTCCAAACTAGATAAACTATCCATGGAAAGTATGTTGAACTCAATTTTGGAAGTAACTAAAGCCGCCAAAACTTAGTCCATCTTGGAAATAAACGCCACACCCTTCAACCTGCACCAAATAAACACATGACTCCATTTCAGAGAGGTCGATTTTGGTCTGTGCGTCAAACTTTTGGTACTTGATGTATTGGCCTGAAATGCTGTAGATAGCGACTTCGCCTTGTGGTAGGCCTTTGATGTAAAAACCGTCGTTGGTTGGGTTGTTAACAATAATATCATCTTTCGCCTCGTAATTATACGGATAGATACCTTAATTTCGCAGTGAAATTTTACAATGACCTCCTTGAGGTGAACCACCGTTAGCACCAAAACCATTGTAAGATTTAAGTTTAGCAACTCATCAATGAATAAGCTCTTTATTCTAAGCTTTTTATCCTTACTTTTTTCAGGTTTTCAAGCACAGCATTTGATCATCAATGAAGTATCACAAGGTACTGGCACCAGTGAATATGTTGAATTTGTGGTGATCGGCACACCCACTTGCGCTAGCCCCACACCGAGCTTCGATTTGCGCAAGGTGATTATAGACGACAATAACGGTAATTTTGCAACGGGCTCAGCAACTGGAATTGCGCCTGGAGCGGTCAGATTTGCCAATAATCCCTTTTGGCAAAATGTACCACAAGGCACACTCATTGTCATTTACAACGAGACGAGCGCAAATTCAAGTTTACCCCCAGACGATATCAGTTTAAATGATGGCAATTGCCGTTTGATCATTCCTGCCAATTCAACTTTACTAGAAAAAACCACCACGAGCCCCACCCTAACCAATCAAAATTATCCACCGGACGTCAACTGGACCACAGGTGGATCTTGGTCGCAACTTTCAATGGCCAACTCAGACGATTCCTTCCAAGTACAATATTATCCGGTGAGCCCAGCACCCTTTCATGCCGTGAGCTGGGGGAACAACTCTAATAATGCCATCATTTATTTTGCGGGTACGGCCTCAGCAAAAGTATTTTCGTTCACAAATAATACTTCCAATGACTGGAACCTCGGCGCCAACTGGACCAGCGCAGCCGTTGCCACTGGGCAAACACCTGGAGCACCCAATAACACTGCAAATGCTGCTTGGATTGGCAGCATGAATCCGAGTTGCAGCAGTGCACCAAGCCTCACCATCAACGAAACCCTGACCAACGAAAGTTGCAGCAATGCTTGTAATGGTGCTATTTCCACTACAATATCCAACGGCGTTGCGCCATATACCTACACGTGGTCTACAGGCGCTACCAGCAGTACACTTGCTAATTTATGCCCCGGCACCTACATGCTTACCGTCACTGGCGCAAATGGTTGTAGTGAAAGTGAAACCTATACCATCGGAGCTGGAGCCGCTTTGCCAAATGCCGCCATTTCAGCTGCTGGCCCTTTTACCAATCAAGATCCGGCACAACAACTTCAGGCCCTGAACTCAGGCGGCGTATGGAATGCTAATTGTGGCGCCTGCTTGAGTGCTACAGGGAGTTTCAACCCACAAATTGCCGGTATTGGCTCTTGGCAAGTCTGTTATCAGCTGGGAACTGGTATTTGTGCAGATACGCAATGTATTTTAATTGTCGTTACCAATGGTTGCACGCCTCAAACCACCTCAGAAATTCTTAGCATTTGCCCCGGCGATTCCATCCTGATCAATGGCAATTGGCAAAGCAACCCAGGTACCTACTCGCAATCTTACCTAGATGTCAATCTCTGCGACAGCACGCACATCGCCTACCTAAATGTCTACAACACCTTAAACATCAACGAAACAATCAGTCTTTGTGAGTTCGACTCCGTTTGGGTCTTCGACCAATGGATCTACAATACCCAAAATGTAGCGCAAACCGAAACCGATGCCAATGGTTGCAGCATCTTGCATACTGTCCAAGTTCAAGAGATCGCCTGCGTAACCGAACCACCGGTCATCTATATTCCCAACGTATTTACACCCAACGGAGATAACGTCAATGACACTTTCGAAATCGTCTTTCAAAATGGCGTGCTCGAACGTGGTTGGATCCTCAACCGCTGGGGCAATGTCATCGCTGAGTTCTCACCCACTCAATTCAAATGGGACGGCACCGACCAAAGAACTGGGCTTCCTGTACTTGATGGCGTTTACACCTATGTGGTGTACTTCAACCCTGCCAATACGGTCAATGAAATGCATCAGGGTTTTGTGGTCGTGGTGCGGTAAATCCCGTAATATTCCTTACTCTTGGTCTTTTTTTCGCTTCAATTTCTCTAATTGGATAATCTGCTTATGTAGTTTTGAATTTTTGGAGCCAAATGAAAAACGAAATACTCATATACCAATCTGCTGAATTAACTGAACGGATTGAAGTCAGGATGGAAGATGAGTCCATATGGTTAAATCGAAATCAAATTGCGCTGCTTTTCGGCAGAGATATAAAGACTATTGGTAAACATATAAAAAATGCATTAACTGAAGAATTAAACGGCAGTTCAGTTGTCGCAAATTTTGCGACAACTGCTTCAGATGGCAAGGTTTATAGAATTGAACATTTTAATCTTGAGATGGTGATTTCCATTGGATATAGAGTAAAATCCAACCGCGGTACGCAATTCCGCATCTGGGCAAATCAGGTTTTAAAAGACTACTTACTCAAAGGCTATGCAGTAAACAACCGTATGAACCGTTTGGAAGATCCATTTGAAAACACCGATAAAAGCTCACTAACTCAAGCGCTCCACAATCTCTTTATGCTCCGGAAAAGCTGCCAATAGTTCAGAGCGCTCAAAGAGCTCAAAATCGCGAAAATCGAAGCCGGGTGCTACGGCGCAGGAAACCAAGGAGAATCCGTCATTTTCCAGAACGGTGCTGCCGAAAATGGTGTCTTTAGGGATCCAGAGAAAGGGTCGTTGGCCTTTGGCTAGATCGAGCCCGAGGTGGTGTTGTTGGTGGCCGCGCTCGTTAAGTGTGTGCACAATCAAGGGGCTTCCGGCATGGAAATACCAGAGTTCATCGCTTTTGATGCGGTGAAATTTGGAGACATTCGCTGAGGTCAGCAAGAAATAGATGGAAGTCAGCAGTTGGCGATCTTTTCCTTCGAGGGTGAGTTCAGAACGATAAGTTTCTTTGTAGAATCCGCCCTCTGGGTGTGGCAAAAGATGGAGTGCTTCAATGAGGTGTTGCATTTGCGTCATGCTCAAAATTAAGCAATCTTATAAATCCAAGTATTTCAAGAATTCGTTCTTAGTAGCTTCCTCTTCAAATTTGCCGCAGTAGTGCGCTGTTACGGTGCTGCTATTGACATCCTTGACACCTCTAGACGACACACACAAATGCGTTGCGTCAATAATTACCGCTACATTATCTGTTTCTAAAACTGCCTTGAGCGCGTTGGTGATTTGCATGGTGAGGCGCTCTTGTACCTGTGGGCGCTGGGCAAAATGCTGTACGACTCTATTGATTTTAGACAAGCCAATGACCTTTCCGGAAGAAATATAGGCCACGTGGGCTTTGCCAATGATGGGCACAAAGTGGTGCTCGCAGTTCGAGTAAAACAAAATGTTCTTCTCGACGAGCATTTGGTTATACTGGTATTTGTTTTCGAAGAGTTTGATGTCTGGGAAGTTGGCAGGGTTTAGGCCACTGAAAATTTCTTTGACATACATTTTGGCTACGCGCTTTGGCGTTCCGCTGAGGCTGTCGTCTGAGCGGTCTAGGCCGAGGAGGTCCATGATTTGGCCGAAATGCACGGCAATTTGTTCAATTTTTTGATCGTCGGAAAGCGCAAATGCGTCTGGTCTGAGGGGTGTTTCTACGGAGGTGCTCACGTGTTCGTCTCCCATTTCGTCGATGAGGATGTCAATAGTGTTGTTGTTGACCTGGATACCGTTTTGTTTCATGTTTGAGTTTATTACTTAAACAAAATGAAGTCACTTATGTTCTGAGCAACTCAAAAAAATCATTTAACAAATTTTTAAGCACTTAGAAGCAACTATTCATTCGAATTTCACGTCCTTTGCGGGTACAAAAAATAAACACGTGAAAAAATCAACCCTATTAGTGGCTTTGGCCCTCGCTTTCAATTCTTTTGCACAATCTGTAAAAGGGGAGCAAATTACCTACACTTACGTTAAACTGCCGAGCAACCCTGTTCAACCTAAGCCAACTGCCTATATCGCAACGGTTACTGCGGCTTATGAGGCAGAGAACCAAAAATTAATGGCGCAATACGAGGCCGACAAAGCACAAGCTGAAGCCGACTACCAGCGCGACATGGCTGATCTTCCTAACAAACAAAAAGCTGCCGACGACAAATTTGAGCGCGAAACCAAAGCTTGGAACGAGAAATCTACCGCTTCAAAAATCATCGAAAAACAAGTACTCAACGAGAACAACAAACCAGTCAAAGACTACGTTCCACAGCCTTACCGCCGCACAGTTCCAATGCCTGTCATGAAAACGGCCTATGACTACAACTCACTTGCCTCTACCTATCTTTTCATTGATGGCTTGCAAAAAGGTGCTGCAAACGCCCTCAACTACACTGTTACCTTACAAGGTTTTGAAGCGACGCCTGCTAAAATTGTTTCAGAAGTAAAAGAGGAATTCAGCACCAAAGACGGCGTTAAAACAACGAATAAAGTAACTTACTACCACATCGAGTTTACTTACCGCCACCCCATGAGTTTCCGTGTGGCCAACGCCATTAACCAAGAAATCTACGCTGCTGCTCCAGCAGAATTCACTGAATTCAAACTTTACAAAGGTGCTGCCACCAAAACACAACCTTCAATGGATGTGAGCGCAGTGCTTAAGCAAATGGAAGACAAATGTTTGCAAGAAAACCTCAAAGTGATGAACCACATGGTCAATGACCGCATTGGTTTTGAGCGCACAGAAGAAACCTTCGAACTCAATTTTGTCAAGTCTAAAAATGAGTCGCACAACGACCTCCTCGACGCTTTCAATGCAGCCAACCTCGGCTTTAAAATGCTCGGCACCAACGAAGCGCAAGGCGCCATGAAACTCAACGAAGCTATTGGCATCTGGAACAAAGCACTCGAAGAGTCTGACATCGAAAACAAAAAAGCACGCATCGACAAAGACATCACTGTAGCCATCTACTTTAACCTTCTCGAGGCCTACTTTGCGTTGCGCAACACCGCAGCAGCAGACGAAATCCTCAAAACAATGGGCCGCATGGACATCTCCAACCGCGAGAAAAAACAACGCGAAGCTTACGAGCAAGCGTATATCGACCTTAAATTGCGTATGGCTGCCAACGGATTATAAGATTGCAGTATCTTCGTCCTAGATGAAAATACTTGTTCTTTTTATATGTTTTAGTTTTGGGCTTAGCGCTCAAATTTACAAAGACCCAAGCCAGCCGATCGAGGCGCGCGTTTCCGACCTACTGGGTCGCATGAGCGCTGCAGAGAAAGCTTGGCAACTTTTTATGGTCCCTTCGGACTTCGATACCACTAAATGCCGTTTTACCGACGGCATTTTTGGTATCCAATTATTTGCTTCAGCACTTTCCGACCCCAATCAACAAATCCTGAACTATTCAAGTTCGAACACCAACCTTGAACTCATTGCGCGGGCCAATGACATTCAAAAACACTTCATTGAAAACACGCGCCTAGGCATCCCCATTATCTTTTTTGACGAAGGCTTGCACGGTTTGGTGCGCGCCCAAGCCACGAGCTTTCCACAAGCCATTGGCCTGGCGGCCACATTTGATCCGCAGCTCGTGAGCAGCGCGGCAGCGCAAATTGCGCGCGAAGCGCGCCTCATTGGCATACGCCAAGTCCTGAGCCCTGTGCTCAATTTGGCTACAGATGTCCGCTGGGGTCGTACCGAAGAAACCTTCGGCGAAGATCCGTACTTAGCCAGCCAAATGGGCCTCGCATTTATACGGCCACTCGAAAGCGCTGGCGTGGTGTGTACACCCAAACATTTTGTGGTCAATGTCGGCGCTGGCGGCCGCGACTCCTACCCGATTGGCCTGAGCGAACGCGCGCTGTACATGAGCCATTACCGCCCTTTTCTGACGGCTTTTCACGAGGGCAAAGCGCGTTCGGTCATGAGCGCCTACAACTCCTTTGATGGCTACGCTTGTTCAGCGGCCGAAGCGCTACTCACCGAAACCCTAAAACAGGACTGGCGCTTCAGGGGCTTCGTGATCTCCGACGCAAATGCAGTGGGCGGCGAACTCGTACTGCACCGAACCGCGCAGAGCTACAATGAAAGCGGCAAACATGCCCTTTCTGCAGGCCTAGACGTTATTTTCCAGACCGATTGCGTGCATTTTCAGTTATTTGAACCCAGTTTACTCGGACAAGCACTCGAGCAAGCCCGCATCGATTCAGCAGTGGCCCGCGTGCTGCGCGTCAAGTTTGAACTCGGGCTTTTTGAACAGCCCTACTTAGAACTTCCCGAAGAAAAAGAAGTTCAAAAGCTACTCACCGACGGATTCGCCATCGCCCAAAAGTGTGCCGAAGCCTCCTTCGTTTTATTGAAAAATGAGCCTCAAAAAGACCTGCATCCGATCTTGCCACTTGCCAAGGACAGCAAAATTTTACTCTTAGGAGAGGCTGCTGCCGAGGTCAAACTAGGTGGATACAGCGGCAAAGGATTTCAGAACGCAAGCATCAAAGCAGGTTTGGAAGAGGCATTTGGCCTCAAAAACATCCATTACCTTCCCTACCCTCAAAACCCGTGGTCTGATGGCTTTCAAGTATTAAATCAAGAGAATGAATGGTTGCAGTTGAGCAATGGTTTTCAGGCCTCCTATTTCAATAATCCGCAACTCGAAGGCCAACCAGTGTTACTGCGAACTGAAACACAAATTGACCACCACTGGACACTCTACGGACCCGATAGCACAACAGGGAATAGTTTCTTTTCAGGACGCTGGACAAGCACCCTAAGTGCAAAGAAATCCGGCAATATCGAATTGAAATTAGCGGGAAATGATGGCTTTCGAATGTATATAAATGACACTTGCATCATTGACCAATGGCAAAAGGAAGGATACCACGAAAGGATTTACCGTCTTGCGCTTCAGGAGGGGAATTCTTATCAAGTGCGGGTTGAATTCAGAGAACCACAAGGCAACGGACGTATTTTATTAAAGATCAATGCGCATAAAAACCCTATTGAGGCTCATTATTTTGATTTAGAAAAGCAGCTGGACAGCGATGTGGCCATTATAGTGGTAGACTACCCAGAAGGAGAATTCCAAGACCGCTCATCCTTAGCGCTTGCTCCTGCGCAAGTTACACTCATTAAAGAGATCAAGGCCTGTGGCATACCCGTTGTGGTGGTGCTTGTTGGGGGCAGTGCCGTTACCATGACAGAATGGCAAGACGACGCTGCGGCTATTTTATACAATTGGTACAGCGGTGAAGCTGGCGGCCTGGCACTCGCCAATATTTTATCAGGAAAGGTTAGTCCGTCGGGGAAACTTCCCATTACGATTCCGCAGCACGAAGGCCAACTTCCCTTGAGTTATTGGCACGAAGCCACCGGCCGCGGCGACGATTACGTGAATAGCAGCGGCGAGCCCCTCTACCCTTTTGGCTATGGCCTGAGCTACACCCAATTTGCCTACAGTCAGTTCAACATGGCGCAAAACACTTTCTCCTTACAGAGTGGAACAGACACCCTTGAATTTTCCTTCGTTGTCCAGAACACAGGTGTATACAATGGCGCTGAGGCCATTCAGTTTTACATCAAACCGCTCTACAGCGAAACATCCTTACCTGTTCAATACCTCATCGACACCAAAAAAGTCCTACTCAAAAAAGGGGAAACAATGGGTTTTGTATCTTACAAAATTCCGCTGTCCAAGTTAGGTATTCCTACAGGGCCAGGCTCTGATGCTTACCCAACGCAATTTAGGCTACAAATCGGTAGTTCTTCAAAAGACATCCGCCTGCAATCACAAATCCTTCAAATTCAAAAATAATGCGCCTACTCATCCTTTCCGTTTCCTTCATGCTTTCCCATTTATTGCTGGCCCAAGATACCCTGCGCGCGCTTTTTATTGGCAACAGCTACATGGGCGTCAATAACTTGCCTCAAATGGTTCAGGACCTCAGCAGCTCGCTCGGAGACGTCCTGATTTACGACAGCAACACGCCAGGCGGGCAAACCTTTCAAATGCAGGCCGCCAACCCGGTCAATTACCAAAAAATGGCCGCACAAGAATGGGACTACATCATTTTACAAGGCCAAAGCCAAGAACCGAGCTTTCCTTTTGACCAAGTCACTACGCAAACCTTACCCTTCGCGGTGCAATTGGCAGACAGCGCCAAAGCGATTCAGCCCTGCAGTCAGGTGAATTACTTCATGACTTGGGGCCGTCAGAACGGCGACCCACAATGGGACTCCATTAATACCTTCGACAAAATGAATGCGCGCTTGCGCGACGCCTATTTGCGCATAGCAGATTCTGCGCAGGCTGCCGTTTCTCCGGTTGGCGTGGCTTGGAAATACGTCCGAGACAACTACCCGGCGATCAATTTATACCAGCAAGATGGTTCCCACCCAAGTGTTGAGGGTTCTTATCTGGCCGCTTGTGTTTTCTATACCTCACTTTTCCACAAGAGCGCTGTCGGAAGTGGTTTTAATCCAGGAATAGATCCGAATACAACCATTATTTTGCAAAATGTGGCAAGTTCAATTGTATTCGATAGCCTTGACACCTGGCAGTTGGTACATCCGGATAGCACGCTCCAAGCAACAGTTGCCTATTCAAGCATTCCTGGGGCAAGTTTATTGAGTTTTTCGGCCACTGCGAACCAAGACGCCAACTTTACTTGGTATTTCCCCGACATGACCATCGAAACTGGTGCCATTATCGGTTTTGAATACAACCTCAGCACGTATCAAGTCATGCTCATTGCCGAAGGGCTGTGCGACACCGATACCGTGCTCATAGACGTCAATATTTCAAGCGCCGGACTTTGCAATCCAAGTCAGATTCAATGCAAAGTTAGCGGGCCGCAGCAAATGGAGTTAATTGGTACTTCTTTTGGAGAGATTGAAGCCTTCGATTTAGTGGGAAGAACACAAAACATCATTCGGGAACAAATGTCTAATGGCTGTAGAATTACCTTCCCTGCAAACACCTCTTTTTTAAGGGTTCGGTCGTCAAATGAATCGACAACAATAAGGATTCCCTACCTACTCAATTGAGCATTTTAGAACGCGAGAAGTAAGTGGCTTCGGTGATCACAATTGGGTTGGGGTTGTACCACTTCACGAAATAACCGAAGTTGGTTTCATTGGCCTTGCGCCACTTTTCGAATTGGTCGTTGGGTGCCTGACTAAACGCCCAGTAGTGGTAACACTCAAAGAAGTTCATGTCGTCGATACTTTGCCAAAAATCAAAGAGCTGTACGGGAAATTGCTTGGCGTATTCACTCGCTAACCAACTTGTCATGAATGCTTTTCTAATAGTCAATAAAGAAGCGACATCTAGTGTGGGCTTTTTCACACTGGTTTGATACGTAGCAGCTGCATTCGCAATTGTAGATTCAAAGGCCATGGTAAACGGACTCATATCTCGGGCAAAACTCGTTCCGACGCCTTCTTTACTAAATACCATGGTGTTCAGGTAAGTGTGGTACAAAATCGCGCTCATTTCACGGGTGCGTTGGGTGTTGCGCTCTAGGTTAATGAAAATTTCACCGTAAATAAGCCCCCAGATTTCGTTTTCAGAATTGCAAAAAATACGCGCCAAGCGGTAATAGTTTGACGGAAATTCTGGATCCATTTGAATTCCTTTTTCGTAATATGGAATGGCCTTTTCCGTTTCTCCTTTGATCAAAAAGATATTGCCAGACTCTACGTACAATCTACCGCTGTGCGGAAAGCGCTCCATGCCCTTTGCGTATGTAGCCAAAGCCTCTTCAGCATTCCCCATAATATCTTGGCTGTTGCCAATCATTTGCCACAACTGGTCGGTGGCTTCAGGATGATCTGTTTGGGTTTGCATGATCTCTACAGCTTTCGCGTAGTCTTTTTGCATGTAATAACTGTAGGCATATTCATACCACGCATCGTAATTGGTAGAATCTTTCTGTAAAACACCCTCTAAGATGACACGGCTCTGCGAAAAGTTGCCAGCATCCATTTCTTTGATGGCTTCGTTGATTTCTTTACCCGCTGGGTTTTCTTGTGCAAAAACGCTTAAAAAACTGAGGGAGAAAAAGAGGGTAAAAATGAATTTCATTGGAAAGGGGTGATTTGGAAGTAGGTTAATTTAATTGCTTTTGACGAAGACGTGCGCCAGAATACGCGTCTGGCACCACAAAGATGAGCGATTTTTGCTAAAAAACTGCGAATGGGCCTGATTTTACCGATTTGATAGCCCAAAGACAAATAGGCTATACCGTTTTTAGTCTCGAGTATGAGGTATTGGTGGGAATAAGTTGGTAAAGAAGATAAAACCGCCTGACTGTACAATTGCGCACTGAGAACAGGCCAAGTTTGAGGGTATTTCATGCTTCTTTTGACCTGGTGCTTCACCCGCTTCCAGTTGGCTTGATAGAAATTTTTAGCTTTTCGATCTTTCAACTGAGCATCATTGATTGTATAAAAAATATCGCAGAGATCACTGAACATAGGACCTTGATACGCAAAGCGTTGGTCGCCGTCTATGGCGGCATCAGTTGGCTCGCCTTCGCCATCGTACCAGCGAAAAGCATACTTGAAAAAGTCCTCGCATACGTGCGGTTGGTACTTAATTTGGTAAGCCCTACCCGAAGACGGCGGCTCGTTGATGACAAAAAGCTGCTTGAAACTTTCCCCTGGGTCTAAGCTCCAAAACTGCATATACTTCTTGTCTACGGCTGCGGAATCCGGGAGCACTAAGCTATAGGTGGTGTCTAGCGTCCACTTCATGGACTCGGCACGCTCATAGGCCAATACCTCAAACAAACCCATGCCCAATTGCGGATGCCCCGCAACAAGTATGCTGTTGTGTAAAGCCGAAGTATTTTTGATCTCTAACTCCAAAACGGTGTGCTGATCTGAACGCGTAGGGACTTGCTTGAGCGTGAAACGCAACTCGGTAGGCAGCATGTCGGCACGCAACACACCCATCGAAAAAAAGAGCAATAAAAGTATCAGTCGTTCCACATGTAAAATTTAGGGTTCATTGCTTGTTCTTGATTCAATTCTTCTTTGGTATACCGATGATTGAAAATCTCTATTTCCATATCTGGATAAACAATTAATGAAACGCTTGAAATGGAAGATAAACTCAAATCCATCCAAATCAGGTCCCCTTTGCGCCGCAAATGAACGCGCAGCTGCTGATTGTATTCGCGCAAGCCACCGTTGTAATCGGTTTGCGGAAGGGGCTCAAATTGCTCAGGAAAATTCAAATAAGCGAGCTTGAACAATGCTTCTATTTCATTTTTAGAAAACTGCAGCGAATCTAGATTTTGGAAGCTGATCAGCCTGTCAAGCCCCTTGCGCTGCACTTGGGTGAGCGCCAAGAATTCTGTTTTTCTATCTAGTGCTGCAGAATCCTTTACTGGAATACCCTCTTGATAGTATTTTGAAAAAAGGAGTTTTCCTGTGTGGTCGTACTCACGGCACCAACCATGGCGTACACCACTTTGATAGCGGTAATCGAGTAAAAGATTTCCGAGTGAATCTAACAACTGATACGGCCCATGAAGGCTGTCAGAAATGGTATGTAAGAAGCGTATTTTGATGCCGTTTGTGGCATAAAACTCTTTGTAGCATTCTTTGTTTTTGTACAATACTGTGCTTTGGAGTTGGCCATTAGGGTAATACAGTTCTTGTGACTGACTAAAAAAGCCGTCTTTGCGGGTTTGCGCTATGAAAACACTTTCAGGTACAAGGTTCGGGTACCAGCGGCGGTTTTCGCGATACGTATCCAAGCCCTTTTCTTTGGAGATTTCTAAACGTTGGGGATCACCATTTGCATAGAATTGAATCATGGTGGTGTCTTGTCCGGGGCGGTAATCGCGGCGCCAGTGCAGCTGCCCGTTGTTGTGCCAATTGGTTTCTACTCCTTTGGTGCGGTCTAGCAAATGGATATCGACATCGTGAATAAGCACCCCTTCTTTTGACCATTCGCGCAAAAAACCATTCGCACCGATATCCAATACTTGCTCCAGCGTGAGCTGACCGTTATCGGCCCATTCTTTTTTATTGGGCTCAAACGGATGCGCAGTGTTGAGGTCATAGAGATACCAATAAGCCTGCTTTCCGTTGGCGTGCCAACCCTTCCACTCGCCTACAGGCACATCGTTGTCATAATAGCGCTCCGATTCAACTCGACCATCAGCATAATAGGTTTGGTATTTGCCCTTCAGACTGCCGTCTTTGTAGCTGCCTTTGGCTTGTACCTTTCCGTTGGTAAAGTATTCCGTGACAGGGCCGTTTAAAGAACTGTGCTCGTAATGGCCATTTTTGATCAATTGATGGTATTTGAGTGTTTTTAGCTCGCCCGTATCATCATAAATGCGCTCTGCACCGACGGGAACCATCAAATAGGTATAGCCGTAATCGTCTACGGTGTGTTCAGGATGGCTGCTTTTGTCCGACTCATTGAGTTCGTTGTAACGGATCCAGGCATACGTGTGCTCAAACCGTTTTTGGCCCTTCAAGCCAAATTCGATGGATTTCATGCACCTGCGGCCACTGGCGTCGAGATAAATGATGTTGTGCGTTTGCAAGGGCCCGTTTTCATAATAAACCCGCTGATCAATGAGCAGCGAATCGTCGTCCCACAAAGAAAACTTGCTCTGCACGCGCGGGTTCCCTTCTAGCGTATTGCAGGTTTCTTCCACCAAATGCCCTTTCACAAAAACTCTGCGCTCATAGATTTTACCCATATGCAGCGTCTGGCAAACCCCTTCTCTGGGCGTTTTCAGGTCATCGAGGTAAAAGGTGGAAAAAAGATAATGACCGCCTTTTTTGTTTTGCGGCTTGAATTCACAATTGTCTTGGGCGCGGGCTGAAAGCGCCAAAAATATAGACGTAAAGAAGAGAAGCGTAGCCGTTTTCATTTTCCCCCCAAATTAACGTGGAAAATTCGAAAATCTAACCAACAGCACCTTTTATTTTACAGCTTGGAGTTATTCTCCAAGGTCAGCGCAAACCGATTTGTTTGGTGAGGGTTTGTTGGTCGTCGATGATGAATTGCAAGGTGTAAGGCCCTGGCTTGAGCCCTAGCGCTTTGACGTCGAGTACTTTTTTAGCCTTTTTGACCTTTTCATAATAGACTTCGTGCACTAGTTTGCCATTGGCATCGAGTACAAAAAGTTCGATGTTGTGTTTTTGCTCGAAACTGAAATTCAAATTGACATCGCTCGCACTCGGATTCGGAAACACCTCCACATTCAAATCTCCTTCTGGCCCATGTACCTCAAGCCCATTATTTGGGGCGCGCTTGAGCCAAACTTCGTAAATCACGGTATTGGCATCGGTAGCATTGGTATTGTTCTGCGTAAAAGGATTCAGACTTCCACTTTTGATGCCCCCAACTACATGTCCAATAAGGATAGAATCGCCGCTGAGTGCTGCTAAATCGATGATTTCCGACGCGTAATGTGGTACTTGTTCCAAATGAATGAACTCTGCACTGGCGCCGAGTAAAGCGGGCATTTCTGTAGCCAACACATATTCTTGATACGCGCCATCGGGCCCTTGCGTCAGGCGACTGATGGTTTTGACAAACGGTACATTCGCATCGTTGAGGAGCGTTCCATTTTGATAATAGTACTGACTCAAGCCTCCCAAAAAGAGATGGTGCATCGTTTGGTTCGCAGTATCAAACAAGCTGAACTTACTGGAATGGTAGGCGCTCAAATACTGACTAAAACCATTGACCGGCGTATGGCCACTGCTTTTGATTTCGACAGGATACAAAAAAGGCAAATCGGCATTGAGCTGAAAGACACCCGAAGAAATGAGGTAGCCCGCTTCTCCGTTCGGATAAATGTGCGGCAACAAATTGTAGTCGCGGCGGTGCAGATTCACTTGATCTGTGCTGAGCTGGTAATTTTGCACAGCGAGCGGCTGGCCCACGGGGCTCAATTCAAATTTTTTAAGGCCATCGACATAAGTCTGAACAAAGGTCGGGTTGTTCATGGGATTATAACGGCCATCAAAACGGTGCCCTCCTACTAAGTAGAACTGCGCGCCAATCTTTGCTAAATTGCCGCCTGTTACCGCAAAGCGCTCGTCTTGAATCTGTTCAAAAAATGAGGCTATTGACGTATTGGCCATGATTGCGCCGATCAAACCATCTAAATCTATTCTGGTGAGGTAAGGAAAAGTGATGTGGTCATTGGCTGTGGCACTATAGGCATAGCCACCCGCAATTACCAACGCATTGCCATCCTGATAAAAATTCATGTTGGTGCTCTGCAGTTGTTCTTGCAAAGCCACAGACAACTCCACCAAAGGCCTAGACCAATATTGCTTCGTGCTCAAATCCAAAACTTGCAAAAGCTGGTTGTTCTGACTCGCTGGGAAGGCATTGAAAGGCTGGCGCGCATGGATACCGTCGGGCCTACCGCCAATCAACAGTACTTTTCCATCGCGCTGGCCGTAAGCGAAAGAATGCAAGCCGTTGAAACCTGTAATGGAATCTGCCTTGAGCACCACTTCAAAAGGAAAGTTGTTGGTTTGGGCATGTGTATCCAAATGAAATGCGACCGTAAAAAGAAATAAAAACAAGGATATAATAATTTTCATCTTATTGATTTTAATTGAGTTAAATACACTAACCTCTATTTTTAATTGAATCACTTTGCAGGAATTATTTACCTGAACTCATACGGTACGCCCGTTACTTGTGAGAGTAAGGTTTGTGGCGCGTCGAGCACTTTGGCGTTACCTTGCGGCGTCGGTGTCACTAATTGGTGTGTTGTCAGGTAACTTTCCATCACTTTATGCAGCGTATGAACGGTGTTCTGCGCATTTTTAACACCTTTGATGCGGCATAGCATATCGGCAGGGTCTCCGTCGCGCTCACAAGCAAGAAT
>JAIPCC010000041.1 GCA_021738405.1 Crocinitomicaceae bacterium | reverse complement strand
CAATACAGAGGGCACTTACCTACCGCAAATTAAGTCGAGAGGGCCAGCAGCCAATTCTGATCATTATTTCTTCACTGAAAGTGGTGTGCCTGCATTTTTTGTTTACACCATGGGGCCAAATAAGCACTACCACGATATCGATGACACCGCTGAAGAATTGAGTTATGCAGCGTTTGAACCGCTCGCTCAACTCTTATTAAGTTTCATGCGGTCATTTTAAGCGCCTCACCAAATAACTGGTTTGCAGGATCAGAACGCTCAGCGAAAGCCCCAGTAAATACAAGACCAATTCCACGCTTTGATCTGTGTAGATGAGTGCCAAACTCGCCGATAAATAGCCCAATAATTGGGTCACACTAATGATCAAAAAGCGAAAGGTTTGCGCAGCGGCATCGCCGTTATTTTTGATGAATAGAACACCGGCAGAAATCAAAATCAAGAGCAAAGAGGTGAGTTGAATGCTCAAAAGTTGTTTCAATGGCAATTCAAATACACCGATAAGCGCAAGGATCAAAAAGACCAAATGAACAGCCAATAAAGTGGCCAAATAAGACCAAGGAGTGATTTGTTTTTTGGCGTTAGTTTTCACGATTGAGCGCATTGACTTCTTTAATGATCAGATACAAACCGATGCCCACACCAAGTAGCGCTAAGACCACGGTAAAGAGACTGCTGGTCTGGATTTTTTGATCGAGCCAAGTGCCCAACCAAGTGAAGCCTCCGATAACGGCGGCCATTTGAAAAGCAGCTGAACTCAGCTTGAGGTAAGTGTTATTGGACTTATTTTTTTCAGTCATTGAAAGCCGCCTCCGCATCTAGTTTTTGCGTGCTGACACCAGCGCGCATCACGCAAGCACCTTCAAAGAACGCACCTTCTTCTATGTGGAGTTTCATGGTTTGGATATCGCCTTTGATGCGGGCCGTTGCACGCAACACCAAGAGGTTTTCTACCATGAGTTGGCCGTCCATGGCGCCGTCTATTTCGGCGTTTACACAAACGAGGTTGCCATTGATTTTTCCTGAGGTGCCGATAATGACGCGGCCCGCACAAGATACGTTGCCGTTGACTTGCCCTTCTAGAAGGATATTGGAATCTGAGTTGAGGTCGCCGTTGATTTCTGTACCAGCTATAATGCGGTTGATGCGGTCGGTGGTATCAGGTGTTTGCGAACCTCCGAAAATGTCTTTTCTTAGCATAAAGCTTAGTAATTATCGATGAAAAATCCTTTATATTCTTTAAATTTCGAGGTTTCTATCAACTTTTTCAAATTTTCTTGATTAATAATGAAAATTTTATTGTTTTGATAGTCATCGAGATACTCCGCTCCGGCCTTGAAGGCATTCAGGTAATCCCAGGCAATTTTACTAGTAGGGAAATCCGAAATGAGGATGAAATTCTTTTCGTCGAGGGTTGTCTTGACTGTTACTTTTACTTTAGAGGTTTTGAAAGCTTTGGTTGAGAAATTGGCTATTGTGGTGCGCACGTCATCGGCTTCCTCGTCTTCGTCTAGGAGCACAATTACAAATTGAGTTCCGGTTGGCGTGTACGTAAAGATAGACTGTACTTTAGACTCCGGTTTGAGCTCAAACTTAGAGTACCCTTTCTTGAGGATCTCTAGCATTTCTTTGGCGCGTACCGCCTGATCTGACTTTGGTTTTTCGTCGATGATGCGCTGCAATAGCGGAACGAGCACTTGTTTGTCGGTCGCTTGCTGCCCAATTGCCAAGGCGTTGAGCAATAAATATTCTGCTCTGTAGGCATTAGATGGGTCGTTGTCTATAACTGTTTGCGTAGCCGCTTGCACCTGAGCATAGTAGGCTTGGTCGTATTTCTGAACGAGCGCGAGGTAAGCTTCTTGGTCTTTTTGCGCGCTCAATTTTTGCTTGACGTAGAAATCGGGATCTTTGAAATACTTGGCCGCATCTGAACTCGGGTACTTCTTGAGGATGTACTGGCGGTATTTGTCGGCATCTGTGGAGTTTTCATAGATCTTAAAGAGCTGAAAAGCAGCAGAGAGGTCGGTGGGGTGATCTAAATTTTTATCGAGAATGGCCAAGAATTGCGCGGCGGCGAGTTCTGTCTCATTGAGGATTTCTTTATAGAGCACACCAGAAGTATAGAGGGCCTCCAAAAGGCGTTCTTGCGAGGCTTTCAGCGCCTCAGCGGTCAGTGGAATGTTTTTGAGCAGGCTCTCAACGGAGAGAGAATCTTTTTGGCCTGGTGTGGTTTGGGCAAGCGAGCTGTCCTGACCTTGAACGTCGATGTTGGCATTCAAGACGATGCGCTCGCTGCGGCGCCAGTCGTCGGTGTTGTCTCGTTGACCCCAATTTTTGCGGAACTCATTGAAGCCTTCTTCGCGGAGTTTGGGATTGTTGAAAATGAATTTGTTGGTGTTGGCATTTGTGTTTGTAGGCTGGCTCTGCTGTAAAGCGAGGAGTTTGGCTGCCTCTAATTCTTTGCGGCGCTGTTCGTCGCGCTTGATTTGTTTGAGTGTTTCTTTGAGGAAGTCTTCGCGGTCTTTTTCGGAGAGGGCGGCAATTTTTTGAACGGAATCTTCGAATTGGGCGGTTTCAATGGCCTTGACTAAGTCGGCTAGTTTAGTGGCTTTACTTTTGATTTGCTCGGCATTCGGATAATCTTCGGTAATGAAGCGCGAACTTGAATCGTAATATTTTTGTGCGTACACGAAGTTTTTTTCTTGAAAGGAAAGATCGCCGAGTTTTTCGTAGGCCTGTGCGCGTTGACGTTTGTTGTTGTTGGAATAAAACGCGGCTGAGGTGAGGTGAGATTTGGCAAGAGGCTTATTGCCCTTGTTGATCTCCATTAAAGCCATGGCGTAGTAAATTTGGTCTTTAAAAGTAGCGTTTTTGGCATCGCGCAGCATTTTTTGGAGATCGCCCATGAGGCGTTCGTCTCCGCTCACTATTGCACGATTGAGGCGGGCATTGAAGGCGATGTCTGAGGATGCTGACGCTTTGTAAGCCTTGCCAAAGTGAATTGCGGCATCTGGCAGTTGGTTTTGTTGTTGGTGTACTTGAGCTAAAATATAATGCAAGCGCGCTTTTTCTTTGGCATTTGAGCACTTGGCAATAGCGAGTTCTAGGCCTTCAATAGCGACGTCGTATTCGCGGCGGCGCAAAGCGAGATCGGCATAGGCGCGGTGAATCTCGAATTGTAGATTCTTGGACATTTGTGGCCCTGCCTCTGGGTTCTTTTTGCGCAAGAAAGGAATGTAGTCTGTGAGTTGTTTGTCGTTTTGGATTTCGGCGCGTTCGTTGAGCGCATCTAAAATCAGTTTGGCATCGGCGTATTTGCGCTGCTCGATGTAAATGCGGGCAATCCAAAGGCTGGCCACATAGGCGCTCTGGTCTTTGTCAAAGAAACGCTTGACAAACTGAAAATTATCTAAGGCTTTTTGGTAGTCTCGGCGGTAAAAATAAGCCTCGCCAACAGTGAGCCAGTTTTCGTCGATCCATTTGTTGTATTCTACAGTTTTATAGAACATGTTTTCGGCGGTGGGCATGCTGTGATTGAGGATCACTTTGGCACACTTGACAACAGCGGTGTCTATGGCCGGAAGCATTCCTTTGACTTCTTTTTCTGTAGGTACCGGAAACACAGGCAGCAAAGCGTAGAAATCTTCTTTTCTGCCGTCTTGGTAGGTTTTCAAGGACACGCGCAAGAGTTCTTTGGCATTGAAATGGCCGTTGTACTTGGCGGTGGTTTGATGGTAAAAGCGATTGAGTGGCGTATTGTTTTCAGTCGAACAAGCCCATGACAAGAAGAGCAAAAGCAGTGTCAGGAAAAATTGTAGACTTATACGCATGGACAATGAAAGGCGTTATAACGCAAAAATTGCGTTTTTAGTGTGTAGTTTATGCAATATTGGTAAAGACCTGCTGGATATCGTCGTCGTCTTCAATTTTATCGAGCATTTTTTCGATGTCGATAAGTTGTTCTTCTGAGAAATCTACGGGGCTTGTTGGAATGCGTTTGAGGCCAGATTTCTGAACTTCTATTTGCATGTCTTCGAGTGTTTTGGCAAGGGTTCCAAAAGCGGTGTAGTCGCCGTAGACAACGATTTGCTCATCCTCTACCTCGATTTGCTCACAACCTGCATCGATGAGTTCTAACTCGAGCATTTCTGGATCGAGTTCTGGTGTTTTGGCGATTTCAAAAACGCTTTTGCGCGAGAACATGAATTCCATAGAACCGTTTGGCACTACAGAACCGCCTGCTTTGTTAAAGTAAGACTTGACATTGGCTACGGTGCGGGTTGGGTTGTCGGTGGCGCATTCTACGTAAACCAATACGCCGTGCGGGCCCTTGCCTTCGTAATTGACTTCTGTAAAAGAGGCAATATCTTTTTGAGCTGCGCGCTTGATGGCAGACTCGATATTGTCTTTAGGCATGTTTTCGGATTTCGCATTTTGAATAGCGGTGCGTAACTTAGCGTTGGTGGAGGGGTCCATGCCGCCTTCTTTAGCTGCCATGGTGATGGCCTTACCTAATTTCGGAAACATTTTGGACATTTTGTCCCAGCGTTTTTCTTTGGCTGCTCTGCGGTATTCAAATGCTCTTCCCATAATGCGTATACTTTTGGGCAAAAGTAAGGAATTCGCAAGGAAAATTCAAGTAGGTATTCAGGCCATTAGGCCAAAATTTGCTCGATATAGTTGAGTAAGGGCTCTTTTCCGAATCCGGACTCGGCAGATGTGGTGAAAACAGGTGGCAATTCGGCCCAAACCTTCAGCATTTCTTTTTTGTATTTGGCCAAGTTTTTTTGCAGCGCCGAACTAGATAATTTGTCGATTTTGGTAAAAACCATCGAAAAAGGCAACCCTTTTTGGCCGCACCAGTTCATGAACTCTAGGTCGATTTTTTGTGGCTCTAGGCGGGCATCTAGCAAAACAAAAATATTGTAGAGCGTCTCGCGCTTGGTCAGGTAGTCGGCAATAAAGCGCTCAAAGGAACTGCGTTGGGTCCGACTAACTTTTGCATAGCCATATCCGGGTAAATCGACGAGGTACCAGTGGTCGTTGATGATGAAATGATTGATGAGTTGGGTTTTACCGGGTGTTCCAGAAGTTTTGGCAAGGCCTTTTCTCGTTGTTAACATATTGATTAACGACGACTTACCTACGTTTGATCTGCCAATAAAAGCGAATTCAGGCTTGCCGTCGAGCGGACACTTGCTTACTTCAGTATTGGAGATGGTGAATTCTGCGCTTTTGATTTGCATCTTGCAAAGTTACACTTTAAACTTTTATTTTTGCGGCATTGCGAACAATCTCTCTTGAAGGTTGTTAAGGTTTGACTACACAGAAGATGGCAGAATATAAAATCAAGGATATCGAAATACTGACGGGCATCAAAGCTCACACCATTCGCATTTGGGAAAAGCGCTACGGCATGCTGATTCCAGAGCGCACCGATACCAAAATTCGGACCTACACCGATGCCGACTTATCATTTTTGCTCAATGTCAGTTTACTGAACAAAAAAGGACTCAAAATTTCGAAAATTGCCACCATGGGCACCACCGCCATCCATCACATGGTTTCCGAAATTCGACTCAATTCTTCTATAGACAACGCCGAGGAAAAGCTCATTTTAGCCCTACTCGAACTCGACGAACAACTTTTTCGCAATACCCTCAATGACCTCATTAAAAACAAAGGCTTAGAGGCCACTTTTGCCGAGAACCTCATTCCGTTTTTAGACCGCATTGGCGTGATGTGGTTGGTCAATAGCATTTCAGCTGCACAGGAGCACTTTATCTCGAACCTCATCCGTCAGAAAGTCATCACTGAAATTGACCGCTTGCCAATTCCACCCAAATCTAAAGAAAGCGTTTTGCTCTTTTTGCCCGAGCACGACTGGCATGAAATTGGCCTGCTCTTTTATCAGTATTTGCTCAGGTCTAAAGGCTACTACACTTACTATCTCGGCCAAAGCCTTCCCTACGACTCTCTGGTAGATTGTATCGAAAGGTTGAAGCCTACGGTTGTATTGAGCAGCTGGCTCACGGCCGTTGATCAGCACTTTATTGTGGGGTATTTCAAGCAGCTACACAACGATGCGCCTGAAGTGCGTTATATCGCTGGCGGTGCGCAAATACATACGCATGCTGCAGCACTCAAAGACCTGATTACAGAAGTCAAAAATTCTGCAAGTCTGCTCTCCCTTTTCGAATAATTAAATCTTTGTTGCTTAAAGCACGATATTCACAATCTTGCCGTGCACCACAATCACCTTTTTCGGTGTTTTGCCCTCCAACCATTTTTGCGTTTCTGGCTTGGCCAAAATAAGATCTTTGACCTCGTCACTGGTAAGCGACAGCTCTAGTGTGGCTTTGTAGCGCATTTTGCCATTGAAAGAAACGGGGTAGTCAAAAGTAGATTCAGTCAAGTAACTTGGGTCAAAAACTGGATATGTGGCCGTAAAAATACTCGACGACAGCGGTTGTAATTGGGCCCAAATTTCTTCGCAAATATGCGGAGCATAAGGTGCCATCAAAATGGTGAGTTGTTCGAGAATATGGCGGTTATTGCACTTTTGCTCAGTGAGTTCGTTGACGCAAATCATGAAGCTCGAAACACCTGTATTGAAAGAGAAGCGCTCGAGGTCGTCGGTGAGTTTTTTGATGGTTTTGTGCAGCGTTTTCAGTGCGGCAGGCTCTGGCTGAGCGTCTGTAACCTCAAAATGACCGTTTTGGTGAAACAAGCGCCAATATTTTTTCAGGAAGCCATGCACACCAGTAATACCTTTGGTATCCCAAGGTTTGCTTTGCTCAAGTGGCCCTAAGAACATTTCGTACATACGCAGAGTGTCAGCGCCGTATTTCTCGCAAAGGTCATCTGGCGTCACTACATTATACCAACGCTTAGACATTTTGTCCACTTCTCTTTTGACCAAAACCTTGCCCTCCGCATTGCAAACGAACTCTTGTTGTGCATATTGCGGTTGCCATGCTTTGAGCGCATCTAGCTGAATGCTTTCGTCGTCGTTGAGTAGGTCGATCAAAATGCGCACTTCTCTGAAGCCTTCTTTATCGGCAGGCAACATGTCTAGGGAATACATTTTTTGATCGGGGCCCATATAGGCAATTGCCGATTTGCCTAAGATCATGCCTTGGTTGATCAGTTTGGCAAAAGGTTCGTCGAATTGAAGAAAACCGAGGTCGTAAAGTACTTTGGTCCAGAAGCGGGCATAAAGTAAGTGGCCGGTTGCATGCTCAGAACCGCCAATATATAAATCGACCTGATTCCAATAAGCCAATTTTTCAGGATCTGCGAAGGCATCTTGGTTGTTCGGATCCATGTAGCGCAGAAAATACCAAGAGCTTCCGGCCCAACCTGGCATGGTGTTGTATTCCATGCGCTCGCCCAACTGGCAAGACCACGCCGCTTTGGCCGCTCTGGCTAATGGTGGTTCGCCGTCTTCGGTTGGTAAATAAGCATCTACGTCTGGTAGTGTAACAGGCAATAGCGCATCGTCTACGAGTTGCGGTAAGCCATCTTGGTAATAGACCGGGAATGGCTCTCCCCAATAGCGCTGACGCGAAAATACGGCATCGCGCAGGCGGTAGTTGGTTTTGCCCTGGCCTATGCCTTTTTGCTCAATAGCTGCAATTGCTGTTTCCATTGCCGCTTTGGTCTCTAGGCCGTTCAGGAAGTCAGAGTTGGCAATGACTGCGTCTTTTTCGGTGTAGGCCGCTTCAGAGAGGTCTTGGTCGTCAAAAATAGATGGAATCGGTAAGTTGAAATACTTGGCGAAGTCGTAGTCGCGCTGATCACCGCAAGGTACGGCCATCACGGCGCCAGTGCCATAAGATGCCAGCACGTAATCGCCAATCCAAATTGGAATTTCTTGACCTGTGAACGGATGCAGTGCATACGCACCTGTAAACGCACCCGAAATGTTTTTGACATCTGCTTGGCGATCGCGTTCAGTCTTGAGTGCAGCTTGTTGTTTGTAGGCCTCTATCTCCTCCTTTTGATCAGCCGTGCAAATTTGATTGACGTATGGGTGCTCAGGTGCCAATACCATGAAGCTCACGCCAAAAATAGTATCGGGGCGGGTGGTAAAGACTTCTATTTGTAGCGCGTTGTCTTTGACTTCAAAATGTACGCTAGATCCCTTCGATTTGCCAATCCAGTTGCGCTGTTGTTCTTTGAGGGCGTCTGTCCAGTCTATGCGGTCGAGACCTTCGAGCAAACGCTCTGCATAAGCTTTGATGCGCATAGACCACTGCATCATGCGCTTTTGCTCTACTGGGTGGCCTCCGCGTTCCGAAACGCCGTTGACGATTTCGTCGTTGGCCAAAACGGTACCTAGTGCCGGGCACCAATTGACCCAACTTTCGGCCAAATAAGCCATGCGGTATTGTTGCAACACCGCTTCTTTTGCTGAAGGTGTAAAATTAGCCCAGGTTGCCGCATCAAAAATCTCTTCGCAATCGTGCACAGCCTGTACATTCTTGTTTCCTTCTTGCTCAAATGTATGGATGAGCACAGAAATCGGAGCAGCTTTGTCTTGGCTGAGGTCGTAATAAGCGTTAAAGAGTTGTTTAAAGATCCATTGTGTCCATTTGTAGTAAGCTGGATCAGAAGTGCGCACTTCGCGGTCCCAATCAAAACTGAAGCCCATGAGGTCGAGTTGTTGGCGGTAGCGGGCGATGTTTTCTTTGGTGGTAATTGCCGGATGCTGACCGGTCTGAATCGCGTATTGTTCTGCAGGCAAACCAAAAGAGTCGTAACCCATTGGATGCAAGACATTAAAGCCTTTCAAGCGCTTGTAGCGCGCAAAAATATCAGAAGCGATATAACCCAGCGGATGCCCAACATGCAAGCCTGCTCCTGACGGATACGGAAACATGTCCAAAACGTAAAATTTTGGCTTAGAAGGATCTTCTGTTACTTGATATGTTTTGCGCTCTTGCCAAATTTGGCGCCATTTGGCTTCGATTGCGTTGAAAGTGTAGTCCATGTTTGCTTATAGAAAGCACAAAGATACAAAGCTTGGGCTTACTGCAATAGAAAGTAAACGCCAAGTGCCAAAAGCAAAGCGTCGTAGGAGCCCTTTGGCAAGCGCAGTTCTCGGCGCACTATTAATAACACGAGCATGATCCATACCCAAGGTAAACCCATGAAAAAGCTAAACAAAGTCAGCAAAAACAAAACGACATAAGCTGCGCTGTCTTTACCCAAAAGACCCGCCAAGGTTTTGATTTTTCCTTGGTCGGCTTCGATATCTTCGATATCCGCCTGTATGCTCAAGGCCATGTAAAAAAGAAAAAATGGAAGAAACAGCAGGTGCCAACTGCCCGATAAACCCCCAATTAAATTCAACTGTACAAACCACATCACTGGGATCAAGAAGTTCTTTAAAAAAGGAATGTGTCGCCATTTGAGGCCCCTTTCGTATTGCGCCGTTAACAAAACTTGGAGCAACAACAACACCCAAAACCAAACGTATGGCAGTACAGCCTGATGCGCCACGAGGTAGAAGATGGTGCTCAGTAATCCAACCACGACTTGCAAACGCTTGTGAGCAGTAGATTGCATCCAAAAATAAACTTGTCCGATGAGCAAACCATTCGCGATAGCTTGCAGTACTTGATTGGTGGTCAGGGCAGCACGACCATTGCTGTAGGCAAACAAACCCATGCAATATATGGCCACAAATAGCGCCAACAATACATTTCTGAACAAACTACGCTTCAATGGCATCGGCGATGTGGTCTATTGAAATTTCGGCTACACATGTGCAAGCGCGGCCCTCAGCGCAAAGCTGGCAATTTGGGTCAAAAACAAGTGCAGTTGCGCCTTTGCCTAAAGCTGCCCAGCGCCCCGGATGAATCGGCTTGCGGCTGGCAAATAAACCAACTGCCCGAATGCCACCGAGCCCTGCAATATGATACGGGCCCGTAGAACAAGCCACCAGCGCTTTGGCTTTTGAAATCACGCCAATAAACGTGCTCAAATCCCATTGGCCACTGACGTCTTTGATCTGTGGATACTGCGCAAGTTGTGCTCTGAAGAGCTGGCCTTCGGCTTCTGTTCCAGTAAAATAAACTTGGTATCCCTTTGCCAGCAAAACATTTGCCAACGCAATGAAGCGTTCAAGCGGATACTCCACCCCACTTCCATTTGACTTTGGATGCAAAAGCACAGCGCGGCTCCAGTCCTGATCGGCGAGCGCAGGAGGCAAAACCGGAACCCTAAAAGGTAAGTTGATACGAAGCTCCTGCAACGTTGGAACTTTTATAATGCCCAGCGGCGCCAATAACTTGAAATTCAGTTGAGACTCATGTAGTGCGGAGCGCTTGCGCGAGAAACGCGGACGGCTATTGCACGTGAAAAGATGAACGAAACGATGCGCGGTGCCAATGCGCAGTGGAATACGGGCTTGTTTGCACCATTTGGCGACTATTTGATTGGAAAAAAGGTGCAGCACGACATCGTACTGGCCGAGCACTTTGTTGCGTGCTTGATCGTCGAGTTGCTGGAGCTCTTCAAGGAGTAAAACCTGATCAATGGGCTCAAAACATGCCACTACCGCACGGGTATAACTGCGGCAAAGATAAGTCAGTTCGCTATTCGGAAAAGCGGCCTCAAGAGCCTGGCAAACGGGCAGCGTGAGGCAGACATCGCCAATGGCATCTGTTCTTGAAATCAGTATTTTCTTAGGTTCAGGCATGGCTCCAAAGTTGTCTGAGTCGGGTGTATTTTTGTTGCGTGGCATAGGCGCTGCGCAAGGCAATGAACCACCCTGCTTTGCCGTCAAGAAAGCCTTTTTTGAACAAATAAGATTTCAGAAATTGGGCCAATACTTTCAGGTATAGTTTTGCCAGACTACAGCGCACATTTCGCTCAAACAATTCGTTGGCTGCAATTTTAGAAAAGTAGTCGATTTGTTTGAAATGATCTGCTTTGGTGTAGTACGAATAATGCAGGAGGTCTCCCTGCAAATGCCCTACTTGAAGGCTTTCATTGGGCAAGAGTTGGTCATGCGGATTGATTCCGCCCCAAATGACATCAGCTTTGGAGGCCAGGCGCAATTTGGTGTCGGGATACCAGCCACTATGATGGATCCACTTTCCACAATAATTCGTGAGGCGGTTCATCTTAAAAGCACCTTTTTGTGGTGACTGCGCTTTGACTTCTAGTATGGCGGCTTGTAACTCAGGAGTTAAAGCTTCATCAGCATCTAGGGATAAAACCCAAGGATGTGTAGCCCGCTGCAACGCTTCGTTCTTTTGCTGAATATGCCCTTCAAAAGGGTGCTGCTCAAAACGAACGCCAAAAGAAGCACAAATTGCGGCGGTGTCATCGGTAGAAAAGGAGTCCAGAACGAGAATTTCATCACAGACCGCTTGAAGAGAGGCCAAACAACGACCAATATTTCGGGCTTCGTTAAAGGTGATGATGACGCCTGAAAGTTTCATCGCAAGTTATTTGATGCGAATGCGCTGCCCGATGTCGATGCTGTTCACCTTGACGCCCGGATTGAGGCGTTGCAATTGGGCTTGGGTAAGGTTGTTGCGCTGGGCAATTTTTCCGAAGGTATCGCCAGCGCGAACGGTGTAATATTTTTTGACGGGAGGAGCAGGCGCTGGTGGTGTTGGCGCAGGCGTTGGATTCGCTTGAACCTGCGTTTGATTGGTGTAGATGGTCAACTTCTGCCCGACATAGATATTGGTGGTGCGCAGCGCATTCCACTCCATGAGTTGTTCGATAGACACGTTGTAGCGCACGGCGATTTGTCGCAGATTTTCGCCGCTTTTGACTTTGTGATATAGAAGGTTGGCGGTAGGCGGTGTTGTGGCCTGAAGCGTATCCGCCGGAGGCAATACCACACCTGTTGAATCTCTTTGGGTGCTGTCTAATGGGGCAATAGGTGGCGCAACCACAATTGGTTTGGGACGATAAATGGATTCTTCGAGCAAATAAAGTGAATCCTCGTAACTCACCAACAAGCCAATTTTATCCATTGGGCCCGTGACGCAACGAGCAGTTGTCATTTTTGGAATGTAGGTGGTCTTGTAAACAGGATTGAGACTCTGAATTTCGGTGAGTTCCCAACCGACTAGTTGGGCAATTGTTTGCATGTGCACCCCGCTCCTGACACACATGGTGTCGAGTTGTGCATTGTGTATTTTGGCCTCCATCGGAATGATGTTGTATTCGGCATGGTAGGTCATCATGTAGGCAGCCGCAATAAAGTTGGGTACGTAACCTTGGGTTTCTGCAGGTAAAAATGGGCGCACTTCCCAATAGGTTTTTTTACCGCCCGACTTGCGAATGGCATGATTGACATTGCCTGGGCCTGCGTTGTAGGCTGCGAGCGCTAAATTCCAGTCGCCGTAGATACCGTAAAGTTGCTTGAGGTAACGGCAAGCTGCATCGGTGGCTTTTTCGGGGTCCATGCGTTCGTCTATGTAGGAGTTTTCCTCCAAACCAAAATAGAGTCCGGTTTTGTACATGAACTGCCACAAGCCGAGGGCGCCTGCACGCGATTTGACCTGCGGACGCAAACCACTTTCAATGACGGATAAAAAACGTAGCTCTAAGGGCAAGCCATATTCGGTGAGTTTTTCCTCAAAAAGATCAAAATACAGCGCTGAGCGACCGAGTGCTACGCGAATAAAACCGCGGCGTTGGGCTGCAAAAAATTTGATAGTCGAAAGCGTGGCTGCATTGCAGTCGAGCTGAAAAGGCGTGAGCTCGTTCATTTTGGACAAGCGCGCGCAAATTACAGAATCGGAAAAACTTGGAATTTGCCCGGGTGTGTAGTTGAGCACGGTAATGATCGAATCGTAATTATTGGAATTGGCGTATTCCGTAAAAAACAACTGAAGGCTCTGCTGTACGGTATTGACAAATGGATCTGGATCGAGTGAATCAGAAGGACGCACTAAATGCGCTGGTTTTTGTCCAAAAACAGATGAAGACAAGCTGAATAGCAACAAAAAGCTCAGCCATTTCATCATAGGACCTCTTGTGTTTTTTGGGCAGCGTGAAAAAGTAAATCTTCTTCAAAATCACGGGCCATTAACTGAATACCAAAAGGCAAGCCATTGCTGTGTGCACCAAAAGGCAAGCTAATAGCTGGATTACCGGTGAGGTTGGCATGCACCGTGAAAATATCTTGCAAATACATCTGAATCGGGTCTTTGACCGCATTCATTTCAAAAGCTGTGGTGGGCGTTGTAGGCGACAAGAGTACGTCACATTCGTTCAAGAGCGCTGAAGTGCGGTCTTTGAGGACACGGCGCACTTGTTGTCCTTTGGTGTAATAGGCGTCGTAGTAGCCGTGTGAGAGCACGAAGGTGCCGGTCATGATGCGACGTTGCACCTCGGGGCCAAAGCCTTCGCTGCGCGACTTCACGTAAGTTTGCTCTACGCCTTTTGCGTCTGCACTTCTGTAACCGTAGTGCACGCCATCAAAGCGAGACAAATTGGAAGAGGCTTCTGCGGTTGTGAGCACGTAATAGGTAGGCACCATGTAATCGAGGAAAGGAAAACTCACCTCGATGATTTCATGACCTTTTGCACGTAAGTCGGCAAGTGTTTGTAGTAATTTTGCTTTGATTTCGGCGTCCAAACCTGGATGATGCAGGCATTCTGCCAAAACACCAATCTTTAGTTTTTCAGGTAAATTGGAGCGGATATCATTGTGTAAACTAGAGCTGGTTGCGTCGTAAGGATCTTGCCCTGCGGTGAGCGACAGCAAAAGTTGGGTATCGGCTAAACTATTGGTAAAAAAACCAATTTGATCAAATGAAGAAGCATAAGCGATGAGGCCATAGCGACTCAGACGGCCATAAGTTGGCTTGATGCCAAAAGTACCCGTCCAGGAAGCTGGTTGGCGCACAGAACCACCGGTATCAGAACCTAAAGTTGCTGTACATAAATTGGCTGAAACTGCCACAGCGCTGCCGCCGGAGGATCCGCCGGGGACGTAGTTGGGTTTCCAGTTGTTGTGAACTGGGCCAAAAGCAGAATTTTCATTGGAACTACCCATTGCGAATTCATCGCAGTTGAGGCGGCCAATGACAATAGCGTCTTGGTCGATGAGGCGTTGTAATACGGTTGAGGTATAAATAGACTCAAAGCCCTCAAGGATTTTTGATGCTGCACTTACTTTGTGGTCTTTGTAGCAGATGTTGTCTTTGATGCCAATAATGACACCCGCCAACTGACCTGCTGTGCCGGCTTGAATTTTTTGATCGACTAACTGTGCTTGAGCACGCGCTGAGTCGCTAAAAACTTCGAGAAAAGCATTGAGATGCGCGTGCGCTTCTATACGGACGAGGTGCTCCTCAACGAGGTCCAATGCCGTTTTTCCAGAATGCAAGGCGTTCTGAATCTCTGCGATTGTACGGTACATGCAGTTATTTTTCTTCTTTAGAAATTTCAGTAGAAGTTTCTTCAGTGGTGTTTTCGCCTTTAGAAGCATCTTTGAACTCCTTCACCCCTTTGCCCAAACCTTTCATGAGTTCAGGAATTTTTTTACCACCAAAGAATAGTAAAACAATTGCAAGGATGAGGATGATTTCAGTTGGTCCGAATTTGCCCATAATTTCTATTTTTTTGTCTTACAAAACTAATGAAAATAAGCTTTGTACTTGGGGTTTATAATTTTCTTGCCACTTCTACTTCTTCGTAAGCTTCAATGATATCTCCAATTTTGATATCGTTGAACTTATCGATGTTCAGACCACACTCATAGTTGTTTTTGACTTCCTTGACATCGTCTTTGAAGCGCTTGAGAGAGCCTAAGCTGCCTGAATGCACCACAATGCCATCGCGGATGAGGCGAATTTTGGAGCTGCGCTTGATGATGCCGTCGAGGACATAACAACCTGCAATGGTACCAACTTTCGTGATGTCGAAGGTTTCGCGCACTTCAGCAGAACCAAGTACTTTCTCTTCGATGTCTGGTGACAACATGCCTTCCATTGCGGCTTTGATCTCTTCAATAGCCTTGTAGATAATGGAGTACATGCGGATATCGATTTGCTCGATTTCGGCCAATTTACGTGCCGATAATGTCGGACGAACCTGGAAGCCAACAATGATGGCGTCTGATGCTGATGCCAAGTTGACATCGGCCTCGGTAATGGCACCCACTCCTTTGAGAACGATATTGATCTGGATTTCTTCAGTAGACAAATTGAGTAAGGAATCGGAAAGTGCTTCGATAGAACCGTCGACGTCACCTTTAACGATGATGTTGAGTTCCTTGAAGTCTCCGATAGCCAAACGGCGTCCGATTTCGTCGAGGGTGATGTGCTTGGTGGTGCGCAAACCTTGCTCGCGGTATAGTTGCTCGCGTTTTTGTGCAATTGATTTGGCTTCTTTTTCGTCGTCGAGGACATTGAATTTGTCTCCGGCGCTAGGGGCACCGTTGATCCCGAGAACTGATACAGGTTGCGCAGGGCCAGCTTCTTTGAGCGGCTGTCCGTGTTCGTCTTGCATGGCGCGCACGCGGCCGTAATAACGACCCACGAGAATGACGTCGCCGATGCGCATTGTACCCGCTTCGACAAGCATGTTGGTGACGTAACCTTTTCCTTTATCCAAAGAAGATTCAATAACGGTACCTACCGCATTTTTCTCTGGATTGGCTTTGAGATCGAGGAGTTCTGCTTCGAGGAGAACTTTGTCGAGGAGTGCGTCTATGTTGAGATTCTGTCTTGCAGAAATTTCTTGAACTTGGTATTTGCCTCCCCAGTCTTCGACGAGGATATTCATGGCAGAAAGTTGTTCGCGGATGCGGTCTGGGTTGGCTCCTGGTTTGTCGATTTTGTTGATCGCGAAAATCATTGGAACGTTTGCAGCCTGGGCATGCGAAATAGCTTCTTTGGTTTGTGGCATGACGTCGTCGTCTGCTGCCACGATAATGATGGCAACGTCAGTGACCTGTGCACCACGGGCACGCATTGCCGTAAAGGCTTCGTGACCTGGTGTATCGAGGAAAGTCATTTTGCGGTCATCCTTGAGCGTAACTGAATACGCACCGATGTGCTGCGTGATTCCTCCAGCTTCACCTTCTGTAACGTTGGCGTTACGAATGCGGTCAAGTAAGGATGTTTTACCGTGGTCTACGTGACCCATGACGGTAATAATTGGCGGACGAGAGATGAGGTCTTCGGGTTGATCTTCTATAACCAATATGGCATCTTGTAACTCAGCGCTGATGAATTCGGTGTCAAAACCAAATTCGTCGGCGACAATTTGAATGGTTTCGGCGTCTAGACGCTGGTTGATAGAGGCAAAAATACCCAAAGACATACACACAGAAATGACTTGTGTAGGCTGTATGTTCATCATGGATGCCAACTCAGAAACCGTAACAAACTCAGTGAGCTTGAGTGTTTTCTCTTCGAGTTCGGCCATTGCCATTTCTTCTTGGCGACGTTGTGCGTAGTTATCGCGTTTTTGACGGCGATTTTTGGATGCTTTCGACTTACCACCTTGGTTAGATAAACGCGCAAGGGTGTCTTTGATCTCTTTTTGGATGTCGTGCTCAGAAATTTCCGCTTTTGCAGCTTTAGGCTTGTTCGCTGTTGCTGGCGTATTGCTTACCTCTACCTTTTTGATGCGCTTGCGTTTGCGCTTGTTGTTTGCATCTTCTGAAGAAGAGGCAACAGGCGTGCGGGGACGCGCAACAGGTAGTTCGATTTTACCCAAAACTGTTGGGCCAGAAAGTGTCTGGCGGACAACGCGAATGGTTTCGATTTCTGGAGCTTTAGCCACAACCGGTTCTTTGACTTCAGGAACTGGTGCTGGCGTTGGCGCAGGAATAGGCGCAGCTGGCTCAGGTTCTACATCAGCTGCTTTAGGGGCAACTGGCGCAGCCTGAACAGGTTTATCTGGCGTTTTTTCTTTCTTCTTGTCTGGACGCGTGCGTTGGTTGATGGCATCGAGGTCGATTCTACCAACTACGTTGACTTTATTTTCTGAAGGCGCTGGTGCTTCTTCTGCGATAGGTGCTGGCGCTTCTTGAACAGGAGCTGCTTCTACTACTTCTTCGACTTTAGGCTCAGGTGCCTTTTGCGGAGTTTCGCTCAAGACCTGACGCTTGATTTCTTCGAGATTGATGTCGTCTTCGTCCTCGTCGTCTACAACTGGAGTCGGATTTACTTCTTCATTTGTTTTGTCTTTCAAAGACAAAGACTCTCGCTTCTCGCGACGCAAAGCAGATTTAGACTGCTCTTTCATGCTCTGGTCTGCAGCGTACTCTTGGCATAGAATATCATAATGCTCCTGCTCCAAACGCGAAGTTGGAGTGGGGTCTATGACAATGCCTTTTGAACCTAAGAACTCGACGATTGTCGGTATTCCTACATTCAATTCTCCTGCTGCTTTTCCTAAACGAATCGGTTTTCCCGCCATAATCTACTGTTGCGCTCCTTATTGGTATTAAAGTTATTCAAATTCCGCTTTCAAAATACGGAATACTTCTTCGATGGTTTCTTTTTCGAGGTCGGTTCTCGATACGAGGTCTTCGACGCTGATTTCAAGCACTGATTTTGCGGTATCGCAACCAATGGCTTTGAGTTCATCGATGATCCAGCTATCGATCTCATCTGCAAATTCTTCGAGGTCGACGTCTTCAATATCGACTTCGCCATCTCTGTACACATCGATTTCAAAACCGCACAATTTGCCAGCTAGCTTGATGTTGTTTCCACCTTTACCAATGGCCAAGGAAACTTGGTCTGGCTTCAAGAAGACTTTGACGCGTTTTTCGTCTTCTAAGATTTCCATTGAAGTGATCTTAGCTGGCGAAAGCGAACGCTGAATAAGCAATTGCTGATTGGATGTATAATTGATGACGTCGATGTTTTCATTGCGGAGTTCGCGGACAATTCCGTGAATTCTCGAGCCTTTCATTCCGACACAAGCACCAACTGGGTCAATGCGGTCGTCGTAAGACTCCACTGCTACTTTAGCGCGCTCTCCTGGTTCGCGGACAATCTTTTTGATGGTGATAAGGCCATCAAAGACTTCCGGAACTTCGAGTTCAAATAAGCGCTCTAAGAATTCTGGTGCGGTGCGTGAAAGGATAATGACAGGTGTGCTGTTGCGCATGTCTACTTTTGCAACAACTGCGCGTACGGATTCGCCTTTTTTGAAGAAATCTGAAGGGATTTGTTCTGATTTTGGCAAAATGAGTTCGTTGTTGTCGTCGTCCATGATGAGGATTTCTTTTTTCCAAACCTGGTAAACTTCTCCGGTAACGATTTCGCCGATGCGCTCTTTGTATTTGTTGTAGAGTTGGTCTTTTTCGAGCTCCATGATGCGCGAAATGAGGTTTTGACGCAAAGCCAAGACATTGCGACGACCAAAATCGCCAAACTTAAATTCTTCCGTTACTTCTTCACCGATTTCAAAATCTGGCTCGATTTTGATGGCATCTGAATAAGCAATTTCCGTATTAGGATCTTCAACTTCACCGTCGTCTACGATTTCTTTATTCAAGAAAATCTGAACGTCTCCCTTATCGATATTGACAACGATATCGATGTGTTCGTCGGTATTGAACTTCTTTTTGAGCATGGCACGAAAGACGTCTTCGAGGACGTGCTGCATCGTTTGTTTGTCAATATTTTTTAGTTCCTTAAACTCCGAGAATGAGTCAACAAGTTCCAAACTGTTCATGGTGCTTATTTAAATGAAATTACAATTTTTGCTTCTTTTATTTGATTGTAGGGCAGCTCGATAAATTCTTCTACCCATACTTTTTTCTTTTTTACTTCGTCGCGCTTTTGAATTCGTTGCTTAAAAACAAGGTTTTCGTCGGACATTTTCAATAACTCTGCCTCAAACTGCTCACCGGTTTCAGGAGTAACCTTAAAACTGCGGCCTACATTTTTAGCAAACTGATTGATGTGGCGAACTGGTTTGTCTAAACCTGCTGAAGAAACGTGCAGTTCGAAATCGGTTTGTTCGCGATCTAAGTTGTGTTCGATGTTGCGCGATACGGACATGCAATCGTGGACACTTACGCCGCCTTTGAGTTTGTCTAATTCTACGTGAATGACATTTGTTGGCGAAATGCGCAAATCGACAACATAGAGGCCGTTATCTAGCTCGGCTATGCGTTCGTCAATGAGTGCTTGTATCAACTTTTGGTCTAACATATTGTTCAGTTCTTAACTTTGCAGTGCTTAGGGAAAAAAAGAGGGGACTTGCGTCCCCTCGTTCCTATCATCCACAAATGTGATGCAAATATAGGCATTTTAAATTAATCCACAAAATCAACGCGTATCTTTGCCTTATGTTAGTAGAAATTGAAAATAAAATTGTTTCCACCCAAATCTTTGAACGACAATTCGTTTGCGACCTCACTGCTTGCAAAGGCGCCTGTTGCATAGAAGGCGATAACGGTGCGCCCGTAACGGCCGAGGAAGTACAAATTATCGAGACATACCTTCCCCAAATTCTTCCTTTCATGCGGCCTGAAGGTATCGCAGCTGTGGAAGCACAAGGAGTGTCTTATTTAGACCACAACCTAGAGCCCGCCACAACACTTGTCAATGACGCAGAATGTGCTTTTGTCTTTTTTGACGACGCAGGCATTGCCAAGTGTGCCATTGAAAAAGCACAGCGCGAAGGTCACATCGACTTTCTCAAGCCTATTTCTTGTCACCTCTACCCTATCCGCACCAAGCAATTCCAAGAATATACCGCAGTCAATTATGAAAAATGGGATATCTGCGAACCTGCCTGTGCATGTGGAGAAAAACTAGAAGTTCCCGTCTATAAATTCCTAAAAGAACCGCTAAAGAGAGCTTTTGGCGAAGACTTCTACCAAGAGTTAGAGAAAGTAGCCTCCGAATTGGGTGAACACTGGAGCAA
>JAIPCC010000002.1 GCA_021738405.1 Crocinitomicaceae bacterium | reverse complement strand
TTGTACGTCAGTGGCTCATTGAAAACGGCTTCCAAGGCCTAGAAGGCCAAGCCATGCCCTTCATGCCAGACGACTTCGTTCAAGTCATTTCTGAGCGCTACATCGAACTTTACGAACGCATCACCGGCCTTCAATTTGAAAAGGCAGACACCCAAAACATTGTTGCCCGCATTGAAAACAACGTCAATGCTTACCTACAAAATCGTTAATACATGTCCGTACACGCCTCTTCACCCAAAAAAATCACCACCCATACGCTTCAAGAAATGAAGCAAAATGGCCAAAAAATCTCCATGCTCACCGCCTACGACTACTCCATGGCGCGCATTGTCGACGAAGCCGCTATCGACGTCATTCTCGTCGGTGATTCCGCTTCAAACGTGATGGCTGGTCATGAAACCACGCTGCCCATTACCCTAGACCAAATGATTTACCATGCCTCTAGTGTGGTGCGCGCCGTTCAACGCTCGTTGGTTGTCGTGGACATGCCTTTTGGCTCTTACCAAGGCAACTCCAAAGAAGCGCTTTCAAGTGCCATCAAAATCATGAAAGAATCCGGTGGCCATGCCGTCAAATTGGAAGGTGGCCAAGAAATCTTAGATTCCATTCGCCGCATCCTCACCGCTGGCATTCCTGTCATGGGGCACCTCGGCCTGACGCCGCAATCTATTTATAAGTTCGGAACTTATGTGGTCCGCGCCAAAGAAGAGGAAGAAGCTGCAAGGCTCATTGCCGACGCCAAAGCACTTGAAGAAGTCGGTTGTTTTGCCATCGTTCTCGAAAAAATCCCTGCCGAACTCGCTACGCGTGTGGCGCAAATGGTGCAAATACCGGTCATCGGAATTGGCGCAGGCGCAGGCGTAGATGGCCAAGTGTTGGTGATTCACGATATGCTCGGCATCAACAACGAATTCAATCCGCGTTTCTTGCGCAAATACAATAACTTGCATGCCCACATGTTGCAAGCCTTCCAAGATTACAAAGCCGATGTACAATCCGGAGATTTTCCGAATGCATCCGAACAATATTAACTGATGCGCTCGCTATGGCTGTTGTTGCTTCTTGTGGTATGGGCTTGTGAGTCCGATCCGCAACCACAACGTCCAAAGCAAGCTAAAAATCTCTGTAAATACAGCGAGCTACTGACCATCACTCCGGCCAAGAACGGCTTTTTGATCCAAATTAAAAATCCAGAACAGCCTAAAGAAAAGTTTTCATTTCAGCTCGAGCAACCATTCATGCGCATTGCCGTATTGAGTGCGACACACGTCGGGATGCTCTCAGCACTTGAGCAACAACACCGCTTGTGCGCGATTCCCGATAAACGCTATTTACACGACCCACTGATCAAGAAGGCAGTAGCCCAAGGAAAGGTCGCCGATCTAAAAAGCGCGCAACAACTCTCCATCAAAAAACTCCTCGCACGGCACACCCAAGCATTGGTTTTTAGCGGCTTCGGACCCGAACAAACGCAAATCAAACGGCTCAGGTCTATAGGCCTCACTTGCATACCAAACTACGAGTGGCGAGAAACGCATCCATTGGCAAGAGCGGAATGGGTCTTGCTTTTTGGTGCCTTGACAGGTCAGTTTGAAAAAGCGCAGCAGTATTTCAAGCAGGTTTGTCAAAATTATAAGCGCATTCGAACGCTACCAAACTTATGTAATTCCAACCCAATTGTGATCAGTGGGTATGTCTACGGAGACCAATGGGTGGCCCCAGCTGCCAACAGCTTTGAAGCCAGATTATATGCTGACGTAGATTTTGCTTATTATTTCAATAAAAGAGCAGGAACGGGTAGTTGTTTCAGCAGTATTCAAAGTGTGCTCGCAAAAAGTACTGGTGTCGTTCTTTGGTTGAATCCTGGGCAGCCGACTAGAGCTGCACTCCTGCAACAATACCCGAAATACAAATATTTTCCTTTCTTCAAAAAGCGCATCTTTTGCTATACCCACAACACCAACTTTTATTGGGAGTGTGCAGCAGCACATCCAGATTGGGTCCTTTCTGATTTGTCGCAAATCCGCAACGGAAATGTCAAAAAACTGCATTTTTACAAAGAATTGCGCCCATGAATCGAAAAGGACTCTTGCTACTCCTGCTAGCCTTGGTTTTGTTACTGAGTTGCTTTTTGCATATACAATTCACCGAAGTGAGTAGCACAAGTGCTGCGCAGGCCAATGTTTTGTGGTGGGAATTCCGCTTTCCACGCCTCATCAGTGCACTGGTTGCTGGTGCGGGGCTCTCTTTAAGTGGTTTGTTGATGCAGAATTTATTTCGCAACCCAATGGCGGGGCCTTATGTGCTCGGTATCAATTCTGGCGCAAGCTTAACAACAGCTTTACTAATGTTGGGTGGCTTTCCTTTGATGCTCCATAATTTTGGTTTGGTGGGCAGTTCTTTATTGGGTGCTTTTTTGGCAGCTGCGTTCATGTTTTTTGTGTCGTGGCGCGTGCAACAGACTACAGGCCTGTTATTAGTGGGCCTGATGTTCGCAAGTTTTACGGGCTCCATCGAATCTGTGCTGCAAAGTTGGGCTTCGCCAGAGCAAGTCAAGCAGTTTTTCTTGTGGAATATGGGTTCGCTACAGCAATTAAGTGCCGCGCAAGTACCGTGGTTACTGACCTTATTCACCGTTGCTCTGCTCTGGAGTTTGTTGTTGATCCGGTCCCTGAACGCTTTTGTACTCGGCCAAGATCAAGCGTTTCAGCTAGGCGTGCGCACGCAGCGTGTCAGGTTTTCAATGTTGGCAATCACCGCGCTTTTGGCCGGAAGCATAACTGCCTATTGTGGTCCAATCGCATTTGTAGGTTTGGCCATTCCAAATCTCGGCCGACAATTGCTGCGTACTCAAGACCACTTTCTGCTGATTATATTTTGCCTCTTATTTGGAGCGCTCTTTCTTTTGGGTTGTGATATCTTGTCGGTTTATTTGGAACCTTACTTCAGTTTACCCATCAATGTACTGACCTCCTTGATTGGTGCGCCATATATTGCTTATCTTGTTTTACGCCGCTCATGATCAGCTTTCAAAATACCGTTATTGGTTATCAGCACCCATTGATTGCGATAGAAAACCTCACGCTGCACGCAGGAAAGGTCTATGCGCTGTTAGGTTTAAACGGATCTGGAAAGTCTACGCTGCTCAAAACATTAGCCGCTCAAACGCCGCTTCTCGATGGAGCCCTTACGCTGAACCATTTTCCTATTACCCAACTTGCGAAAGATAGCAACCTGCGTGCGCAGCAAATTGCTTTTGTTTCAAGTCGTTTTGATGGCATTGAACACCTCACTGTTGTGGAATACGTAGCACTAGGTAGAATTCCATACCTCTCCGTTTTTGGAAAAGTGACTGTTGAAGACCAGCAAATGGTCAGTGAAACATTAAAGGATCTAGGTTTGACGCATTTGGCGCAAAAACGAACCAAAGAATTGAGTGACGGCGAAAAACAGCTCGTGAGTTTGGCGCGCGCTTTTGTACAAGATACGCCTGTGCTCTTGCTCGATGAGCCGTCCAGCTTTTTGGATTTCTTGAACCGAGAAAACTTGTTGTTGGCACTCTTGAAATGGGTGAGCCGAGGCCAAAGATGCGTCTTGCTCTCGAGCCACGATATAGATTTATGCCTCGAACACAACTTGCCTTTACTAGCGCTCGCTGGAGGTCAAATTCAAGAATTGATTGGGCAGGATAAAAAAGAAGTAGTCAGTGTTTTGCTGAAAGGTGCAGTGCACTAAACCGTCATGATGTCTTTTTCCTTGACTTCTACCAACTCGTCTACTTTTTTGATGAAGCTATTGGTGATTTTTTGAACCTCTTCTTCGCCGACTTTCACTAAATCTTCGGATAAACCTTCGTTTTTAAGGTCTTTGATCATGTCAATAGCGTCTTTGCGGTTGTTGCGGACACCAATTTTGGCATTTTCTGCCTCTGTTTTGGCGCGCTTCACGAGGTCGCGACGGCGTTCTTCTGTGAGTGGTGGAACGGTAATGATGAGTTGCTCGCCGTTGTTTTGTGGATTGAGTCCGAGATTGGCATTGATGATGCCTTTGGCGATGTCGTTGAGCAAGGGTTTTTCCCAGGGTTGCACAATGATGGTGCGCGCGTCTGTGGTATTGACATTTGCTACCTGATGCAGGGGCGTCATGGAGCCGTAATACTCAATCATTACGCTATTGAGCATCGCAGGACTCGCTTTTCCTGCACGGATTTTAATCAGTTCGTTTTCGAGGTGAATCAAGGATTTTTGATTGGCTTCCTTGAATTCGTCGTAGATCATTGTAAGTTCTTCTGTCATGATGCGCTAACTAAAGTTCCGACTGGCGCTCCTTCCATTAACTTGCGTAAATTGCCGGGAGTATCCATGTCAAATACGATGATGGGTAAATTGTTTTCTTTGCAAAGGGTAAATGCGGTCATGTCCATGACATTGAGACCTCTTGCATATACTTCGTCAAATGAGATTTGGTCAAATTTGGTGGCGCTGCTGTCCTTGAGGGGATCTGCAGTGTAAATGCCATCTACGCGGGTACCTTTGAGGATCACCTCCGCATTGATTTCAATGGCGCGCAAAGACGCTGCTGAATCAGTTGTAAAGAAAGGATTGCCGGTTCCGGCTCCAAAAATGACAACTCTGCCTTTTTCAAGATGACGCATGGCGCGTCGGCGCACAAATGGTTCTGCAATTTCTTTCATTTCAATGGCAGATTGCAAGCGGGTAGTAACGCCCACTGTCTCTAAGGCAGATTGCAGTGCCATCGAATTGATCATGGTGGCGAGCATGCCCATGTAATCGCCATGGGTGCGGTCCATACCACCTTGCTCGGCCTGAACACCTCTAAAAATATTTCCGCCGCCAATGACAATTGCGATTTCTACACCTGCTTCGATCAGTTCTTTAATTTGTTGCGCGTAGGCACTGATGCGTGCGTTGTCAATACCGAATTGTTTGTCTCCCATAAGAGACTCACCTGAAAGTTTGAGAAGAATGCGTTTGTATTTCATATGCAAGACAAATATACTATGAATCGTGTTTATATCAGATTGGGGTAAAAAAAAAGCTACCGATTTCGATAGCTTTTTTAAAATATGAGTTGTTTCTTAGCTCAATGAGAAGCGTTTGAATTCTGAAACAGTAAGGCCTTTAGCAGTGCTGTTCAAGAATTGCTCCACAGTGAGTTTGTTGTCGCGGACAAAAGCTTGGCTAAGTAGTGTGTTCTCTTGGAAGAATTTGTTCAAGCGACCCAAAGCGATTTTCTCAGCCATGTCAGCTGGTTTACCTTCTTGGATAGCCAAATCTTTACCAATTTCGATTTCGCGTTCGATTGTACGCTCGTCTACGCCGTTTTTGTCGATAGCGATTGGCGCCATTGCTGCAATTTGCATTGCTACTTGACGACCAGCCTCAGCAACTTCTTCACCGGCAACTGTTAAGCCAACAAGTGTAGCCAATTGGTTTCCTGGGTGGTTGTAGGCAACTACGTTTTCGCCGCGAACTACTGCAAAAGCAGATAAATCTAGTTTTTCGCCGATTACACCAACTTGCTCTGTGATTTTTTCTTCAACAGATAGTCTGTCGTCGTAAGCCAAAGTTTTGAGTTCTTCAGCGGTCTCAGGCAATTTATTGAGTGCAAGATCTACTAAAGATTGTACAAATGCAACATAACCATCGTTTTTAGCAACGAAGTCAGTTTCGCAGTTGAGGGCAAGGATCACACCAGCTTTGCCATCGGCAGTAGCTTGGGCCATGATTAGTCCTTCTTTAGCGTCGTTACCACCGCGCTTAGCAGCGATTTTTTGACCTTTCTTACGAAGAATGTCGATGGCTGTTTCAAAATCGCCGTTGGCTTCTACCAATGCGTTTTTACAATCCATCATACCAGCACCTGTCTGTTGGCGCAATTTGTTTACATCTGCAGCTGTGATAGCCATTTTATGAGGGTTTATGGGTGAATTATTCAGCGCTTTCTGTAGCGTCTGCTGCAACTTCTGCTTGTGCTTCAGCTGGAGCTTCGTCTTTGTCAGTAGCTTTCAAGTTCTTGCGGTCTTCTAAACCTTCTTTGATTGCGCCGCAAATTGCGTCGAGGATCAAGGTGATAGATTTAGTGGCATCGTCGTTGGCAGGGATAGGGAAATCAACCAATTTAGGATTGGAGTTGGTATCTACCATTGCAAACGTAGGGATATTCAAACGACGTGCTTCTGCAAGCGCGATGTGTTCTTTAAGGATATCTACGATGAAAATAGCAGCAGGCTGACGCGTCATGTCTGCAATAGAACCGAAGTTTTTCTCGAGTTTCTCGCGTTGACGGCTTTTGAATAATTTTTCGCGTTTGTTGAGCGTATCCCAAGTACCGTCTGATTTCATTTTGTCGATGAGCGTCATTTTGCGAATCGACTTACGTGTAGTTTGGAAGTTAGTCAACATACCACCTGACCAACGCTCCGTTACAAACGGCATGTTGACAGCTGCTACGCGCTCAGCCACGATCTCTTTGGCTTGCTTCTTAGTAGCTACGAAAAGTACTTTTTTACCTGATTTCGCAATTTGCTTCATTGCAGCACATGCGTGGTCTAGGTGAACGAGGGTTTTGTTGAGGTCAATGATGTGAATGCCTTTCTTCTCTTCGAAGATGTAAGGAGACATTGCTGGGTTCCACTTGCGCTTAAGGTGACCAAAATGTACACCGGCGTCGAGTAGGTTTTCAAAAGTTAATTTAGACATATTGTGTTTTTGTTTACGTTCCTAATTAATAAAGCAACATTGAAGGGGCCGAAAGGCAAGTGCTCCAATGCTTGGATGCTAAACAGTCCAGGTAGCGGATTAACGCTTGGAGAACTGGAATTTCTTTCTTGCTTTTGGTTGACCTGGTTTTTTACGTTCTACCATACGTGGGTCACGTGTCATGAGGCCTTCTACTTTGAGCATAGGTTTGTAGTCTGCAGATACTTCTACAAGTGCACGGGAAATACCCAAACGCACTGCTTCTGCCTGACCATTGATACCACCGCCAACAACGTTTACTTTAACATCGTACTGACCAGCTGTTCCGGTAAGTGCAAATGGTTGGTGAACTTTGGCTTGAAGAAAGTCAATTGGAAAAAATTCGTTCATCTCGCGCTTGTTGATCGAGATTTTACCTTTTCCTTTGGTTAAATAAACGCGGGCAACCGCTGTTTTTCTTCTTCCTAATGCATTAATGACTTCCATACGATTTATTTGAGGGTATCAAGATTCAATAATTCTGGTTGCTGAGCCTCGTGGCTGTGTGCAGCACCTTTGTAAACTTTGAGGTTGGTGTAAAGTTTGCGACCAAGTGTGTTTTTTGGAAGCATACCTTTAATAGCCTTCTCGATGAGGCGCTCAGGATGATTCTTGAGCATGCTCTCAGCAGACGTGAAACGCTGACCACCTGGATAACCAGAGAAGCGAACGTATTCTTTGTTTTGGAGTTTAGTACCTGAAAACGCGATTTTTTCCGCGTTGATCACGATCACATTGTCACCACAGTCCGCATGCGGCGTGTAACAGGTTTTATATTTTCCACGGATGACTTTGGCGACTTTACTTGCCAAACGTCCGACTGTTTGACCTTCAGCATCCACAACATACCATTTTTTATCGGCAGTTTCGGTATTACCAGCTAACGTTCTGTAACTTAATGTGTTCACGGTTCTTTCTATTAAATAAAAAACTTAATTTCCCTAAATTTAGGGGTGCAAAGATACAACTATTGTGTTTATTTACAAATGAAAAGCAGAAAAAATCTAAGTTTATTTTGCTTTAAAGGCAGAAATTGCTGCTCTTGTAAATTCACTGAGGACCAATCGACCACTAATTGCGGCGCGTTCTAAGAGTAAGTTGTCCCAATTTTCGGTGCCTTGCCAGAAGATTTGCTTGAGTTCTTGCATGGCTTCAGGGTTTGAATTGGCGAGTCTTTCGCTGAGACTTTGGATGGCTGCATCTAAGCTTGCTTCGTCTTCGTATATTTCTGTGTAGAGTCCTTTTTCTTTGGCCCATTGCGCACTGCGCCATTCGGTGGCGTTGATAGCGAGTTCACTCATGGCGGAGAGCCCGATTTTGCGCTCTACTGCTGGCCCAACGACAAAAGGACCGATGCCTACAGCTAGTTCGGAAAGTTTGACGTCGGCTTTGGTGGTGGCAAAACAGTAATCTGTAGCAGAGGCCAAGCCTACGCCGCCGCCAACAGCTTTTCCTTGCACGCGACCAATAATGAGTTTAGGTGCTTTTCTGCAGGCGTTAATGACCTTCGCAAATCCTGAAAAGAAGGCTAAACCTGTTTTGAGATCTTGGATGCTAATGAGTTCGTCAAAACTCGCTCCGGCGCAAAACGCCTTGCTACCTTGAGACTGCAGTACCAATACTTTGGTGCGCTCATCGGCGGCAACTTCTGTGATGGTATCTGCAAGTGTTTGGAGGATGTGCCCCGGGAGGGAGTTGCTCATGGGGTGCCCGAAGGTAATGAGCCCTATGCCATTTGCTGTGATTTCGGCCAGTACAAAACCGTTTTCGTGTGTGTTGTCCATATTTATTTAAGCGTGAAACTGTCTGTGCCAATCAGGAGACCTTCGCAATAGATGCGTACTTTATAGCTTCCTTTTGCGGCTTCTTCTCCTTTGAGTTCGTAGTAGATGGTGAGGTCGAGGGCCTGATTTTGGTAGTCGACTTCTTTGCGCTGAGAGTAGGCGGTGTTGCCGTTCTCGGTTTCAGTTACAAAATTGCTGCTGCCTTGCAAGACCTGTCCGTCTGGGCCGGTAATTTGTAAGTACACATTTTTACGACCTGCATTGGACAGTACGTTTTCAGAAAGCGTAAAACTACTGCGGAATTGAACGGCATTTTTGGCTCTGTCAGTAATTTCCATTGAATTGTTGAGGCGTTGTTTGAGGGCCTCGGATTGGATGTTGTAGGCTTGTAGCTTGCTGCCTTTTTTCACTTGTTGTTGAGATTCTTCGGCTTGCTTGCGGTAGGTGTCGCGCTCGTTGGTGGTGGTAGACAACCTTACATTGGTTTCTTCTAGACGGCTGCCTAAATCGATGTTGAGCGTATTGAGGGAGTCGATGGTGCGGGCATAGCTGCGCATGATGCCGCGGAGCGTTTCGTTTTCTTTTCTAGCTCTAACGAGGTCTCGGGCCGTCATTTTCGAACGATCGAGTTTTTGGAGCAGTTGGGTAATTTGCGCTTTTTGGGCATTGAGGCTATCGGCTTTGGTGGCGTCTTTTTCAATGAGTTTGTTGTAGTTGCGCAACATTTGTTGAAGATCTTGCTTGAGGTCTTTTTTCATGCTACCGGTGTAGCCGGATAGCGCCGCTTCCATGTCGGCCATATCGGCGAGCAGGGTGGTGTTTTTGTTGTTGCAGGTATTGAGCGCCGCACGTTGTCTAGACCAGGCTAGGGTGAGGCCCGCAAGACCAGCTAAGAGGATGAAAATGAAGACGAAATAAAAGCTATTCGATTTTTGAGGTGCTTGAGGTTGTGTTTCCATTTGGTTCAGTTTGATAATCAAAAATACAAAGAAAATCTAGGTTTGCGCGCTTTTTTAAACTAGTGGTGGAATTGCCAGCATACTTCTTTGGTGAACCGCAAAATGCTGTCGGGCCCGACTGCACTAAAACGCGCATCGCTGCTAGCTGGGTAGGGGCCTCCGTGGTGCATGGCCAGGTCTACACTGACGCCAGTTGGCACTCCATTTAGGATCACGCGTCCAGCTTTTTGGTTGATGGTGTTTTGCAGCGCAGGCGATATTTGTTCGGGTGCTGCACAGAAAACACTGCAAGTAAGTTGTCCTCCCAATGCCGCAAAGAGTTCGCCGAGCTGCGCTTCAGTGCTAAATGTGCTGAGTACCGCAAAAGGGCCAAAGACTTCTTCGCGGAGGGTGGGTTCTTGGAGCAATTGCGTCGGATTGGCTTGCACGAGCGTCCAACGCCCCAAAAGGCCCTGCGCATGTTGGGTTGTTTGGTGCTGCACCACGCCCTTCACCTGAAAAACTTGGCGCTTGCGCGCTTCAAATTTTTGATAGATATCGGGGTGCAGCATCGGGACCGCCGCTTGTTGTCCAAGCGCGCTCAAAAGGGCTTTTTTAAAGTCCTCGAAATGGCTTTCGTGCACGAGTAAAAGCCCGGGTTTGGTGCAAAATTGCCCGGCATCTGTGCAGATGGAGCTGGCCAATTTTTCAGCGGCAACGGCCAATAGATCTGCGGGGTAATCTGCAAGAATCAAGACCGGATTGAGGCTACCCATCTCTGCAAAAACAGGAATAGGAGCGGGCCGTTGCGCGGCTAGATCCATGAGCGCGCGACCACCTTTGATGCTCCCGGTAAAACCGATCGCTTCTATGTGGGCGTGCTGGGCAAAGGTGCTGGCCCAATGGTAGGTGTTGTCGATCACATGACTGAAAATAGCGCTCGGTAGCCCGAGTGTGTCTAGGGCGCGCGTCACACAATTGGCCACAGCTATGCTGGTGCCTACATGCATGGGGTGCGCTTTCAAGACTACACAACAACCTGCAGCAAGCGCAGCCACGCTATCGCCGCCCATAGTGGAGTAGGCTAAAGGAAAGTTGGAGGAACCTAAAACGAGCACGGGGCCAATAGGCAAGCGTTTTTTGATTAGGGTCTTGGCTTCTTGGGTGAGCTCAGCATGCTTTTCCCACGGCATCTTTTGGATGTGCTCGGCAAAAAGTAAGATGGTTTGGCTGAGTCTTTTGAATTCGGTTTCAAAGCGCGCGGCACTCAAGCCACTTTCTTTAGTATAGAGTGCTTGAATATTAGGTTTATCTGTCTGGATAAACGTATTGATCAGTAAAAGGAGTTCGGCTCTTTGGGCCGGAGGCATGCTGCCAAATTGAGCCTGTGCAGGCATGATGCGCGACTCCCAGTCTTTTAAAAAAGAAGGTGGCGTCGGAAAATACAGTTGGTTATCCCAGGAGTTTTGGGCAGCTTGGAAGGTCCTGAAACCTTTGGACATGCTGTTAGGCTTCGGTGAGCTCAAAATGGTAGCTTTCCATAATTTGGTTGGCTAACATTTTTTTGCAGGCAGTCTCTACTTTTTGTTCGGCTTCTGCCATGTTGGCGGCTTCTACAAAAAGACGGATGTGTTTACCGATGCGGACGCCGTCGATTTCGGCTAGGCCGATGTTTTTCATGGAATTGGTTACGGCTTTACCTTGTGGGTCAAGAAGCGCGTCTAGTGGCATGACGTCGATTTCAGCTTTGAATTTCATGTTTTTTAAATTGAAAATGTTCAATGATGGATAAAATCAGGTACAAAATTACAATTATTGGAATGGCCCAAACCAAAAAAAGTGGAATACTTATCAACGAAATCAGCAGTAAAGTATAGCGGTATTGGTTGTCTTTCCAAGAAAATGTTTTGAACTTGAGCGCCAATAATGGCAATTCAACAACCATGAGCACCGAGAATAATACGGCAATGATGCTGAGGGTGTAGCAATCAAATAGGCTTTGAATAAACGCTGATTGATGGCTCCAATTGGGCAATTCAAACCAAAAATAAAGCGGAAAAAAGGCGAAGAAAATGGTGGCGGTAGGGGTGGGTACGCCAATGAATTTGTCAGTTTGGCGCTCGTCTATATTGAACTTAGCCAAGCGAAACAGCGCAAAGAAGGGAATAATGAGGGCTACAAAAGGTAAAAATTGAATGGACGCGTTATAGATGTTGTTGCGGCCATAAAAGAAGGCGGCTTTCCAGTCGATGAGCTGCGCGACAACATATTCTTGAGCCACTCCGCCGTATGCTTGGACGCCATCGGCATTTTTAAAAAGACCACTGGGGTCTATGCCCACAATGATCATGACAAACATCAAAATACCCGGAGCTACACCAAAACTCACGAGGTCTGCCAAGGAATCGAGTTGCTTGCCAAGTAAGCCGTTGGTGTTTGTGAAACGCGCTACAAAGCCATCGAGAAAATCGAGCAGGGCAGCAATAGCCAAAGCGTAAACAGCCCAATCGAGCCGTCCGCTCAAACTAAAAATAATGGAGCAGATGCCACCGAGCAGGTTAAAGGAGGTAATGAGATTAGCCAGACCAAACATGAGCGTGTTTTTTGTAAAAGTACCGATTAAACACAATTTTTTGTGCAATTTTGAGTTTTTGTACCATGTTTTCAATCAAAAGCACTTTGTTTATCGGGTTGTGTGGCCTCTCTCAGGTCTTCGCCCAAGATTTCAATCCGAAATACGCCAATGAATTCCTCAACATGGGCGTTGGTGCCGCCGCGCTGGGCATGGGTTCAGCTGTAGTTGCTGACGTTGCAGGTATGCAGGCAGGTTACTGGAATCCTGCAGGTCTGGTATACCAAGAACAAGCCACCGAAATCGGACTCATGCACGCCTCCTATTTTGGTGGGCTCGCGGCTTTTGATCATTTAGGAGTTGCTCATCGCTACAATCCCGAAACCGTTTTGGCGTTGAATGTGGTCAGACTTGGCGTAGACAACATCTACAACACCACCCAATTAATAGACAATCAGGGCAACATCGACTACAGCCAATTACAGACTTTTAACAGCGCCGATTATGCGCTTATTGGCTCTATTGGTAAGCGCACCCGAATAGAACACCTGAGTGTAGGTGTCAGTGCAAAAGTGCTGTATCGCCACATTGGGAATTTTGCAAAAGCTTATGGTTTTGGTTTTGATGCAGGTCTGCAATATAGGCCTAGTAAATATTGGTCGGCGGGCTTGAGCTTGCGCGATGCCACGAGTACCTTCAGCGCCTGGACCTACAACCTTAGCCCCGAAATGCAGGCTACGCTTTTAGAAACCAACAACGCGCTTCCGCAGAATGGCATCGAGCAAATGCTTCCTCGCATTGTTTTGGGTGTCGCCGGTAAGTTGCCACTCAAAAATGAAAAATATGAACTCGGTGGGCAATTGAATGCGGAAATCACCACAGATGGTCCGCGCAACACGCTCTTAGCCGGTAATGTGTTTTCGCTAGATCCCAAAGCGGGTCTCTACCTCAATTACGATCGCAAACTCATCCTGCGAACAGGCGTGTCTCAGTTTCAATATTTCTTAGATTTCGATCAAAACAAAAAACTTGGCTTACAGCCACACTTAGGTGCCGGGGTAGTGCTTCAAAATTGGACCATAGATTATGCTTTTACGCGCTTAGGTCTCGGAGGAGAAGGTTATTTCACACATTTGTTCTCGCTCAAATGGGCCTTTGGTGGGCAGCAGTCATTGGGCGCAAATTAAAAGAATTTACAACTGAAAATCGCGGTGTCGTCTACGTAGGGCAGGCTGCCTTTCCAGTCTTCTAATTTGGAGAAAATGATGTCGTTCATGTCTTCCATTTTGAGCGCAGAGAAAGACCTGACTTGCTTGATGAGCTGCTCTACACCAAACTGCGTTCCTTTTTCATTCTCGAGTTCGACTACACCATCCGTAAACAGCACCATTGTTGACTTCGCTTGCATTTGCATTTTGCCAACGTGCACAAACGGCAGCTCGTCTAGCATGCCCAAACCAATGCATCCTTCGGTCAGGAGGGTTGTGTTTTTGCCACTCAAAATGAACGGTTGGTTGTGGCCCGCATTCACATATTGGAGTTGCCGCGTATAGGCGTTGTAATGCGCGATAAAAAACGTAATGAATTTCTCGCCTTTGGCATTTTTCATGACGAGTTTATTGAGTTCCTCCATTAAAAAGGTCAATTCGAAACGTTGGTATTTGAAGAGCGTTCGGATGGTCGCTTGAAAATTGGCCATGAGCAGTGCAGCGGTAATGCCTTTGCCACTTACATCGCCAATACAAATGATGTATTCTTCGTCGCCGAGCGGAATAAAGTCATAGAAGTCGCCACCGACGGCATGGCGCGGAATATAACGACCCGAGATATCCATCTTTTTGTTGGAGGGCAACTCTTGCGGGAAGAGCAATTTTTGCATCTCGGAGGCCAATTCAAGTTCTTTAGAAATCTGTTCTTTGATTTCATTTTGCGCGCTCAACTTGCGGTTTTCGAGGGCCACCGTTAAGATGTTCGTCAGCGTTTGGGCAAAAGAAAAGTGTGCGGGTTCGAGCACTTCTGTTTTAGTTGGCGTGGCCAAAAGCAAATAAGCCAGCGGGCGTTCTTGGTGGTAAATGGGGATCACCGCCTGAAAATCTTCCAGCAAAGCGCTATTGGACGACTCCACGAGCGTAATTTCCTTAAATCTCGCCAGCTCTAGGGCCAGTTCTGCTGCGCCAATTTTGCGCTTGTAGCCACTTTTGGCCGCGAGTGTCCAGTCTTCTTGTTGGTGCAGGAGGGCAAAGCGGCTAAAATGCAGTTGTTCTTTGAGGATGAAAGTGAAGATGCGGTAGAGTTGCTCTACGGCCATATTTGCGTTGATAGCGTTTGTGAGCTCTAAAATAGAGTGCAAACGGTTGTCCTTGAGTTCAAGGTAAGACATAGCAGGATCTGACGCAGGGCGCATAAAAAGCAGTAAATTCGTTACGAAATTACATTTTTTTCGTTTCGGGGCTGATTTTCTTGTTTTTCAAGAAGAAATAGCTATCTTTGCATTCCATTTTCGAAAAGTACAACTCATGAAAAAAGATATCCACCCATCAGATTACCGTTTAGTCGTATTTAAAGACATGTCTAACGAGTACGCGTTTATTTGTCCTTCTTGCGCAGAAACCAAAGAAACCATCTCTTGGGAAGACGGCAACGAATACCCACTCGTAAAGTTAGATATCTCTCACAAGTCTCACCCTTTCTTTACTGGTATTGCACAGTTCGTAGATACCGCAGGTCGTATCGACAAATTCAAAAACCGTTACGGTCGTCACATGAAATAATTGAGTTCGCTCAACTAAACATATTTAAAAGGCTCCAATTTGGGGCCTTTTTTTTGTGCACCTAAGCAAACTTCGCGGCGGCTCTTGCCAAGCGGTCGTTCATGGCACGGCCCAAGCCTTCATTGGGGAACGCCGCTACATAAATTTTCTCAAGACCAAGTGCATCGGCTTGGTGTAGTGTCGCATAAAGGTTGCGCGCTGCTTCAATCATGGAGCCATCTGTGCTCAGCGAAAGTTGTGGGCCGCCAATCTTTGGATCTGCTTGAATGGAGATCTGAAGGGCCAGCGCTTCTTCTTGCGCAGGTTTTGTGCCGAGATAGAGCGGCGTTTGGGTCGCATAATGGTGCTTGACCATTCCGCTGGTGAGCACAGCGCCTTCCGCGTGCACTTTGGCCTCCGGGAGGTAGCCCAAAACAGTAGCGAGCGCTTCTGGCGTAATGCTGCCGTAGCGGTACACAACCACTTGCTCGTTCTCTAGGCCAATGATTGTAGATTCGAGACCTTCGTTGCACGTACCACCATCTAAGATATACGGAATGCGGCCGTTCAATTGCGAATAGACGTGTTCTGCCGAGGTAGGACTGAGCTGTCCATATAAGTTTGCGCTAGGTGCCGCAAGCGGACGCCCTAAGGTTTGGAGCAATTGCCCGAGCAGCGGATGCTTCGGAAAGCGCAGGGCTACGGTTTCTTGCCCGCCGGTAATCAGGCCGCTGACCAAACTGCTTTTGGGCACAATAAAAGTGAGTGGCCCAGGGCAAAATGCAGTGTAGAGTGCTGCAAAAATGCTTGGAAAAGAAGTGGTGTAGGGGAGGGCGGTTTCGAGCGCAGCAAAGTGCAAGATCAGTGGGTTGGACGTCGGGCGCCCTTTGGCTGCAAAAATGGAGAGCACGGCGTCTTCGTTGTTGGCGTCGGCAGCTAAACCATAGACAGTTTCAGTTGGCACCGCCACAGTCTGGCCACTTTCAATTAAAGTGAGTGCTTTGAAAAGATCTGTACCGAGCGCTGTATGCATGCAGCAAAGTTAGGGGCTTATTCGAAAAAAAATGGTTTGCATGGCCGATAAAATAAATTTTGCGCGTAAATTTGTCTAGAACAATTCTAAATAAGATGCAAGTCATTCTCGCCGATAGCAATGAGCTGATTCTTTTGGGTTTAAGAACCATCTTAACTGCCCAAACGGGTATCCGTATTGCAGGCGAAGCCAAAAACCAAGACGAGCTCATGGCTCAGCTCAAAACCTTTGGCGCCGACGTCGTACTCATCGACTTCACTTCACACGGCTTCAGCATCGACATCGTTCCAAAGGCGCTAGCCAAATACAAAGACCTCCGTTTTGTAGCGATTACCGAAGCCCAGCACGCCCCCATTTTGATTGACGCCCTCAAATCAGGGGTCACGAGTTACGTCAAAAAAGACTGCGAACTCGCTGAAATCATCGATGCAGTCAAAGAAACCGCGCAGGGCAAACAGTTTTTCTGTGGTCAAATCCTCGAAACCATTCAAAAGGCAAACATCGACCTCTCTGGACTCAATACCGATGAATTCAATTGTGGTCCTGTGGTGCTTTCGGAACGAGAAAACGAGATCATCACGCTTATAGCAGAGGGCCAAACCAACGAACAAATTGCCGAATTATTGTTTTTGAGCAAGCATACCGTCAATACGCACCGCAAAAACATCATGGCCAAACTTGGTGTGAAAAATACGGCCGGAATCGTCATGTATGCCGTGAAAACAGGTTTGGTTTCTCCGAATCGTTTCTTGTTTGCGCCGAGTCTCAACTAAGCAACTGCTCCTTCTGCCTCTCTAAAAGGCCACGCTAAATTTCAGATTGAATAAACGCTGTGTAAGGTAGTTTGGCACGGAAAAGAATTTCCCTTGTACGTCTTGTATCCATTGCTTTGAAAGCACGTTATTGACGCCCAAAATATTGAAAATCTCTAAGGATATCAAGGCTTGGTCAAGTTGCTGCCATCCTTTTTTACCCGGCTGGGCTTCTGTTTTGCCGTGCAATAAATCGTAAGACAACCCGAGGTCTACCCTAAAGTAAGAGCGCATGCGCAAGGTATCTTTGTAGCGCGTCAAATCGGGTGGGCCGTAAGGTAATCGGGAGCCGTATTGCAAGCCCATCTGCACCTTGAAGGCTTCGTAACCTGGCATTTGATCTTGAACCAAAGCGCCAAAAGTGAGCCATTGGTCTGTGGGGCGTGGAATATAGCCCGGCAAAATTACGGCAGAATCTACCACCACTTGGTCTTCGCTGTAACCAAAAATGATGCGCTCGCCAGCGGCATTGAAATAATTGGTGTATTGATCACCAATGATATCTTCTTTGGTGGAGAGCAGCCCTAGCTTGAAAAAAGATTGAATCCCTTCTACAAACTCACCGTGCACATTGATATCGAGGCCATAGGCATAGCCGACCGCGTTGTTGTTGGCATAATAGCGCGTGCGCACGTTTTCGATTTCATAAGGGTTGAGGTCCCAGAGGTATTTGTAATAAATTTCGGTATTGAGCTTGAAAGGGGTCTGCCGGCCCCACATCTGAAATAAAAATTCGGAGCCCGCCACTACATGTAACGATTTTTGTGCCTGCACACCGAGTGCCAATTGGCCATCAAAAGTCCGGAATTCACGGTAAAATGGCGGTTGGTAGTACAAGCCAGAAGAGAATTTGAAAACCAAACCGCGTCGGACCGCTTGGCCATTTTGCCACATGTAGGCGGCAGGGGCATAGGAGAAGCTGAAGCGAGGAGTGAAGTAAGGTTCTTTATTGATGCTCGTGTAGCCGCCTCGCAAACCAAACTGGAAGTTAAACTTCTTGGTAGAGATGTCTAGGGTATCTAAGACGCTCGTTTTTTCGCCATTTTGGTTTTTATAGGGCATTTTAACCGCTACAATCTTGTTGTGACTCACTTTTACCCAAGAATTAGACCACTGGAAATACCCCGTTCCGCGGTAGCCATTGAGGCTTAAATTGCCTTTGATGGTTTCAAATAGTACAATAGAATCGGGTTGGGTTTGCGGTAAGCTGTAGCCCGAGGAGTCGATGAGGCGCCATTCGCTAAGTTGATCCACAAAATGATCGGCCTGCACGTTAAGGCCCCAAGATAGTTCGGAGTAGCGCTTTTTGGTTTTGTTTTGATCTGTGTAATTGTCAAAAAGTAAATAACTACCGTTGTGGTAAGCATTGAAAATTTGAGCTTGTAGGCGGTTGCGGCCGTGATTGAGAAAACCACCTACGCCTAGTGTAGCAATGGAGTCGCCAAATTCTTCTTTGGACGGATCAGTCTCGAGTTCATTGATGTAATACTGTCCAAGGATGTCAAAATACTCGCGTTCATCGGATTGAAAGGCGGAGAGATAAAAATCTAATTTGGTCTTGTCTTTGGCATATTTGAGCGAGGTGCCTCCCATGAGGGTCTGGAAATTCGAGTTTTCTTGCCCTTCGAAATAGATCATGAGCCGGTAGGCCTCATTGGCTGTACCGAAGTCGGATTGTGCCGTTTGCGGCGCAAAGCGGTAGGCGTTGGTAGAGAAATGCCCTAGGAAACTCCAGGTCCAGAATTCGTTGAGTTGGTAGTTGGTCAGGATTTGCGCATCGGCAAATACAGGATTGTAGGCACCTTTGGTTGGGAGCGTATTGAGCAAATAGCCATTGGAACGGTAGCGCGCGCCCACTAGAAAGTTAAAGCGTTGGCTCACGGCTTCTTCCACATGTGCCTCGATGCCGAGTAAGGAAGCCATTGCCGATGCATGAAACGCGTCAGGGGTTTTGTAAGTGATGTCTAAGACCGAACTGAGCCGGTCGCCATAATTTGCAGCAAAACCGCCCGCACTGAAACGAACGTCCTCTACCAAAGAGGAATGAATAAAACTCATGCCTTCTTGCTGCCCGCTGCGGGTCAGAAAAGGTCTGTACACTTGAAAACCATTGACATAAACGAGGTTTTCGTCGTAATTTCCGCCCCTCACGTTGTAGTTGGAGGTGAGTTCGTTATTTGAAGTAGCAGCGGTGGTGAGGGTGAGGGTTTTTTCGAGTCCGACAATACCCTTCAGGTTCAATTGGGGCAACTTCTCAATTTCAAAAGGGTTTTGCCCTTCTTGGCGCACCACTACGCCTCTATTATCTTGGATGCTAAAGTTCTGATCGGGGAGCTCTTGTTTTGCATTGGTGTTGGTCAGGAGCATATTCAAAGAGAGCAGCACGCCGTTCAATTCATATTGAATTTCGATGAGGTTTCCGGCACTTAAATTACCGAACGCGTAATAGCCATTTTTATCGCTTGTGGTGGTGGATGGTACTTGAACTGAGCGGTTGTCTATGACCTTCAGTTGGATTGTTGCTCCTGCCGCTGGTTTCTTCCCTTTGAGGTAACAATGCCCGAATACCGTGATTTCCTGCGCCCAAAACAGCAACGGCGTGGTCACGAGAAAAAGAAGTAATAGCTGCTTCATTGTTACAAAGTTACAATCCTTAACGACCAATCTTGCGGTTTATTTGCATTTCACGCATTTTCATGTCTTAGAAGTTTCGCTTACATTTGTTTTATGTTGCCTCCCGATAAAATTTTAATTGGCCGTCGCGAACTGGCTTGGCTCCCTGATTTTGGCTTGGCAGAAGTCAAGGCTAAGGTAGATTCAGGCGCCTATACTTCTAGTATACACGTAAGTTATTGCCAGCAAGAAGGTAAGTTGCTGAAGGTTGTTTTTCTAGACGACAAACACGCTGCTTTTACAGGTAAAAAGATGACCTTTACAAAATTCAGAACCAAAAAAGTAAAGAGCAGCACGGGGCAGGTTCAGGAACGATTTTTTGTTTTCGGTACCATAGAAATTGCCGGAGAAAAATTTAAAACCGAATTTTCCCTCACGATGCGCCAAGGGATGCGCTATCCCATCTTATTGGGCAGAAAAGTACTCAACAAACGCTTTGTCGTAGACACCAGCAAAAAATATATACACGCATCCATCCCACATCTTTCATGAAAATCGCCATTCTCTCCCGCAACTCTCATTTGTATTCCACCCGCAGGCTTGTAGAAGCTGCAGAAGCTGCAGGCCATGACGCCCATGTCATTGACCACCTCAAGTGCAACATCGAAATCGAACAAACAGGCCCAGCGCTTTTTTACCACAACCAGTACCTCAAAGGTTTTGATGCCGTCATTCCACGCATTGGCGCATCGGTTACATTTTATGGTACGGCAGTGGTGCGTCAGTTTGAAATGATGAACGTGTTTACGGCGGTGGGTTCTAGAGGAATCATTCACTCCCGAGACAAACTCCGTTGCTTGCAAGTGCTGTCTAAAGAAGGAATCGGCTTGCCAAAAACTGTTTTTACCAATTACTCTAAAGATGTCAAGCATGTCGTAAAAAGTGCAGGTGGTGCACCGGTAGTGCTCAAGTTACTAGAAGGAACCCAAGGTTTGGGCGTTGTGTTGGCAGAAAACCTCAATGCGGCGCAATCCGTACTGGAGGCCTTCAACGGCCTCAAAGCAAGGGTAATTGTTCAGGAGTTCATCCGCGAGGCAAAGGGTGCAGACATCCGCGCTTTTGTTGTAGATGGCGAGGTAGTAGGAGCCATGAAGCGCCAGGGTCTTCCTGGAGAATTCCGTTCGAATTTGCACCGTGGTGGCAGCTCTGAAGTCATTGAACTCACTACCGAAGAAAAATACACAGCCATTTTAGCTGCCAAAGCCTTGGGCTTAGGCGTTGCGGGCGTCGATTTACTGCAATCTGAGCGCGGCCCGCTGGTTTTGGAGGTCAACTCATCTCCGGGGCTAGAAGGCATCGAAAAAACAACCCAAACAGATATCGCAGGCAAAATTATTGCCTACATCGAGAAAAATGTCAAGCGCTAGAAAGATCCAACACCGCAAAATGGTCATACTTGGGCAAGAAATTTTGCCAGGTAAGGCCGTTCAGCTCAATTTAGAGGTGGCGCACTTGCACACCCGTACCCCAATACAAGTTCCCGTGCTGGTAGAGCGCGCCAGAGAAGACGGCCCCACGGTTTTGGTCATGGCGGGCCTACATGGCGACGAACTCAATGGCATTGAAATTGTGCGCCGCTTCTTGCGCAAAAAACTCAACAAACCCACGAAGGGCACCATTATTTGCCTGCCCATTTTCAATATTTTTGGCTTTCTCAACCTCAAGCGCGAGTTGCCAGATGGCCGCGACCTCAATCGGAGTTTCCCCGGCGCGCACAACGGTTCACTGGCTGCACAGTTTGCGTATCATTTCATCAAAGAAATTGCACCACACTGCGACTACATCATCGACTTTCATACAGGTGCTGCGCAGCGCAATAATTTTCCGCAAATCCGCTGCGTGTTCTCAGATCAAGAAAGCGTTGAACTCGCTAAGGTGTTCAATCCGCCCTTTATTTTACATTCCAGCCTGATTTCCAAAACGCTTAGAGAGAGCATGGTCAAGCGCCAAAAAAAGCTCTTGCTCTTTGAAGGTGGGAAGTCTAAAAACATCGAAGAAAATGTAGTAGAGGAGGGCTTGAATGGCCTCAAGCGCGTGATCAGCCATTTAGGCATGCGCAATTACAAAATTGATATTTCCAAAGACCGTCAGCCCATTTTTATCGGTGAAAACAAATGGATGCGCGCTCCTTCGAGTGGCATGTTCCAATGTTTTGTACCCAACGGAACCAACGTTCAAAAAGGGGAAGTACTCGCCCTCGTTACCGACCCTTATGGTAAATACGAAAAGCAAATCAAAGCGAGTCAAACCGGTTACGTCATTTGCATCAACGAAGCCCCCGTTGTTTATAAAGGCGATGCAATTATTCATTTAGCCAAAGAAAAACCACATCTTTGACCTTAATTTAAAGCATGACCATGAAAAAGATTTTGCTCACATTGTTCTTCAACAGCCTTGCGCTCCTCTTATTTGCACAAGCACCTTTTACACCCAAACAATTTTTAGGCTACAACATTGGCGAGCAATTTACGCGTCACCATCGCGTTGTGGATTATTTCTACGCCTTAGAAAAAGCGTTCCCGAGTCATATCAAAGTGACCAAAATCGGTCAGACCTACGAAAAAAGAGACCTTCTTTTGGCTTATATCGGTACGCCAGAAAACCTGAAAAAACTAGAAGAAATCCGTCAAAAACACCTTACGCAAGCGCCCGACGAAAAATTAGCCATCGTCTGGCTATCTTATAACGTCCATGGAAATGAAAGTTCTGGCACGGAGGCCGCCATGGAAACTGCTTATCGCTTACTGACCGATAAAATTGGCTATTTAGAAAACACCGTGGTCATTATGGATCCGTGTCTGAACCCCGATGGACGCGATCGCTACGTCAATTTTTATTACCAATACGGTGCAAATCCGATAGATATCGAGCGCTTTAGTGCCAGCCACAACGAAACCTGGCCTGGTGGGCGCCCCAACCACTATCTTTTTGACCTCAACCGCGACTGGGCCTGGATGACCCAAATTGAATCTGCCACGCGCGGTCAGCAATACAACCAATGGTTGCCCCATGTTCACGTAGATTTTCACGAGCAGGGCATCAATGAACCATATTATTTTCCACCAGCTGCAGAGCCTTATCATGAGGTCATCACCGATTGGCAGCGCGATTTCCAAATAGAAATTGGCAAAAACCACGCAGGTTATTTCGACAAAGCAGGCTGGTTGTACTTCTCCAAAGAGATCTTCGACTTGCTCTACCCAAGCTACGGCGACACCTACCCAACCTACAGCGGGAGTATTGGCATGACCTACGAGCAAGGCGGTAGCGGCCGTGCTGGGCTTGCTGTCATCACCCAAGTTGGCGATACCTTAAGTTTAGCCGATCGGGTGGCGCATCATGTCACTACAGGGCTTTCTACAGTTGAAACGAGTGCGCGAAATGCACAAAAATTAGTTGCTGAGTATCAAAAATTCCGCAAAGAGAAGACTTACAAATACAATTCTTATGTGTTGCGTGGAACAAAAGCAAAGGTGAATCCGATCCTCGATTTACTCGGCAAAAACAATATTGAATGGCAAGTCATTACCACAAGCACGCAGGCGATCAGCACCAAGGGCTATCATTACAGTTCGGGCTTGGTGGAAGGATTCAAACTGGAAATTGGCGATGTTGTGGTATCCACCAAACAAGAAAAAGGTACGTTGGTATCGGTCTTGTTTGAACCGCGCACCAAGTTGTCTGATAGCATGACCTACGACATCACCGCTTGGACCCTCCCACATGCCTACGGAATTGATGGCTTTGCAGTCGAAACAATCCTCAAGGCCACACCATTCATTCCGGTGCCCGCACCCAAATCTGATTTTCTTGCCACAGAAGGCTTTATGGCCTATGCCGTTCGTTGGGAATCTCTGCGGACAGCGCAGTTCTTGAATGCGGTGCAACAGGCGGGCTTGAAAGTTTATTTTCACGAGAAAGGCTTCAAATTGGCCGGCCAAACCTATGCGCCCGGAACGCTCTTGTTGCTAACCGGCGAAAACAAACGCCCCGATTTTCATGCAATCGTGAATGATTTTGCGGCGCGCTATGATGTCGATATCAAAGGCCTGCTGACAGGAATGGTAGATAGCGGCACTGACTTTGGTTCTTCGTCGGTTAAAATGGTGCCGAATCCGCGCGTGGGTATCTTAGCCGGCGACAGCTTTTCCTCGCTCAATGTTGGTGAAATTTGGCATTTCTTCGAACAGCAGCTCACAAAACCTGCCCACCTTATTTTTGAGGATGACCTCGGCAGTGCCCTGGCCGACCTAGATGTACTTTTTGTACCAGAAGGCGGCTATGACATTGCGGGCAATGATGCGCTCAACTCTTGGGTGCGTAAGGGAGGCACTTTAGTCGTAATTGGTGGCGCCATCGATGCGCTTGCTGCCGACCAAGGCTTTGGTATCAAGCACAAGGAAAGCACAGCCGGCGCCCCAACCCCTGTCAATTACGCCAACCAAGAGCGCGATGAAATTTCTGATGCCATTACCGGCGCAATCTACCCTTGTATCATTGATCAAAGCAACCCAATGGTATTCGGCTATGACTTTTACTACACCTTGCGCCAGGGCGCCACAGCTTATCAAATCGATGGCAAGCCCGCCTTTGCCTTAGCCAAAAACGCAACTGCGGTCAATGGTTTTGTAGGCGCACGCGTCAAAGCACAGCAATCCGAAGCCCACATCGCCGGATCTGTACCTTACGGCCGCGGCACAATTGTCTATTTCATCGACAACCCACTCTTTCGCGGTTTCTGGGAAAGCGGCAAACTCATGGTAGCCAATTCGATTTATTTTGTGAATCAGTAATGGAGTACAAAGTAAAAGTTACCGCGCTGTATAATTGTGCTATAGAGCGCGCTTTTAAAATACCAATGTTAGTCGATGTAGCAAAGGTGCATACTGGATATGGGTTGATGCCCAAAATAACACATTGCACTGAAGATAAGCATTGGGGACAAATTGGCTCCACTAAAAAAGTATTTGCTGCTCCTTCATGGACTCAAAAAGGGGGCTATGTTTCAAAAGATCATGTGCTTGAACGGGAAGAAAATCAATACTGGCGAATTAAAGTAAATGACTTTCAAACATGGATGTTAGGATTTTATGAATTTGAAGGAATCTGGAAAACAATTCCAATTCAACAAGAGCTCATTCAAATTGAATATACCTATACCCTTAAAGCGAACGGTATTTTCTTGGCTCCATTTCAATGGTTATTTGCAAAGATTTTTTGGAAGCGCTACATGAATCATGTGCTCAAAAATATAGAGCAGCTGATTGCACAAGAGGAGACTTACAAGTACAACTAATTTTTACGTTTTTGAATCGCCTCATACACCACATGGTGCATGTCAGTTCGAATATTGAGATCGCGGAGTTTCCGAACGATTGCTGTGGGTCTATTAAAATCTGCTGCAAAAACCACTCTTACTCAAGCAGGGCTTTTTCATGCTCTTTGGCGAGTAGAATTCGAAGCCCCCTCTAAAAGTGCGCATTTCTCGTATTGTTAGTGAAACCAACTTTCAATACCATCCCATGAAAAAAAATAAACTACTTTTCTTCTTTGTACTCCTTGCGATCCATTCTTTTGCTCAAAATCCTGTAGACTTGAGAGGGGTGAGGTATTATTACGAAACGCCTACATTCGGTGTTTTTGGAACTGCCAATAATGGCTTTGAACCTTTACATATTGCCGAAACCAATGATTCATATCTCCTTTCTGGAAATAATAAAGACGGACTGATGTTGAGAACAACAGTCATCAAAATCAATAAGCAAAGCAGCACACTCACTTGGGATTACTTCGAGGATAAAAAATCACAAACCCGAGGCATCAGTTTAACAGCTGATGATAAAGTGCTCATGGCCTTTGATAATTACCAAGATGATTCCATCAAATTTACGCGCATCAATCCAGACGGAAGCGCCAATAGTGTTGCATTTCTTCCGTTCCCCTATGTGCGTATTGAAAAATTCAACCGTGTAGCAACTAATTTAAATGCAGCAAACGGCATCAAGGGTATAGATACGATCCTGGCAGCTACCTTGTTTTTTAACGACAATGGCCAACTTCAAAATACGGTAACTTTCCCAAATCCCAGTCCAACTCTAAATCTCCCAATTAGCACCTGCACAAGTCACAAGACCTTTGCATTCAATAATGAGATGCTCACTTTTGGCACCATATCAAGACAACTTTCAACTGCAGGAACAACCCCAGCTGGATTTGCTCCAGTACTTTGGCATTGGGCAGGACAAACCATTTTTACATCAAAAGAAATTTATTCGGAGCTCATCAATCCAAACACAGGTTATTCAGACATCAAGTTAATCGATGTGCAAAAATTCAACAATGACTTTATACTCGCCGTGAAGCAAAGATCGTCTTCGACAGAAGTCAATTATGTGCCGCATCTCACTTACCTCGATGCAAATTTGAATATCGTCTGGGATGTTGCAATGACCACCTTGTCTGATGTCTGGACCTATAAAGTAGCGAAGTTGCGCGTTGATGAAAATTCAGGAATCATCTATTTGGTGGGTTATCAATACCGATTTAACCCAGCAGAGCAAAGGCAGTTTTTAGCAAGGTATCAATCTGATGGCACCCTGATTGATTTCAAGTTCTTTACAATTGATGCGAATGTTGAAAATAATATTTATGCAATGGAATTAATGGAAGATGGAGACCTGCTCTTCGCCGGTAAAGGCATCCAAACAGATGGCACCCGTTATTTCTTCACCTACCGCACCAACCCTGAAGGGTATCATTCAGATGGGCAGTATGTTGGAATTCAAGAAGTTTTGGTTTCAGCCACCGAAATTGGCATTTTTCCTAATCCTTCAAACGGAATTTTTCAGGTTTCAAGCATCAGTGCAGAGCCCGTGCAAATCTTTATTCTTGACCAACAAGGCAAGCAAGTTGCTGTGTTTGAACTCGATGAGCTTTCTTCTGATCATTCATTTGATCTGAGTGATCAAGCGCCGGGGGTTTACTTTGCGCATGTTTCGCAAGGTGCGCAGCACTGGGTGAAGAAGTTGGTGCTGAGGTAGGTCAATCGTCATAGTGATACCGGCACTTCACAACAATAATTTGTTGATCCAGCACTTGATAAATCAATCGGTTTTTTTGATCGATTCGGCGCGACCAAAAACCAGTATATTGAAATTTTAAAGGTTCTGGCATGCCAATCCCTTCAAATGGATTTCTGAGAATGTCCTTAAGAAGTTGGTTTATTTTGACAATTTTCTTTTTGTCTTGGCTCAACCAATATTGGTAGTCATCCCAAGCAATTGGGGTAAAACTGATATTCATTCTGGGATAAAATCAATCATACCCATACCAATTTGTTGAATTGATGCGTCGAGACGTGCTTTATTTTTGATGGATGAGAGCTCATGACTTGTGGCGCACAATGCGTTGTACTCTTCCAAAGACATGACCACAACAGCTTTTCCGCTACCTCTATGAATGATGAGGGTATCCACATTGGTAATGACTTGGTCTAAGAACTGTTTGAGGTCTTTTCTGAATTCTGAATAAGTTGCGCTTAACATGAGTACCGATTTAGGTACAAAATTACGTACTTTTAGCATAGGAGTTATTTTTCTCCAAAATTAAACGAGACCTAGCAAAGAATATTCAGTAGATTTTCGGAATAAGAATAGAAAATGGGTGAAGAAGTTGGTGCTGAGATAAGCACTAAAAAAATACCGTATAAGACAACTGACAAGAAACGAATCGGGTTTTTTGATCAGTGAGGTCGGAGAATGCTTGGTTATACACATTGGATCCGCCATTATTGTAAATAGCTATTTGCGGATCCAGAGACAACTGCGAAGTCTTTTCTTTTTTGGAAATAAAATACTTTGAAAAAGACAGCCCGCCAATGAGTTGAGTTTTGCGCCATTCAGGTGCATTTCTTTCAACTGCATCTACACGATCTCCTTCCCAATAGTTATCGATTGTGTAAGTATCCGTACTTGCAACGAGATAAGAAGGCAAGATGTTTAATCCAAATTCAAATCCGTGTGTAAAGCGACGCGAAAAACCAATTTGTAATTGTGCGAGGTGTTGTGTGCTTTTGGAATTATAAATCTGGTAGTAAAGTGACGATGTAGGAGGTAATCCTACACCACGGTAGGCAAAAAACATATATTGGTAATTCAGGCCCGCTGAAATGATCCATTTGTTATGTTGCTGTCTTGCTAGTAAGCTTATCTGAGAAGACTGGCCATATTTATAGTCATGGGCAAAACCGATATTGCTGATTTTTGGATTGTAATAAGTGGCAGGGCCTGTACTCACTTTGATGCCAATTTGTGGTCGTAACTCAAATTGAGCATGGCTTGTTAAAAAGAGCAAAACAAAAAGGGAAAGGAAACTATTTTTCATGTGTCTTTGTTGTTATTGAATTACATAATTTACTTCAATGCCTTGGCCATTTGTCAATTTGGCAATCCCTTCAATTTTAAGAACCTTATATTTTGGTTCAGTGATTTCACCATTGAACTGATATAAATGCGATTGTTGGGCGTTAAGGGAATGTAGTTTGCCGCTTACTTGCACCCCATCGATAAAAAGGGTATCGGTCCATTTGCTATTTACCAGAAAAATTAATTTTTCCTTATCGCGTTCAATAAGAGTATAGACCTGAAAAGCTCTTTGCGCATATGATTCACCTAATTGTGAATTCCAATAAGTAACAGAGAATTTTCGAATTGTTGGTTTTTCATATGTCGAGATAACGCAACCAAAGAGTATAAAAGGTAGCAGTAGTGTTAAACGTTTCATTGGCAATGAATTAGTATGTTGGTAGGAACATGAAAATTAATGATAATATTCCCAAAAAAAAACGCTTAGTAAAAATTTTACTTCCTCTTCGCCAACGCCTCATACACCACATGGTGCATGTCAGTTCGAATATTGAGATCGCGAAGTTTCCAGTTGTCTTGGCTAGGGTGAACGCGGTTGGACAAAAAGATAAAAATGACTTTGTTTTTGGGATCGGCCCAGGCCAGCGTGCCCGTGAAGCCCGAGTGCCCAAATGATTGCTGTGAGGCAAGTACATCACACGTGCCGCCTCCGCTTGCTGTGGGCCGATCAAAACCTGCTGCCCTGCGGTTGCCTGGGTATTGTTGTTTGGTGAATTCTTGATAAGTGGCTTCAGAGAAGAAGTTCATGCCGGCCATTTGACCCTTGTTGAGGAAAAGTTGCATGATGTGAGCGAGGCTCCAGGCGTTTGAAAAGACGCCTGCATGACCTGCGACGCCCCCTAGCATGGCGGCACCGGGGTCGTGGACGTAACCGCGTAGCAATTGTTTGCGATAGGCTTGATCGTCTTCGGTGGGCACCACTTGAGCGTCTGCAAAACTTTTCAGCGGTTGGTAAAGCATGCGGTTGAGGCCGAGGGGCAAATAGATATTGCGGCGCAAATAACTGGCTTGGCTTTCGCCGATAAGGCGCTCTAAAATGGGTTGTGTGAAGTAATAGCAGAGATCAGAATACACATATTTCTTGGGCCCAAGTTCGGAGCGCATGATTTGCGCATACATGGAGTCTTTGTAGTCTTTGCGCATGTATATTCCTTTGGCAACTTCAAGTGAAAAGTCATCGGATTTAGTTGTTTGGTAGATTGTTGGTTTCCATTGGCCGTCTGTGAGTGTTCTCTTGTAAAAGGGAATCCAGGGGGTGAGACCGGCTTGATGCGCCATGATTTCTCTGATTTTGAGTGCGCCAAATGCTGTTTGGCCAGTGACTTCAGGAATATAGGAGCCAATGCTGCGGTCTAAATCAAATTTACCCTTGGCATGCTGTTGCATGGCGAGTAGGGTAGAAGCGGCAATTTTAGTGACCGACGCGATGTCGTACATGGACTGCAAATCAATTGCTGCTGCGTTGCTTTCGTAACCTTGCTTTCCATAGGCCTTGTGCCAAATGATTTTATCTTCTATCGCAACCAAAACCTGGCATCCAGGGTAAGCGCCCGCGGTGATTCCTTTTTGTGCAATGACATCAAGTTGTTGGAGGTCTTTACTGGCGAGCCCAAGTTCTTCTGGCAGCGCAATGCCTAGTCTGCCATTGGCTTGAATACCAGCAGCGCTGTTGCCACCCATGAGTAGTTGTGCAATTTGTTCTTGTGCAATCGGGTGGTTTTCGTGCGCTACAATGATGGCATCAAATAAGGAGGTGTCTACATCCTTGAGTATTTTATGCTCGCCAAAAACGACAAGTATGTTTTGATCGGTGCTGTCTAGGAGCTCAATTTTTTCAGCCGCCCATTTTTCGATATGGTTACTATGAGGAGCCGCTGCATGTAAACTAAATATGCAAATTTCTGGATCGGTCAGGCCATAAAATTTAGAGACTGCTGCCGGAATTTGTAGTGAGTCAGCGGCAAAAAAGGCCATGCGGTCGGCATAGAGGTTGAGGGTTTCCGTGAATACAGAAGAATTACCACCCAGCGCCATGCAAGCCAATTTTTGATCCAAACGTCCCAAGGGCAGCACCTGTTGGTTGTTTTTAAGAATTTCAATATGTTTTCTAAATCCTTGAATTTGTTGGGTTTGTTGTTGGGTGTTCAAATCCGAAAAAGCGGCACCTATCCATTTGGTGGGGAGCTCATGTTTGAATTTAGATTTATTTTCCGTTGTCTTTTGATCGGAATAAAAGCGCGTCAAGGCAAAGCCGAGGAGCGATATTACAATAAGGGAGGAGAAGAGGCGCATGCGTGTCATTTGTTTCAAAACTAGCTATAATTATGCGCTTTTCAAAACACAAAGTGTAGTTCTGACACTTACCTTAATATACGCATTTTTCTTTAAAAAATCAAATTAAGTTCTTCACATTTAATAACATGTGCTGTGTACAAAAACCTAATATATATCATGATTTGGGTTCACAAAGCGTCGTAATTTTGCCGAGTCAAACTCTTAAAAAAGTAAAATGGAATTACACGGAAAATTCGGAAAAAATGCCGACCTCGCCGAAAGCATTGGTTTGTCTCAAACAGGCGACCAATTCTGGAATCTCACCCCAGCAGAACTCGTCGAAGACTGCATCATTTTGGGTGAAGGCATGCTGACCGATACCGGAGCCCTCGCTATTGAAACTGGTGAATTTACAGGTCGTTCCCCTAAAGACCGCTTCATTGTACGCGATGCCGTTACAGAGAATGCTGTGTGGTGGGGCGATGTCAACATTGGTTTTGAACCTGCAAAATTTGATGCACTTTACGAGCGCATGAAAGCACATTTGGCAGAACAAGATATTTATGTGCGCGATGTATATGCGTGCGCTGACACTGCTTATCGCACCAATATCCGTGTCGTGGCTGAGTTGCCTTGGTCTAGTTTATTTGCGCACAACATGTTTTTGCGTTTAGAGGCCAACGAAATCGAAGACTTCACGCCCGAGTGGCACATCGTTTGCGCGCCAAGCTTTTTAGCAGATCCTGCCATAGACGGCACGCGTCAGCACAACTTTGCTATTCTCAATTTCACCAAAAAAATGATCCTCATCGGAGGTACTGGCTACACCGGTGAAATCAAAAAAGGGATTTTCTCTGCCCTCAACTTCATTTTGCCTCACGAAAAGAACGTGCTTTCGATGCACTGTTCAGCTAATATTGGCCAAGACGGCGATACCGCCATTTTCTTTGGTTTGTCCGGAACGGGTAAAACGACCCTATCTTCAGATCCAAATCGCCGCCTCATCGGCGACGACGAGCATGGCTGGAGCGCCAATACCGTCTTTAATTTCGAAGGTGGCTGCTATGCCAAAACCATCGATTTATCTCGCGAAAAAGAACCGCAAATTTACGATGCGATCCGCTTTGGCGCCTTGCTAGAAAACGTTGGGTTCCCACAAGAGTCTTCTGCCCCAGATTACACCGACGGCAGCATTACCGAAAACACCCGCGTTTCATACCCTATTCATCATATCGACAACATTGCCACACCTTCAATTGGTGCAGCACCAAAGAATATCTTCTTCTTGACCGCTGACGCTTTTGGTGTCTTGCCTCCGATCTCTAAACTGACCAAAGCGCAAGCGATGTATCACTTTATGTCTGGCTACACTGCAAAAGTTGCCGGCACCGAAGTAGGTATTACCGAACCAACTACAACTTTCTCTGCTGGTTTTGGAGCTGCTTTCTTGCCTTTGCACCCCGCGCAATACGCCAAACTACTCGGCGAAAAATTAGAGGGTACTGATATCAATGTTTGGCTCATCAATACAGGTTGGTCTGGTGGTTCTTACGGTGTGGGTTCGCGCATGAAGCTCTCTTACACACGTGCCATGATCACCGCAGCGCTCACCGGAAAGCTCAATAATGTAGCTTATGAGCAAATGCCTTTCTTTGAACTTTCCTTTCCAACGGTTTGCGACGGCGTTCCAGCAGAGTTGCTCAACCCGCGCAACACTTGGGCAGACAAAACCCTTTACGATCAAACTGCTGCGAGCTTAGCGGCTAAGTTTGTCGCGAACTTCGAGAAGTTTGCCGCACAAACCGATGCCAGCATTCTTGCTGCTGCTCCCAAAGTTCCTGCATAATTCCTCCTTTCCATCAGTCAACAATTTTGGAAAGACATAAGGGCCGCATAGCGGCCCTTTTTTATGGCTTTCGTTTTTCGGCTTAAGGATTTGTCAAGGGATATAACCTTTGGAAAAGGTGGGCCCGAAAAATAGGACAAAAAAAAGCCCTGACCAATAGGACAGGGCAAGTTTATAGTTGCTGAACAGATTAACGCTTGTGCATTGGTTCGTCAGATACAGTTAAGACTTTACGGCCTTTGCGACGACGCGCAGCCAATACACGACGACCGTTTTTTGTGGCCATACGGCTACGGAAGCCATGTTTGTTTCTTCTTTTTCTTACCGATGGTTGAAACGTTCTTTTCATATCGTGTCGTTATTTGTAATGTTTTAGGGATGCAAAGATACTATATTTTTTAGAATTTCAAATTCTTTCGACAAAAATCGTTAAAAAAAGCCATTGCCCCAAGAAAGCAAGTTATTTTTGTAGTGCAAAGCGCCATAGCCATGATGAGACCCAAGAAAAATAAAGAACCCAAAGTAAAATTAACCAAAGACAGCTGGCGCAAGGCTGCACGTTTTTTAAAGTACCTCAAGCCCTACGCAGGCATGTACTTTATAGGCTGGATTTTCTTGGTCCTCAGTACATCTGCTGGTTTGGTCTTTCCTTATCTAATGGGCAAGCTTTTGGGCAGTTCAGGAGCAACTTCTAACCCAGAGCAAGCCATTCGCCTCATCGACCTCTCCAACGTCGATCAAATCGCGTTTGCGCTCTTTATTTTGTTCTTTTTTCAGAGTGTATTTTCTTTTGTTCGCGTAGTGTTGTTCAACAACGTTACCGAAAATGCCCTACGCGACATGCGCAACGATGCTTTTGAGCGCTTGGTCTATATGCCCATGGATTTTTTCAATCGCCAAAAGGTAGGGGAGCTCACTTCGCGGGTAGCCTCAGACATTGCGCAAATTCAAGAAGTACTCCGCACCACAATTGCCGAATTCTTCAGACAGATCATCATTGTTTTTGGCGGCATCGCTTTCTTGTTTTTCATTTCCTGGAAGCTTTCCTTGATCATGCTCGCCACTGTGCCTGTCATGGCCATTGTAGCTGTGTTTTTTGGCCGTTATATCCGCAAGCTCAGCAAAGAAGCACAAGATTATATCGCCACCTCCAATTCCATCTTAGAAGAAGCGCTTACGGGAATTGCCAATGTAAAAGCCTTCACCAACGAATGGTTCTTGCTCTCTAAATATAATAAAAGCACCCAGCAAACGCGCGATCTCAATGTGCGCAGCGGCATTTGGCGCGGCTTGTTTGTGTCTTTCATTATCTTCTGTCTTTTTGGTGCCATTGTCTTTATTGTCTGGAAAGGCTTACTCATGACCCAAGGCCCTAATCCGGAGTTGGCAGCGGAAGGTTTTTATCAGTTTGTCTTGTTCACCATCATGATGGGTGCCTCTATCGGATCTTTACCCGATCTATACGCCAGCGTTCAAAAAGCAGTGGGTGCCACCGAAAATTTACTCGACCTGCTCCAAGAAGAAACCGAAAAGCTGAGCAATACCGCGAAAGAGCCCCTTCATATCGACGGTTCTGTGCGCTTTGAAAACCTACAATTCAGTTATCCGCAGCGCGCCGACATCGAAGTGCTCAAGGGCATCAACTTTGCTTTAGCTCCTAATCAAACTTTGGCGCTCGTAGGTAAAAGCGGTTCGGGTAAGTCTACAATCGCTAATTTGCTTTTGCAATTTTATCAACCCACGCAGGGTGCCATCTATTTTGGATCGGAATTGGCCAGTTCTTTTGATTTACATCAATTGCGCCAACAAATGGCTATTGTGCCCCAAGAGGTGCTCTTGTTTTCGGGCAGCATTTTAGAAAACATCCGTTTTGGTCGTCCGGACGCTACCGAACAAGAAGTCATCGAGGCCGCGAAAAAAGCCAATGCCTGGGAATTCATTGTTGGCTTCCCCGAACAATTAAATACAGAAGTAGGTGATCGCGGTATTCAGCTGTCAGGAGGTCAAAAACAGCGCATCGCTATTGCAAGGGCAATTCTCAAAAATCCGAGCATTTTGATTCTAGACGAAGCAACCTCTGCACTAGACTCCACTTCAGAAAGACTCGTTCAAGAGGCCTTAGAAGAGCTGATGAAGGGTCGTACCTCTATTGTAATTGCCCACCGTTTGTCTACAATCCGTCAGGCCGATCAAATTTTGGTCTTGCAAGATGGTCAAATCACGGAACAAGGCAAGCACGACGAGCTCATGGCGCTCAATGGCCAGTACGCAACTTACGTAGCGCAGCAGTTGATATAATGGCTACTTGAAAAGGGTTTCTACAAAAGCCTTGCGGTCAAAAAGCTGGAGATCTTCCATTTTTTCACCCACGCCAATGTATTTGACCGGAATTTTCATCTGATCTGAGATGCCAATGACCACACCGCCTTTCGCTGTGCCGTCTAGTTTGGTAACAGCAAGTGCATTGATGTCTGTGGCTTGGGCAAACTGCTTGGCCTGTTCGTAGGCATTTTGGCCCGTTGAGCCGTCTAGAACCAATAGGATTTCATGAGGGGCATTTGGCACCACTTTATCCATTACACGCTTGATCTTGGAAAGTTCTTGCATGAGGTTGACTTTGTTGTGTAAGCGCCCAGCGGTATCGATGATCACGACATCTGCTCCTTGTGCTTTGGCAGATTGCAAGGCGTCAAAAGCTACACTTGCGGGGTCTGCGCCCATGCCTTGTTGTACGATGGGTACGCCCACGCGGTCTGCCCAGATGATCAGTTGGTCTACAGCAGCAGCTCTAAACGTATCAGAAGCACCCAAAACGACCTTTAAGCCAGCTTGTTTCATTTGATAGGCGAGCTTTCCGATGGTAGTGGTTTTACCCACGCCGTTTACGCCAACCACCATGAGTACGTAAGGGTTGCCGTCTGAAGGTTTGTCTATTTTGAGCTTGCCTTCAAAATTAGCGGCATTCTCTTCTAATAGTGCGATGATTTCGTCGCGTAGAATTTGGTTGAGTTCTTCTGAATTGATGACGCGGTCTTTGGAAACGCGCGTTTCGATGCGCTCGATGATTTTGAGGGTGGTTTCTACCCCGACATCTGCCGTAATGAGGATTTCTTCAAGTTCGTCTAGGACGTCTTGGTCTACGCGGCTTTTGCCCACGAGCAAACGCGTGATTTTAGAGAAAAAAGTTTGTTTGGTTTTCTCTAGGCCTTGATCGAGGGTTTCTTTTTGAACCGGATCGAGGGTTTCTTTTTTAGATTTTGAAAAAAAATCAAATATGCCCATTTGCTAAGATAAAAAAAAAGCTCCCAACTTGGAAGCTTTAAAAGGGAATGCACAACGGTTTAGCCTTTGGTAAACCACTCTTTAACTTTGTCGTTGTGTACGATTTCTTCTTTGAAGGTGTATGAGCCAGACTTTTCAGACTTGACCATTTTGATCACCTTTGTATGTTCTTTACCTCCACCTTTCTGGAGTGATGCAACTACTTTCTTTGCCATGACTTACTTATTTAATTTCTTTATGGACAGTCATACGCTTGAGGATGGGATTAAATTTCTTAATCTCCATACGGTCTGGCGTATTTTTACGGTTCTTGGTGGTGATGTATCGTGATGTACCGGGCATACCAGATTCTTTATGCTCAGTGCACTCTAGAATTACTTGGATGCGGTTGCCTTTACTCTTCTTAGCCATTTTCTAAATGTTTATTCTGTTTCCCAACAGGTTATTTCAAAAATCCTTTTTGGCGTGCTTCTTTCAAGCAAGCAGAGATTCCTTTCTTATTGATGGTGCGCAATGCAGCAGCAGAAATCTTTAAAGTGATATAATTATCTTCTTCAGGAATGAAAAACTTCTTCGTGAGCAAGTTCGGATAAAACCGACGCTTGGTCTTGCGATTAGAGTGAGATACGTTGTTTCCAACCATCACTGACTTTCCTGTTAACTGACAAACTCGTGACATGTCTAAATTATTACGTGTAATTACAAAAGCGGATGCAAAGATAACAACTTTTTACAATACTACAAATCCATTATTCACAAAATAGCAGCCTTTTTCAACAATCGCACTCATTTCACCTGATTTCTAGGGTGATGATTCAGGATGGCCTTGCGCAAAAAGCGTTGGTCGAGATGCGTGTAAATCTCTGTGGTGGTGATAGATTCGTGTCCGAGCATCTCCTGAACTGCCCTTAAATTGGCCCCGCCTTCCACTAAATGTGTTGCAAAACTATGTCGAAAAGTATGCGGAGAAATTTGTTTGTTGAGCCCCATTTTTTGGGCAAGTTGCTTAATGATGGTGAAAATCATGACGCGTGTGAGCTGATGTCCGCGCCGATTTAAAAAAATAAAGTGTTCTTGTCCGGCCTTAATGGGCACTTCCAAACGACTTTGTCGGGTGTAGTTCGTGATTTCAAAAATGACTTGTTCAGATACCGGCACCAAACGTTCTTTATTGCCTTTGCCAATGACGCGGACAAACCCTTCGTCGAAATACAAATCTGAAAAACGCAAACCAATGAGTTCCGATACCCGCAAGCCGCAACTATAGAGCGTTTCTAACATGGCATGATTGCGTTGGCCTTCTGCACTGCTGAGGTCTATGGCCGCTAAAAGGGCGTCAATTTCTTCAATTTCGAGCACCTCTGGAAGTTTGCGCCCTAGTTTGGGCTGCTCGAGTAACTCAGAGGGGTCTGCTTGGATATAGCGCTCCAAAATGAGGAACTTGAAAAAATGCTTGATCCCGGAAATGATTCGCGCCTGACTGCGCGCTGCCAAACCGAGGTCGTAGAGATGCGCCACAAAGGTTTTGAGTTGTTCGTAGGCAACTTGTTCGGGCTTGCATTTTTCCTCTTCAAAAAAGGCGGCTAAAAGCGCAACGTCGCGCTGATATGCCAAAATAGAATTGTTGGCCAAACCCTTTTCAATTTTCAGGTATGAAACAAAATCCTTAATATAGCGCTCCCAATGCATGTCTTATGAAGTTGCTTATTGTCAATGGTCCTAATTTGAATTTACTCGGCACCCGTGAAACACAAATATATGGCAATGTCACCTTTGAAGCGTTTTTCGACGAACTTAAAAAAGGCTTTTCACACGAATTGACTTATTTTCAGTCAAACATAGAAGGGGAACTCATTGACCAACTTCAAAATTCCACTGCCGACGGTATCATTTTGAATGCAGGTGGCTATACCCATACGAGCGTTGCCTTGCGCGATTGCATTGCGTCTATTTCAACGCCAGTGGTTGAAGTCCATATTTCAAATATCGCTGCGCGCGAATCTTTTCGGCATGAATCCTTACTGACACCTGTTTGCAGAGGTTGTATTTTTGGTTTCGGCTTGGATAGCTACAAGCTGGCCTTGCAATACTTTGATTTATAGGATTTTTGGCATCATTTTGGCTGTGTGAGCCAAAATTTATCCATGAAAAAACGCTTTTTACTCTGCTTACTTCTTTCTTTTTCGCTGCAGACTTTCGCACAAAGAAAGGTACAACTCGTCATTCTTTTCGATACTTCAAATAGCATGGATGGTTTGCTCAATCAGGCGAAAGCCCGCATTTGGGCCATCGTCAATGAAGCTTCCACACTGACCTATCAAGGCGCTCCGGTTACCTTAGAAATTGCCATGTACGACTACGGCAATTCCACTATTTCAGCTACTCAAAACTACATCCGAAAGCAACTCGATTTTTCAACAGACCTCGATTTGGTCTCTGAAAAACTCTTTGGCCTGCGCACCAGTGGTGGCGAAGAATATTGTCCTGCAGTCATTGTTGCTTCGCTCAAACAACTCAATTGGTCCAATAGCCCACAAGATCTTAAATTGATTTATATTGCTGGCAATGAATCTTTTAAGCAAGGATCTGTTTCAACAGCTGTTGCTTGCGAACTAGCTGCCGAGAAACACGTTTTGGTAAGCACTATTTTTTGTGGAGACCGAATGCAAGGCATCAATTTAGGTTGGAAAGAAGGTGCCGAATGCGCTAAAGGAGATTTTTTCAACATTAATTCAGATGCTGCCATTAAACAAATTGAAACTCCATTTGACGACCAAATTATCGAGCAAAATCGCCTACTGAACAACACCTACATCGGTTATGGATCCGTGGCAATTGAATCGAAGTCCAAGCAACTATCTCAGGATGCCAATGCATGGGGTATTTCAAAATCCGTCGAAACTGAGCGTTATTTAGTGAAGTCTAAGTCGAGTTATAAAAATGAAAAATGGGATATTGTGGATGCCAATTTAGCCGATTCAACGAAAATTGCTTTGCTCAAAGAGGAGGAGTTGCCGGCTGAAATGAAAGGCATGAGCGTGGATCAGCGCCAGGCATTTGTCAAGCAAAAAACTGAGGAGCGCAGCGCAATTCAAAAAGAAATGGCGCGTTTGGAGACAGCGCGCAGTAAGTACATCGAAGCTGAAAACGCCAAAACAACCCAAGCCAAACCCGACGATTTCGGTACAGCCGTGGCCACCTCGCTGCGCAATAACGCCAAAACGCTCGGCTTTGATTGATCAGTAGTTGATGAGTTGGTATCGAGATTCTTTTAACTTTGTAAGACCATGCAACAACTCGAACATTTTTTTACCCATATTGATCCTGTTTTTGCCGCATTTTTAGCCACCACCTTCACCTGGTTGGTGACGGCAGCGGGTGCTAGTCTTGTTTTCTTTTTCAAAAACATGCATCGGGGCCTACTCGATGGCATGCTCGGCTTTACGGGTGGCGTCATGGTGGCAGCCAGTTTTTGGTCTTTGTTGTTGCCTTCCATCGAGCTTTCTGAACGGATATACCCAAACGCATCTTGGATGCCAGCTGCCGTCGGTTTTTTGACCGGCGCCATGTTTTTGTTCTTCTTGGATAAAAAACTGCCGCATCTCCACATCAATTTCAATGAACACGAAACCGAAGGTGTCAAAACCCAATTACACAAAACCACCCTGTTGGTATTGGCCATTACGCTCCACAACATTCCAGAAGGTTTGGCGGTGGGCGTGTTGTTTGGTGCTGCAGCCAACGGCATGGAAGGCGCTACAATTGCCGGTGCCATTGCTTTGGCCATCGGTATCGGAATCCAGAACTTCCCAGAAGGATTCGCAGTAGCCATGCCCCTCAGGCGCGCCGGAGCGAGTCGCATGAAAAGTTTTATGTACGGCCAACTTTCGGCTATTGTAGAGCCAATTGCGGGTGTCATAGGCGCGATGGCGGTCATTTACATGGAACCTATCTTACCCTTTGCGCTCTCCTTTGCCGCAGGCGCCATGATTTTTGTGGTGGTAGAGGAAGTCATACCAGAAACCCAACGAGATAAATATACCGACGTAGCGGTCTTGGGTTTCATTGGTGGCTTTTTGGTGATGATGATCTTGGACGTAGCGTTGGGTTAATAAGTTAGGATTTCTTTTAATTAATTGATTTGATTGTAGTAAACCTGCATCCCTTCCTCAGCTAATTGTAAAACATCGGTATCTTCCGACATTTGGCGATACGATTTGATATATGCCGCCTTGCTAAGTTGCTCTAAATAAAGTGCGAGTGCCTTCTCAATGATTTTGTTTTTAGGAACCTTGAGTTCTGCCGCTTTGCTAGAGAGGGCTTCGAACAAAGTATCAGGAAGTGAGTTAGTAAAGACTTGCATATGTATGATTTGTAAATATAAAGTTAGCGCTTTTGATTTGAAGGTACAAAAATAAGCCCTCCAATTTGAAGGGCTTATCCGTATATCTTGCAGTCTTTTAGTTACAAATGGTATCAGCAGTTACTTTCAAAATTGCCCTGACTTCTTCCAAAGTTGGTGCTTCTGCGTAGGTTCTGAGAACAGGTTCTGTTCCTGATGGGCGGATCATGACCCAACGTTGGTCGTCAAAGAAGTACTTGAAGCCGTCGAGCGTTTGTACTTCGCGTACCTTGTAGTTGCCAAAAGCGCTGTAGGCATTGGCTTTGCAGTTGGCAATGATTTTTTGCTTGAGGGGTTCGGTGATGTGGAGGTCGTTGCGCTCGAATTGGAAGGGACCAACAATGGCGTAGACTTCGTCGATGAGTTCGTCGAGGGTTTTGCCTGATTTGGCCATGAATTCCCAAATGATGAGGCCCATCCAGATACCGTCGCGCTCTGGGATGTGCCCTTTGACGGCAATGCCTCCAGATTCTTCTCCGCCCAACAATACATCTTCTTTGATCATGATGCTGGCAATTTCTTTGAAGCCAATTTTGGTGACTTCAAGTTCAAGGCCGTAGTGTTGGCAGAGTTTTTCGACGCGTGGGGTAACGGAGAATGCAATGACTACCTTGCCCGTCATTTGCTTGTATTTGACCATGTAATGGATCAAAAGCAAAATGATGTGGTGAGAGTCGACGAACTCGCCGTGGCTGTTGTACAGACCAATTCTGTCGGCATCGCCGTCGGTTGCCAATGCGCAAGCGATGTCGCCGCGGGATTGGATGGTTTGCGCTAATTCTTGTAGGTTTTTGGCAATCGGCTCAGGCGCCGTACCCATAAAGGAAGGGTTGGGGTCGCAATGCAGCAATTCGACTTCAGGTAAAACCAAAGGCAAAGCGCGCTGACCAGCACCGTACATGGCGTCGTACATGAGTTTGAGGCCAGAGTTGCGTATGGAAGCGAGGTCAAAGTTGGCTTTGACGTGGTCGATATAGCGAGTTTCGATGTCGATGAGCTCTAGTTGGCCCGTTTGCAGCGCTGCTTCGAGGTCAATTGCGTCAAAATCGATGCTGCAAGTGTCTGGTATCAGGGCTTCGACTTCATTAACTTTTTCGGGCTCTAATGGGCCGCCAAATTTGGCTTTAAGTTTGAATCCGTTGTAAGACGGTGGGTTATGGCTGGCAGTCAGGATAATGCCGATTTCACAGCCCAATTGGTTGGCGGCTAAGGAAATCATGGGTGTAGAGACAAACCCGCGGGCCATTTTGATCTGAATGCCTTGCGCCAGCAAAACTTTAGCAGCTGTTTCCATGAAGAGTTCGCCGGCAAAACGGCAGTCGTGGCCAATAACAACCGTAGGGTTTTCAAAGCCTGCCTTGAGCCAAATACCGGTTGCTTCGGTAACGCGCGCTACGTTTGCTACCGTGAAGTCTGCAGCAATGATAGCTCTCCAGCCATCGGTTCCAAATTTGATAGGTTGTGCCAAAGTATATTTATTTAGTGAAATGTTGAACTGTTTTTTCGATGATAGCGACGCACTCTAGAAGTTGCGCTTCTGTAATGACCAGCGGTGGCGCAAAGCGGATGATATTGCCGTGGGTAGGCTTAGCCAAAAGACCGTTTTCTTTGAGGGCCACGCACAAACGCCAAGCGGTGTCTGAATCTTCGGTGTCGTTGACCACCACCGCATTGAGCAAGCCTTTGCCGCGCACTTTTACCAATAAAGGGATTTGATCGATGACGCGCTGCATTTCTTTGCGGAAAAGTGAGCCTAACTGACGGGCATTTTGGATGAGGTTTTCTTCGTCGACAGCCGTAAGTGCCGCAATAGCTACTTTAGCAGCAATGGGGTTGCCACCGAAAGTGGAACCGTGTTGGCCTGGTTTGATCACCATCATGATGTGGTTATCGGAGAGCACCGCAGAGACCGGATAAACACCTCCAGAAAGGGCTTTGCCCAAAATCAAGATGTCAGGTCTTGCATAGGTGGCGCTTTGCTGTTCGCATTTGGCTTCGCAGCTACAGTTGCCGCATACCGCTAAAAGGCTGCCGGTGCGCGCAATACCCGTTTGTACTTCGTCTGCGATAAACAAAGCGTTGTGCGCGGTGCAAAGCGCTCTTGCTTGTCGCATGTAGTCGTCGTCGGGGGTGTAGACACCTGCTTCTCCTTGAATGGGCTCTACCAAGAAACCCGCCACATTGGGTTGTGCCAAAGCTGCTGCCAAGGCAGTAATGTCGTTGTAGGGGATGGAGATGAACCCAGCCGGATACGGACCAAAATTTTTGTTGGAGTCTGGGTCGGAGGAGAAGGAAACAATAGTGGTGGTGCGGCCATGGAAATTGCCCTCACAAACTACAATTTGAGCTTGATTTTCGGCAATGCCTTTCTTTTCATAGGCCCATTTGCGACACAATTTGATGGCGGTTTCGACTGCCTCTGCTCCGGTATTCATCGGAAGTACTTTGTCAAAGCCGAAATAGTTGGTCACGAATTTTTCGTAGTCGCCAAGGCAGTTATTGTAAAAAGCACGCGAAGTAAGTGCTAGTGTTTGAGCTTGATCGATCAGCGCTTGGGTAATTTTTGGGTGCGCATGCCCTTGATTGACGGCAGAATAGGCCGAAAGAAAATCAAAATAACGCTTACCTTCTACATCCCAAACATAGACCCCTTCACCTTTTTCCAGGACAACCGGAAGCGGATGGTAGTTGTGGGCGCCATGCTGATCTTCTAAATCGATGTAGGCTTGCGATTTGCTAGATAGAGTTGTTGTTGATTGCATAAGAAGCAAAGATAGATAATCTGTGAAATTCTCACGCGCACATTGGCGAATAACTCTTTACTTCTTCTAATTTTGAAAACTCAGATAAAATGCATGATCAATAGAAAGATTTTAGTCATATGCTGCCTTGTTATGCGTTTTGCCAGTCAGGCTCAAAACACTATCGACGACCAAATCCATGGTTGGGCGGTGTATCAAGGCAATCACAAGCTCAATAGCAAATTGGACTTACATACGGAATATCAATGGCGCAGAGCGGACGGTTTTGCCAATTGGCAGCAGTCTTTGGCCCGAGTAGGTCTTGATTACCGCTTGAACCCCAACTGTACTTTTTCTGGAGGTTATGGTTGGCTCATTACCTATCCTTACGGTTCACAACCGCTTGCTGCCAAAACGCAGGAGCAAAGGTTGTGGCAACAAGTGAACCTCAAGGCGCAGTATGGCTCCATTCAAATACAGCACCGTTACCGCTTGGAGCAGCGCTGGATCGATACCTTATTTCGCCAGCGCATTCGTTACCGCGCGCAATGCATTATTCCTTTGCAAAAAACCTACCTCGCACAAGGAAAAGGGCTCTTTATGAACGTCAATGATGAGGTTTTTCTCGGTTTTGGCAAGGGAATAGCTAAAAACATCTTGGACCAAAATCGCTTCATTGCCGCTGTTGGCTATAAGTTTAACTCAAATTTGAATATCCAGTTGGGTTACTTGAATCAATTTGTCATTAAAGCGAATGGGGTTCAAATGGAGCGAAATCATACCATTTGGACATCCGTTGTGTACAATCTTGACTTTACCAAGTAGTTTTTAGGTACATTTTATGCCTAAGAAGCCGCTGTAAAAGGCGGCTTTTTTTTATCTTTCAAGAAAAAAAACTTGAAAAGAAGAGATTTCATCCAAAAAACAAGTGTTGTTGGTGCCGGTGCTTTGTTGCTCCCTCAACAAGTGCTTTCTTTTGATGCGGGCAGCAAAACGCGCGTTCGTTTGGGCTTTATAGCAACGGGCTTTCGCGGCCAAACACACATAGAAGAAATGCTCAAGCGCTCAGATGTAGATATCATTGCGCTTGCAGACCCCAATCAGCGCATGATCAAAGATGCGTTGGCTTTAATTGAAAAAGCCGGGCGTCCTGCGCCTGCAGTTTATCAAAATGGCCCTGAAGATTACCACAACTTACTCGCCCGAACAGATATCGACGCCGTATTCGTTTCTTCTCCATGGGAATGGCATTTGCCACATGGCATTGCTGCCATGAAAGCGGGTAAAATTGTAGGGATGGAAGTAGGGGGCGCCATGAAATTAGCAGATTGCTGGGCTTATGTCAAGACCTCCGAACAAACTAAAGTACCCATCATGCCATTAGAAAACGTATGCTATCGCCGCGACGTGATGGCCATTCTAAATATGGTGCGCATGGGCTTCTTTGGTGAAATCGTACACGCACAAGGCGGCTACGAACACGACCTGCGCGGCGTGCTCTTCAACGACGGCAAAAGCGCCTACAACTCGGGTGTGGAATTCGGTGAAAAAGGATACAGTGAAGCCGCATGGCGCACCAATCATTACCTGAACCGCAACGGAGAACTTTACCCCACACATGGCTTAGGGCCCGTCGCTACCATGCTCGACCTCAACCGCGGCAACCGGTTGGTGCGCCTCAGTTCCTTCTCGAGCAAAGCGCGCGGCCTACACGAATATATTGTCAAGCATCCGAAGGGCGGTGAAAATCACCCCAACGCGCAAATTACTTTCAAGCAAGGCGATGTCGTGACTACCCATTTGCAATGTGCCAATGGTGAAACCATCATCCTGACGCACGACACCAGCTTGCAGCGCCCTTATAATTTAGGTTTTAGGGTGCAAGGAACAAAAGGCATTTGGCAAGATTTCGGCTGGGGCGACCCCGAACAAGGCCACATCTATTTTGAAGACGCCATGAAGCATTCGCACCGCTGGGACAACACGAAATCTTGGCTCGAGGCACACGACCACCCATTGTGGAAGCAAAATGCCGCCGCTGCCGAATCTTCTGGCCATGGTGGCATGGATTATTTTGTAGACAACGCATTTATTGAGTGCATCAAGCAAAATCAACCTTTTCCGCTGGACGTCTATGATTTAGCTGCTTGGTATGCCATTACGCCGCTCAGTGAAAAGTCGATTGCCGAAAATGGTGCCCCTCAAGACATTCCTGATTTCACGAAAGGCACCTGGAAAACACGCAAACCTATTTTTGGCTTCGATGCAAACTACTGATACCGCGTTAGTCATTTTGGCGGGTGGCCTAGGTTCGCGTTTTGGCGGCGCCAAGCAAATAGAACCTTTTGGTGCGCAAGGGCATTTTCTCTTTGAATACGCTTGTTACGACGCCATGCAAGCCGGTTTTCAGAAGGTTTTTATCATTGTTCGGCCCGGTATGCAAGAAATAGTGTCCCAACAACTCAATCGTTGGATGCACGCGCAGCGCTATGAAATCATCATTCAAGAACAAACCCGCACCAAACCGTGGGGCACTGCCCATGCCTTGCATTTCTTGCACGGCAAATGGGAGGGCGCTTTTTTGGTGCTCAATGCAGACGATTACTACGGGCCGTCTATTTGCCAACGCGCCATGGAGTTGGTACAAGACGGTGTTGCAGCTGCAGCGCTGGCCTTTGAACTTGGCCCAACACTTAGCCCGCATGGGCCTGTGGCGAGAGGTATTTGTCAAAGCCAAAATGCCTATCTCAGCGCGATAGAAGAAGTATTGAAATTAGAGAATAAAAATGGTTTGATCACCGATGAACACGGGCGTGTTTATCCTTCAGATACACTGATTTCAATGAACGCCTGGTTGCTATCGGGTACCTTCTTAGCGCATTTAGCTTCTAAAGTTCAGGCATTTTTGGATTGCCATAAAGGGAACGAACAAATCGAGATATACCTCCCTAAGGTGCTGCATGAAATGATCGAGGAGGGTAGCATTCAAATCAAACTAGAGGGTATGCCATCGGCTTGGTTTGGCATCACGTATGCCGCAGATTTGGCACTTGCCCAAGCAAAAATCCGTGCACTTGAAGGCACGCAGTATTCACTTGAATTCCCTTTATGGACATAAGAAGTTTGTTGCAGACGCATTGGGAACTTTCTCCTTCTCAAGTTGTGCTGATTACCGAAGGTTTGATCAATCAGACCTGGTTGGTAAGAAGCACTACCGCTGACTTCATTCTGCAAGAAATCAATACAGCTGTTTTTCAAGCGCCATTTGTGCTGCAAGCGCAACTAGTGACGCTTTCTTTATCCATACAACTCCCCGATTTAGTTCCGCTTCAATACATCAGCACCAAAGAAGGTTCCGCTTTGCTGCAGTTAGAAGACAAAGCGTATCGCTTACTGAAAGCCATTTCGCCCAGCAAGACGTTAGCAACAGTTACGGCTCAAAACGCGGAGCTTGCAGCAGCTGGGCTACGCTCATTTCACAAGGCACTTCAGTCCGTTTCGGCAGCAGATTGGCAGGCGCCAATCGCACATTTTTTGGACGTTGATTTTCGGCTGCAAGCTTTTGAAAATGCCAAATCACTGGCGCGTGAACCGAGAAAGGAAAAGGCCGCAGCGCTCATTTCAAAATTAGAAGCAGATTGGGCAGCACTCTTGGCTTGGAAACAGCTATCTGATGAAGCAGAGCAGGTCTTGATCCATGCTGACCCAAAATTGGGCAACTTTTTGTTCCATCCAAATGGCAAGCAAGTGAGGGCACTCATCGATTGGGACACCATTCAGCTCGGAAGCCCCTATTACGATTATGGCGACATGATCCGTTCTTTTTGCAGTCATGGAGAAGACGCAGCTGAGCATGCGCAGTTGTTCAAGGAAGAAATTTTTGAAGTTTTGGTGGCGGCTTTTGCGGTAGATGAAGCCAAGCTCTACACGGCTGCTAGGGGCGTGATTTTAGTACAAGCACTGCGCTTTTTGACAGATTTCTTAGAAGACGACCGCTATTATAAAGTCAAGGACGAGGAGCATAACCTCAGGCGCACAGCCAATCAGTTGCGCTTGGCCTCAGAATTGAAAAACTATTGGCTTACCACTCGTAGGCCAACTCACTGAGCCATTTGTCTTGGCAGCGGAGTGTTTGCTCGATGAGGTCGCGCACGCAGGTTTTACCCCCTAAAAATGGACTTTGGTAGTGAACACTGGCCTTGACATCGCTCACGGCATCTTGCGGACACGCAGCAACGCCTGCTTTGCGCAAAACAGGAATATCTGGGATGTCGTCACCCATGTACGCGATTTCGTGGTCTTGGATGTTGTATTGCGCCTTGATTTGCTCGTAGCGTTCGAGTTTGTTGTGGGCACCCAAATAGACGTCGTGCACACCCAAACCCATTAATCTTTTTTTCACTTCTGGCGATGACCCTCCGGTGATGCAAAATATTTTGTAGCCCATCTTAACGGCATATTGCACGGCGTAACCATCTTTGGAATTGACCGCCCGTACGATTTCGTCATTGATGAGGTAGACCTTGCCGTCTGTAAATACGCCGTCGACATCAAAAATAAAGGTGGTGATGTCGTTTAGTCTTTGTTTGTAGCTAAGCATGTGAAAAGAGATCTTGAATTCTTTTGGTCAGACAATCGTAGACCGCTAATTGTTCTGGATTGAGTGCTGCGCGGTGGCGATCAAGGGTATTTTGATCGTGGCGCAGGGCTGGGCCGGTTTGTGCTTGCTCAGGGCCAAGCAAAATAGCTTTGGCGATGGTTTCGTTGAGCAACGGATAAATGGGTGTCATGTCTAGGTTGGCTGCACCGAGAATTTTGCTGGCTTCTAGCAATAAGAGGTTTCCAAAATTATTGACAAATACACCCGCCAAATGATACTGAGCGCGCTGGGCTGAGCCGCAAACTTGGAATTGGGCGCCTAGTTGTTGTAAAAAGGTGCTGATGCGTTGCAGTACGAGGTCGTTTTTACCTTCGATCATGAAGGGAATATCCGAAACGAGGAGGTCTCGACCTTTGGAAATACTTTGATACGGGTAACACACGCCGAGTTGTTGGTGCGCAAAAAGCTTGATGCTCGGGCTACCCGCAGTGTAGGCTGCCATTTGCTGCGGTTTCAACTGCGCAATAATTTCGGGTAGGGCGTCGTCAGAAACACAGAGCAAGATGAGCTCAGCGTGGAGTTCCGAAAGCTCCGCTACGCACTGGGTATTGTATTTTGTTGCAAGTTGCTCGGTTAGCGCTTGGTTGCGCGCATAGATACCTGCAATTGGAATGCCGGCTGCATTTGCCAAGCGCAACAAGGTTTGTGCAACTTTACCAGAACCGACAATGCCAATTTGTATTGCCTGCATTTATTGTCCGTGACACTGTTTGAATTTCTTACCGCTACCGCATGGGCAAGGGTCGTTGCGGTTGATTTTCACCTCCGCTACTACGGGTTGCTTTTTCTCGACTTCTCTTGCTGCTGGCGCCGAATTGGCGATGGCCTCTTGATTGTTCGTTTGGGCTTTGTCGTAGTTGTTTTGGTGATCTTCTTGGTTGGTGCTTTGGATTTGTTGCTCTAAGGGAACGTCCATGCGCATGAGCAAGTCTAGCGCTTCTTCGTTGAGGCGATTGAGCATGCTGCGGAAGAGCTCATAGGATTCCAATTTGTAGATGACAAGTGGGTCTTTTTGCTCGTATTGGGCATTGCGCACTGCAGAGCGGAGGTCGTCCATTTCTCTGAGGTGTTCTTTCCATTCGTCGTCGATTTTGCTCAGTAATACGTTGCGCTCAAAGTATTTACTGATGACACGACCTTCGCTTTGGTAAGCTTCTTCGAGGTTGACGATGAGTTGCATTTGGCTGCGGCCATCGGTGAGCGGGAAAACGATGTTCTTATATTGTTGAGACATGGTTTCAAAGACGTGCTTGACCTGTGGGTAGGCCATGCGCGCGATTTTCTCGCACTTGCGTTCGTAGGCCTCGCGGAGTGCAGCGTAAACGCGTTCCGTGAGTTCGGGCGTGCTGAGTTGCTGGAAAGTGGCCTCGTCTACGGGTGTTTCGATACCGATGAGGCGCAAGAGCTCGAGTTCGAATTCTTGGAAAGGTAATTTGGAGCAAGTCGCTACGGTGTTTTCGCAATGATCGTAGAACATGTTGTCGATGTCGATGTCGAGGCGGTCTCCGTAGAGCGCGTTTCTGCGCTTGCGGTAAATGGCCTTGCGCTGAGCGCTCATGACGTCGTCGTATTCCAAGAGGTTCTTGCGCATCCCAAAGTTATTCTCTTCTACTTTTTTCTGAGCGCGCTCGATGGATTTAGAAACCATTCCGGCAGTAATGACTTCACCTTCTTTGAGGCCCATGCGGTCCATGATAGACGCAATGCGCTCCGAACCAAACTTGCGCATGAGGTCGTCTTCTAAAGAGACAAAGAAACGTGAAGATCCCGGGTCGCCTTGGCGACCAGCGCGTCCGCGCAACTGGCGGTCTACGCGTCGGGAGTCGTGGCGCTCGGTGCCAATAATGGCCAAACCACCCGCTTCTTTAACGCCTTCACCGAGTTTGATGTCGGTACCGCGGCCCGCCATGTTGGTGGCAATGGTGACTGTTCCGGCAAAACCAGCATTGGCTACAATTTCAGCCTCTTTTTGGTGGTATTTGGCGTTGAGTACTTGGTGTTGTATTTTTTTCATTTGGAGCATGCGCGAAAGCAACTCAGAAATTTCTACGGTCGTGGTACCCACAAGTACTGGTCTTCCTTTTGAAACGAGGTCTTCGATTTCGAGGATGATAGCGTTGTATTTTTCTCGGGCTGTTTTGTAGACGAAGTCGTCTTGGTCTTTGCGCGAAATAGCTTGGTTGGTCGGGACCACCACCACATCTAGTTTGTAGATGTCCCAGAACTCGCGCGCTTCGGTTTCTGCAGTTCCGGTCATGCCCGCAAGTTTGTGGTACATGCGGAAGTAGTTCTGCAAGGTAATAGACGCATAGGTTTGGGTAGCCGCCTCTACGGTGACGTTTTCTTTGGCTTCAATGGCCTGGTGCAAACCGTCGGAATAGCGTCGGCCCTCCATGATACGACCTGTAGATTCGTCTACAATTTTGACTTTGCCGTCCATGATCACGTACTCCACTTCTTTTTCGAAGAGGGTGTAGGCGCGCAAGAGTTGGCTCACGGAGTGAATGCGCTCCGATTTGATGGAATATTCTCGGATCAGAACATCTTTGCGCTCGAGGTAGGCTTCTTTTTCTAAAGCTTCTTTTTGTAGTTTGGCAATTTCTGCGCCGATGTCTGGCATGATGAAGAAATCGCGGTCGTCTTTGCCCGATACGAGGTCAATGCCCTTGTCGGTGAGTTCGATGGAGTTGTTTTTTTCGTCGATGACAAAGAACAAATCGAGGTCGATTTTCTTCATGTTTTTGCCTTGTTCGGCCATGTAGAAATTTTCGGTCTTTTGGAGATGAACTTTGATGCCTGGCTCAGATAAAAATTTGATGAGTGATCTGTTTTTGGGCAAGCCACGGTGCGCGCGCAACAAGGCAATACCGCCTTCTTCGAGGAGGCGTTTTTGTTCGTTTTTGTCTGGGTTGGGCTCGTTGATAACGCTCAGCATTTTTTTAGCCTCGTTAAGGCACTGCTGAACAAAAGCGCGCTGTGCTTCTACCACGCGTTCGATGCGCGGCTTGAGTTCGTGGAATTCGTGCTCGTCGCCTTTAGGCGTTGGCCCAGCGATGATGAGCGGTGTTCGGGCGTCGTCAATTAAGACGGAATCGACCTCATCGACAATGGCAAAATGGTGCTTGCGCTGCACGATGTCGTCTACGTGGCCCGCCATGTTGTCGCGGAGGTAGTCGAAGCCGAATTCGTTGTTGGTGCCGAAGGTGATGTCGGCCATGTAGGCCTGGCGACGGCGTTGAGAGTTGGGTTGGTGTTTGTCGATGCAGTCTACGCGCAAACCATGGAATTCGTAAAGCGGGCCCATCCATTCGGCATCGCGCTTGGCGAGGTAGTCGTTGACGGTAACCACGTGAACACCTTTGCCAGAAAGGGCATTGAGGTAGACGGGTAGGGTAGCAACTAATGTTTTTCCTTCACCGGTTTGCATTTCGGCGATGTTGCCGCGGTGTAAAACGGCGCCACCCATGAGCTGCACGTCGTAGTGAACCATAGCCCACTTGATTTTGTTGCCGGCGGCGGTCCATTCGTTGTGCCAAATGGCGCGGTCTCCGTCGAGGCTGATGCCGTCACGGGCTGAGGCAAGTTGGCGGTCAAGGTCTGTGGCGCTCACGTTGAGTTGGCCGTTTTGGGCCCAGCGACGCGCAGTTTCTTTGACCACAGCAAAGGCTTCTGGTAAAATCACGAGTAATTCTTCTTCGATGCGCTCGTCGATAGACTTGACCATTTGGTCAATTTGCTCGTAGAGTTTTTCCTTTTCTTCGAAAGAAGTTTGGAGGTCTGCGGCTTTGGCCTGGAGGTCATCAAGGGTAGCTTCTAACTCGGCAATGGCGTTGCGTACTTGTTCTTGAAAACCGCGGGTTTTGTCGCGGAGTTGGTCGTCGGAAAGGTTTTTGACGCTTTCCCAAGCGGTGTTGGCTTTATCTACGAAAGGCCAGTATTCTTTGCGGTCTTTTGCGGTCTTGTCTCCGAAAATAGATTTGAGTAAATCTCCGATCATGTCTGTGTTCAATTTAGCGAAGCTCAAAATTAATGAATTCTATGGATTTTAGCCTTAAATAAATCCGATTTCAGCTATCTTTGTGGCATGCATGAATTAATAGTAATCCTCGATTTTGGTTCTCAATATACCCAACTGATTGCCAGAAGAATCCGCGAACTCAACGTTTATTGTGAAATCCACCCCTGGAACAAAATTCCAACGCTCGGCAGCAATGTCAAAGGTGTCATCCTTTCGGGTAGTCCGTTTTCAGTTCGCGATCCGCAGGCTCCACAGCCAGATCTTTCAGCAATCAAAGGCAAAATGCCACTGCTAGGCGTTTGTTTTGGCGCACAGTACCTCTCGCATCATTTTGGTGGCGAAGTACTTCCTTCCAATACCAGAGAATACGGTCGTGCGCACCTCACTTACCTCGACACCAACAACGTGCTCACCAAAGGCATGACCGAAGGCTCACAAGTCTGGATGTCTCATGGCGACACCATCAAGAAAATCCCTGCCAATTACCAAATCATTTGCTCTACCCACGACGTAGAAGTAGCTGGCTACGCCATTGAAGGCGAGCAAACTTTTGGCATTCAGTTTCACCCAGAAGTGTATCACTCCACAGAAGGCAAAACGCTTTTGCAAAACTTCATCGTCGATGTTTGCCATTGCGCCTGCGACTGGACCCCCGACTCCTTCATCGAAGAAACAACTGCCCGCTTGCAAGCACAACTCGGCGACGACAAAGTCATTCTCGGTCTTTCTGGCGGCGTAGACTCTTCTGTGGCAGCCGTGCTCTTGCACAAAGCCATTGGCCCGAACCTCCACTGCATTTTTGTAGACAACGGTTTATTGCGCAAAAACGAATTCGAAGAAGTTTTGGCCTCCTACCAAGGCATGGGGCTCAACGTAAAGGGCGTCAATGCTTCGGAGCGTTTTTATAGCGCACTGAGTGGCCTCACCGATCCAGAACTCAAAAGAAAAGCCATCGGAAAAGTATTTGTCGATGTATTTGACGAAGAATCCAAATTGGTCGAAAACGCCAAATGGCTGGGCCAAGGCACTATCTATCCAGACGTCATCGAGTCGGTTTCTGCTACTGGTGGCCCGTCTCAAACCATCAAATCTCACCACAATGTAGGGGGTTTACCAGACTACATGAAGCTTCAGGTGGTTGAGCCTTTGCGTTTGCTCTTCAAAGACGAAGTGCGTCGCATTGGCCGTTCTCTACAAATAGACGAGCGCATTCTTGGGCGTCATCCTTTCCCAGGTCCGGGTCTTGGCATCCGTATTTTAGGTGAAGTTACTGCCGATAAAGTCCGTATTTTGCAAGAAGTTGACGCTATTTTCATTAATGGCCTCAAAGAAGACAACCTTTACAACGATGTCTGGCAAGCTGGCGCTATTTTCTTACCGATCCAATCCGTAGGCGTCATGGGCGACGAACGCACCTACGAAAACGCAGTTGCACTTAGGGCCGTTAGCTCTACCGATGGCATGACCGCCGATTGGTGTCATTTGCCCTACGAGTTTTTAGCCAAAATATCCAATCGCATCATCAATCAAGTGCGCGGCATCAATCGCGTTACTTATGACATCAGCTCCAAGCCACCTGCCACCATTGAATGGGAATAAAATGAGAATTTTGCTATCCTTCAGCTGTTTCTTCTTGCTTACATTTTTGGTGAGGGCTCAGGCTTTGCCAATCGTAGAGAAGGATGGTCAAAAATTTTATCAGTACGCGCTGCCCGAGGGCCAGAGCCTGGCCCAGTTGCAAACGCTGTTCAAATGCGACGCCGACCAATTATTGGCGCTGAATCCGGGTTTGGAACGCGGCTTAGTGGCTGGCCAAACCATTGTGGTGCCGGTGCTGCGCGGTCAAATTGTTCACAAAGTTGCGCCCCAGCAAACACTCTTTGCGGTTTCGCGACTTTATGAAGTACCTGTAGACTCATTGTATAGCTGGAACCCGAGTGCGCGTTCAGGTTTGAAAGTCGGGCAACAATTGGTGCTCAAAAATATGGTATTGCCCTTCCAGGTCAACGGCGCCAACCCAGCGCCAGTCGTCACCAGTTCGGATACATTTGCGCACAAGCTCACCGATTCCATCATCAAGCACACCGTTTTGGAAAAAGAAAACCTTTACGCCATTTCCAAGCGCTACATGGTACCAGTAGATTCCTTAATGGTGCTCAACAAACTGACATCCTCGCGCGTGAGCCCTGGTCAGCAAATCTTGGTGCCCATCCAAAAAGTTAAAACCACGCCTGTTCCGGTGCAAGCCGTACCTGCTCCTGCGCCCAAAGCTACGAACAGCGCCTTTCGCTTCCCGGTTGCGCCAAAAGCACACTACAACATCGCTGTATTTTTACCATTTGCCCTCGACTCCGCTGCGGGTCAAAACCGTTTTGTGGCAGCTGCAGCCCTCGATTACTACATGGGCATGAAAATGGCCCTCGATAGCCTCAAAAACCTTGGCTTTTCGGCTGATATCCACGTTTTTGACGACAACGCCTTGAGTCCTTCATTAGAAGAAGTACTGCGCAGTTCCGATATGAACGGCATCGATCTGATTTTTTCGCCTTTGCAAGAAAAGCAAGCCAAAATTGTCGCTACTTACGCCAAGGAAAAAGGTATTCCGGTTGTATTTCCCGTTCAAATGTCGGTACCGCTTGCGCAAATGGCGAGCAATTTCATTGCCTACACGCCTTCCGACGCGGCCTTGGTAGAAAACCTTGCGCTGCAGTTGCATCAAAAATACCAAGGATATACGGTGGTGCTCATCAATAGTCCTTTGGCTGCAGATCAGCTTTTAGAGCAAAAATTCAAGACCGCTTTTGCCGCTGTGCCCACCACGCAATCCAAACTCAAATTGCAAGAGGCCTCCTGGACCACCTATCAAAAATACAAGTCGGTCGGAGGGCCGCAGCTTTTGGTGAGTTTCAGTTCGGAGCGCGCAAAAGTTGTAGGCTTGCTCAAAGCGGCCGCCTTGGATAGCAATTTATTGGTGGTAGGTCAAAAAGACTGGCTCGATTTCAAAGAGCTCGACGTACCGCAGGTCCGCGATCAAGCTTTTTTAGTGGCGCTCCCGAGTTATTTCAACTACCACGATCCTCAAATCATTCCTTTTCACAAAGCATACCGCAAGCGCTACAATGCCGACCTCACCAAAATGGCTTGCTTGGGCTATGACCTCACCCTACACGTTGGCAAACAATTGCTAGGCAACACCAAGCCGCAGCAGGGGCTCATCAGCAACATGAATTTACGGAACAGCGCAAACGGTTTGTTTATCGAAAACAACGCCGCTGTTGTTGTTCCTTACAGAAATGCCCAACTGTTAGTACCCCATCATGAATAAAACAGAAATTGCCGAGCGTTACAGAGCGCTACAATTGCATATTTGTCAAGCACTCGAAGCACTCGATGGCGCAGCAACTTTTCAAGAAGACACCTGGCAAAGAGAAGAGGGTGGAGGTGGTCATACGCGCACGCTGCAAGGGGGACGCATCTTAGAAAAAGCAGGCGTGGCATTCAGTGCGGTTCATGGCCCAGTTACAGCAGCCATGAAACAACAACTCGGTCACGAAGGCGATGCGTTTTTTGCCACTGGCGTTTCCATCGTTTTACATCCGCGTCATCCGCGCCATCCTATTATGCACATGAACGTGCGTTATTTTGAACTCGAAGACCATACCTATTGGTTTGGCGGCGGCATAGACCTCACGCCACACTTTGTAGACCTCGACCGCGCCAAAATGTTCCATGGGTCTTTAAAGGAAGTTTCTGACCGCTACAATCCTGAATTTTATCCGCAATTCAAAGAATGGGCAGATCGTTACTTCTTTTTGCCACATCGTGGTGAGTCTAGAGGGGTAGGCGGCATCTTTTTTGACCAACTCACCGAACAAAAGTCAAATCTCTGTAAAGACCAACTTTTTAAGTATTGTGAAGATTTAGGTCGTTTGTTCCCGGTTGTTTACAGCCAACAAGTGGAAGGTGTAGTGTTGCAAGAACCCACAGCAGCGGAGCTTTCTTGGCAGGCACTCAGAAGAGGGCGTTACGTGGAGTTCAATTTGCTACACGACCGCGGCACCAAGTTTGGCATCTATTCAGGTGGGCGCACCGAATCAATTTTGATGAGCATGCCTCCGATGGCCAATTGGGTCTACAATCAAGAGCCAACCGAGGGTTCTGAGGAACAAAAAACCCTGAGTTTCCTTAGGGCTTTTCATGAATTTTGTTAAGCGCAAGCGCGCAAGATTTTATTGCTTGGTGAGGGTGAGGTAATCTGTACCGCCACCACCGCCAGAAACATCGATGAGCTTGATTTCTGTATCGGTATAAGAAATGATGTCCCAGTCATCAGAGAGGTCGTCTAGTTTGTTGCCGACATTGAAATTCATATTGAAGTCGAGGTCGTCTATGCTGTCGTCGTTGCTATTGGAGTCGGTAAGTGACCAACTGCCAGCATACGGATTTGAATTGCTACTCAATAAATCGGTACCATGAAGTACGCCATCTTCTAAAAAGTTCAGTCTAAAAGTGGAAAAATCACTCGTTTCGTCGTCGCCGTCGTCGATGTAGCTACTGATGCTCCAGGTGCCGTCGGTCGAAATTTTAGTGATTTGTTGTTGGTTGCTTTGCCATTTACTGCAGGCCGTTGCCATGGTAAGTAAGCCAATTGATAGAAGGATTGTTTTCATAACGCTTGTTTATTTGAAGTCTTACGACTAGCAAAAATAACACCAAAAATCGAGTCAATGCAGCTCTTTAATTTATTTTATCTGATTTAACTCCGCAATATTTCTGCGTAATAAGTATATTTGACCATGCTGCAACTCAAAGTACAAAGCCAACGCTTGCAAATTATCCTCGATTTTTTAAAGGAGCAGGCCTTCATGCGCGCTTCTTTTGCCCAAATTCAAGAGCACCTCAATCAGTTGCTGCCCACACTTGGCCTCAAAGCCATTTCAAGAAGATCTCTAGAGGCAGACCTCCAATTACTCAAGACGAATGCTACGGAAAAACTGCTGCACGTACGGGTTTCGAAAAAACACTACTATCAACTGATTGCCGAGCCGCAAAGCGCAGTTTCAGAGGCTTTACAAGGGAGTATGCTCCAGCAAATTGCCCAGCAGTTGGGCGCCAAATTTCAAGAGCCGAATTTAAAGTTACAAGACAAACTCGTTTTCAGTTTTTCGGCGCTCAATGACGACGGGCAGTCGCTGCAAATGGCGGCCACTTGTTTGCAAGCCATCGAGCAGCAATATTTGCTACAGTTTTTATATCAATCGGCATTCGGGACCTACAAATCGCGTTTGCAAGTGGTGGCACCGCTGCAGGTGCGCTTTTACGAGGGTCGCTTTTACTTAGTAGCTTGTGAATGGTCTGAACGGCAGAAAGCGCCTAAGCAGCAAATCAAAGTATTCGCCTTCGATCTGATTGAAAACTATGTGGCGGTGCCTGCCTTAGCTGAGCGAGAAGACGGCGCCGAGGGCGAACTACAGTATTTCTCTTGGCAGCAAATGGCCCAAGAGGTCGAGCTCAAAACGCACTTTAAGCATTGCCTGGGCATTGCGCGCTTCAAAGAAAGCATACCAGAACTGATCCGCTTGAAATTCACAGATTGGGCCATCTCCTACGTAAAATCGCGTCGCTTGCACAGCTCTCAACGCATTGTCGTGGACAACCCGAATTATATCGTTGTCGAATTATATATTTACCGCACCTACGAACTCTCCATGCTCCTGTCTCGCTTTCGTGACTTTGGCTCAGAAGTTCGTTAAATAGAAACTTATGTTGATAGAAATTTGGTCGGACATCGCTTGTCCGTTTTGTTATTTGGGGCTCACAAAACTCCAACAAGCCATTCAAAATAAAGGCCTTGACAACGAGGTGCAAATTGAATTGCGCACTTTTTTACTCAATCCGGGTCTCAAAACAGATTTATCTAAGTCCATTTCGCAATACTTGCACGAACACAAGCAGATTCCGTTAGAGCAGATTGAGGCCATGAATCACAGAATTGTTGGCCAGGGTCAGGAGTTGGGGCTGGATTTTCAGATGCAGCAAATCAAGGTAGCCAACACCATCAAAGCACATCTCTTATTGCACGAAGCCCACGAACAAGGCATGCAATGGGCTTGTAAAATGCGCCTCTTGAAAGCTTATTTCACGGAAGGCAAAAACATCGACGATATCCAGGTGTTGAAAGAACTGGCGCAAGAAGTTGGCCTGAAAACCGAGCACCTCGACCTTGCGATCCTAGGTGGTAAGCACAGCCGCGCCTTTACCCAAGATTTGCAAGAAGCCCAAGAACTCGGCCTGCGCGGCGTTCCGTATTTCATCTTTGATCGCAAGGTAGCCATTCATGGCGCAAGAGAGGTGGAGGCTTTTGAGCAAGCGTTGATGGCTTAAAACCCATTCATTTCTCGATACGCTTTTTTATAACGGTTTTTCTTGAGGTTGTAGGGCATGTTGCGGACTGCTCTTCTGCAGACTTGTTTTTGCATGTTTTCTTTGATCGAACCCATTTGGCCACGGTTGATTTGTTCTGAATCCCAGATTTGCGTGGCGCTATTGGCGTCGTAGAGCATGAGGTCGAGTTCTACGATGTTGGTAATGAGGGTCGTGTTGCTGTTCATCGATGAAAAGGCCATTGCGGCGGCTTCGCTGATGGGTTCGAGAATTTCGATTTGCCCGTAGATGATGGCGTCTACATGGAGCAAGCTACAAAGTGCATTATTGTTGAGGTTGGTGTTGGGGTATCCGGCGCCGTGCAGCATAGAATTGACTTCTTCGGGGCTCATGACTTCTGCATGCAGGCTGCCGTTTCTGCTGTAAAATTGGAGGTAGCGGTAAACGCGTTGTTGGGTTTCTTCGCTTTTGAGGCGGTTGAGCTCGAGGTATTTTTCTTCTGACATCCAGATTTTGCGCTCGACACGTGCTTGGATGGGCAATACGGCAATGCGGTTATGGGCTTGAGAAATACCCACCACATTCGGTACTTCTTGTACGGAGACGCAAGAGGCGAGTAGGGTGGTAAGGCTGAGTAGGAAGAAAAGTTGTTTCATGAAATTATTTTTTTGCTCTTGCATACGAAAATCGTTCCAAAAGTTGCGGTTGCGCGTAGCCATCTAGGCCGTTGATAGCCACGACCTTGCCTTTGTCTAGTTGCAGCCAGTTGTCTGGGCTCAGGAGTTCTTCTTCGTAAAAAATGGCCTCAATAGAAGCGATGACATGGATGCAGCCGTTTTCTTCGATGAGGTATTCATTGACATATTTACACAACAACTTGACCGGGCTTCCCTTGACAAATGGAACAGGGCAGCCGCCATGATACACCGGTTCTAAGTTGGTCATGTCGAATTCGCTAATTTCTTCTGGGTAATTGGCCGAGGTGTGGTGGGCGTCTGCAATTTGGTCGGCTGAAATATGATTGACCGAGAAATAGCCGTATTCCTTGATGTTTTTGTAGGTGTGACGCGGAACGGTGGTCGGCCGCAAAATAAAGCCGATGAGCGCAGGGTCGCTGCCTAAGTGCGTGATGCTCGAAAATACAGCAACATTTGTTTTTCCTTCGTTGGAGATGGTGGCAATGAGGTTGGCCGATTTGTAACCCGTGCAGCTATTGACGAGGTTCAGGCGCTCAATGCGGCCCATTTTTTCGATTTCGGGACGGTCTATACGGATCAATGACATGATGATTTTTTAAACATAACAACTGCTCCTGAGAATAGTTTGAGGTGACGTAAAGTTAAGCAAAGCGCCTTGAAGTGCAGCAAAAGGCGTATTGGGTGTAAAGGCAGTCGTGGAAGATATCCATGTCAAATTTGCCAACGACACCACCAAAACCGACCTAGATTTAGCCACAGAAGTACTCAGTGGCATGAAGTGGAATTGGTCTGTGCCCAACGATAAAATTCAAGTCAAGGTAGAAGACGGCTGGATCACTTTAGATGGCGCTGTCGTGTATGATTTTTGAAGGAAAATCATACTATAAAGAGAAGCAGTACGGGCAACCGTGCTGCTTTTTTCTTGCAACGTAAAAAACTTACGATCTAGGGCCGTAATTTTACTGCAAACTTCATTTTATGACCCTACTTGTTCCCGCATTATTGGCTTTCAATTTACTGCTCGCGCTACTGATTTACGCGCATTTACGCCGTCAAAAAGAAGGTCGCTCCGAAGCACTCATCAAGGAAATGCTCAGCGCCCAATTCAAAGAAAACCGCCAAGAATTATCCGAAGCGCTGCGCCAAAACCGCGAAGAACTCACAAGGCAGGTCAAAGACAACCGCGAAGAACTTTCCGGCTCACTTAAAAATTTAACAGATACCATGGCCCTGCGCCAAGGAGAACTCATCAAAAGCACGGAGGCCAAGCTCGAAAAAATGCGCGAAACCGTCGACGAAAAACTCCACAAAACACTCGAGGAGCGCTTGGGGCAGTCTTTCAAATTGGTATCAGAGCGCTTGGAGGCGGTACAAAAAGGCCTAGGCGAAATGCAGACCTTAGCCAGTGGAGTAGGCGACCTCAAAAAAGTACTGAGCAACGTCAAAACCCGCGGGGTCTTGGGTGAAATCCAGTTGGGCAATATCCTAGAACAAATTATGGCGCCAGAGCAATACGAGGCGAATGTCAAGACCAAAAAAGGTTCCAATGACCACGTCGAGTTTGCCATCAAGCTCCCGGGCAAAGACGACCTCGGCCAAGAAGTGTACCTGCCAATAGACGCCAAATTTCCGCAAGAAGACTACGTGCGCCTCCAAACCGCCTACGACAGCGCAGATTTAGCAGGCATAGACAGCGCAAGCAAAGCGCTTTCGGCAAGCATCAAGAAATTCGCCAAAGACATCCGAGACAAATACATCGACCCGCCCAATACAACCGATTTCGGCATTATGTTCTTGCCCCTCGAAGGGTTGTTTGCAGAAGTGGTGCGCCAACCAGAACTCGTAGCCATTCTGCAGCGCGAATACAAAATCATCGTAACGGGCCCCACTACATTGGCCGCCATGCTCAACAGCCTGCAAATGGGCTTCAAAACCTTAGCCATTCAAAAACGCAGCAGCGAAGTATGGCAAATTCTAGGCGCCGTCAAAACCGAATTCACCAAATTTGGAGGGGTCTTGGAAAAAGCGCGCAAGAAAATCTCAGAAGCCGACGACGAGCTCGAAAAACTCGTCACCACACGCACAAACGTCATGCTTACCAAATTGCGCAAAGTGGAGGAGTTGCCTTCGGCGGAGAGCCAGCAGTTGTTGGGTGGGTCGGTAGAATCCTCAGACTTGACGGAAGAAGATGGAGAAGAGGGTTAAATAAAATGACAAGTAGGATTGGATTCCTTATTTTTGTAACAAAATTAAAAATATGAAATTCAGTTTCGTTCTCACTTTAGCCTCTATTTTTGCGGCAGGTTTAGTTCATGCCCAAGTAGGAATTGGTACCCAAACGCCAAGCAACACTGCTGTATTAGAATTGTCGTCTTCTGATAAAGGCGTACTGTTCCCAAGGCTCACTTCAGTTCAAAGAGCTGCTATTTCATCACCAGCCGATGGCCTTTATGTTTTTGATACGAATACCAATTCCTTATGGGTTTATAAATCAGGTGTTTGGATAAATACAACAGCCGAAGCAACGCTTGGCGATGTCAAGTCAGGTTTTCAAAGTGCTGATCATTCTGGCTGGATCAAGCTCGATGGCCGCGCGCTTACTACATTGAGTACTGCTCAACAAGCTGCTGCTGCTGCGCTTGGATTTACAGTTTCGCTCCCAAACGCAAATACTGCCTATTTGGTGCAAAATGGCGCTAGTATCGGAAGTGTTTCAGGTGCCAACACGGTTGCCTTGACACAAGCCAACTTGCCAAATGTGTCTTTTACGGGTACAACCAACAGCGCAGGTTCTCATGCACACACCGTTGATCCTGCTGCCGCGAGCACCACTTCTAACGGCACGCACAACCATACCGGAAGTACATCCGCAAATGGCAATCACCAACATTCACATACCGATTATTACTATGCAGAACACCAAGGCTATAGCTGGGGATATGCAGGGTCAAATCATGGTGTAGACTGGGACAACGCTCCGTATGGTATTACAGGAGCTACATCTTGGTCAGGAGACCACACCCATTCATTCACAACGGCCGATAACGGTGCGCATACACATTCTGTAGATATTCCTTCCACAACGTCATCCACAGCCTCAGATCACAGCCATACCGTCAGTGTCGCTTCTGGTGGTTCGGCAACGCCCGTTAGCATTGCGCCAAAGAGCATGTCGGTCAATATGTTTGTCTATTTAGGCTTGTAGTATTATGGGTCAACGCTTCAGAAATTCTGTAGGCGTCATGACTGGTATCTCCGACTTCTTGAAGTCTTTTTTGTTGCGCGTTACAATTACACCAGCACCACCAGCTTGCGCTATAAAATACTGAAATCCGTCTTCGATATCCTGAAATTCAGAGGCAAGAGCCAATTCAATAGCTTTGTCATCGAGCGGTAAAATAGTTACCAAAACTTTGAATTGTTGTAAGTATTTTTTCGCATCAGCAACCGGGTAATGTTTGGCGAGGGCATAACTTGCATTGGCAAAGCTAAGTGCCGAAATTTGAAGTTGAATCTGACCGCTGTCGGCAAGTGTAAAAAGTACTTGAGCTTCCTTGTAAAACGGCTCCCGTTTGGCCAATAAGTCAATGACTACATTGGTATCTAAGAAAATAGGGAGCATCAGGCGTGTTTTTGCGCTTGGTAGTTTTGATACGCTTCTTTCTCGTCGAAATGGGCGGGTATAAGGCCTGTTAATTGAGAGACCAATGGGCTTACCTCACCTAAAGAAGCATGCTCTTGAGCCAAAGATTTCAAATAAGCTTCAATTAATTTCGATAAACTTTGGTTTTGCTGTTTGGCGTACACCTTTGCCTTAGCAACTGTATCTTTTTCAATATTGAGCGTGAGTTTGGTATACATCGCAATTTGTTTTACGTACAAATTTAATAAATTATCACGTAAAAAATATTTTCCTGTATCCTGAATCGAAGTTTTCATCCATAAAAAGTTTGATGTATAAACTCCTTATTTCAAAAAATAGTATAACGCTAAAAATGATGAAAATGAAACTTAAGCCTCCACCGTGCTCGCCTTCTTAGACTGGCGGTACAAAAAGCTTTCGTAGATGAAGCGCTTGGCGAAACGCACTTGTTTGTCGGCGTTGATCAGTTTTTTGTAGACATTGGCATTGACGCCAAAGTACTCATAGCAAGAGCCATCGGTAAAGGTAATTTCCAAAAGAAGGCCTTTGTGACGGAAATCGGCAATGCCGCATTCGTTGATGGTACGGTTGTAATCTTCGAGGTTCGCAGCTTTGGTTTCGGGAGCAATGCTCACTAAAAAATGGTAGCCATCTACCACGCGTCGGCCCATTTCTTCGGCTTCTGCTTTGAGTGGGTCGCCATCCTGAAACTTATCGGGGTGCCATTGCTTGACCAAAATGCGGTAAGACTGTTTGAGTTCGGCCAAAACAATAGGTTTGTCGATGCCAAATAATTTTTTGTATTCGTTGATGCGTTTCATGGAGAGAATTAAGCCCGCAAAGGTAGTGATATTAATGCTTCAGCCAAACCAACTGCACTTCTTCGGGTTCTTGAAGTCGTTCGGCGAGGCGATAATAGCGCTCGGCAAGGCCTGAAAGGTAATCTTGCGCGCGCTTGCCTTGGTCATTGAGTTCTTGGAGTTTGTCGATGTGCCAAAACTTGACCAAATGGTCGATGATATGCGCGTAGTCTAGGCTGGTATACACGCCAATTTTCTGCGTGATGCTCGCGTAGCTGTTGTAATTATTGTTTTGGGTACCAGCGTCCATAAGGCTAGCTGGCATCACAATTTTCTTTTTCATCATGGTCATGAACGCATTGAGGCCACCGTTCGGATCAAATTCCATGACCTTACTCATGAAAAACTTGTAGGCGCGCTCGTGCAAGGCTTCTTCACCGGCAATGGTATTGCAAATTTTTGTCAGGATGGTGTCGCCAGCTTTGGTAGCAAGTTTACCCGTATTGACATGCGAAATTTTAGTGGCGCGCTCCTGAAAAGAAGTATAAATAAGACCATAGTACGGATTGGCATCGGTCTGTAGGTCAATGCCATTATGGATCAGCTGCTGAATACTTTGCTCCACCGCCCGCATGTCTACGCGGCCACTCAAGTACAAGTATTTATTCAGCAAATCGCCATGACGGTTTTCCTCGGCAGTCCAAAGTCTAGACCAACGCACCCAAGGCCTCAAACTCGCCACATTGCGCTCCTCATTGATGCCCTCCAACAAATTGAAAAACGTCTGATAGCTCGGCAAAGCCTCCTCGGTAATCATGTTGCCAATCAAAGAAACCAAAACGGTATCCGGCAAATTAGCCATGCGTTCCTGCAAGGCCTTAATGGTATCCGGAAAATCCTGCTGTGATAAATCGGGCAAAAAATCGGTTGGCTGCCAAGACTCAGCAGGCAAGTTCATTTTGTCGTCAATGAAAGCCCCGACTTCGGGTTCAATGGCTTTAAGTACTTCGAGTTGGTGTGGTAAAACCATTTATTTGGTCGTATCGGTAAAAAGGATGCAAAAATACGGCAATCTGATAGAATAATTGATATTAACTTTTGCTTGTATAGCGGCGGAGGTATTCGGACTAATCCGCATCCAAGATCAAAAGGATATTTTGCTGTACTTTTTTAACGATTTCCGCGGGAACTTCTCCAAGTTTTTTAACCAACCTATGATTGTCAATAGCCCGGAGTTGATCGATCATGATGTCGCTTGCCTTTTCGACTTTCCCGACTCCTTTTTTAAGGTGCACACGCAATATTTTACTTTCAGGTTGAATGTTTGTAGTAAGCGGACACACCAAAGTCGAGGGGTGGATGCGGTTGAGTAAATCTGTCTGAACAATAAGTACAGGCCTAGTTTTTCCAGCTTCTGTTCCCAACCTTGGATCTAAATTGGCTAACCAAATTTCATTCTTTTTGTGCATCTTCTTCGAAACTTTCAAATTCTTGCAGCACAAGCATAGACTCATCGCTTACTAATTGAGATTCAAATCCTAATTGTTGCGCCAGGATTCTTCTTTTTTGTAAGCGATTGTAAAAATGAAGTGCTTCGTTGATGTAACGATTGCGCGTTTTTTTTATTTGTTCGCAAACCGTTTCAGTTTCGTCAAAAATGTCTTCGTCTAGTTTTAGTGATAGTACTTTCATTTTCGTTGGCTTTAGTATACATCAAAAGTATATACTTTTTTCTATTATTCAAATCAGTAATTTTACTGAATAACAAGCAAACCATGTGGCAAACGCAAAACAACCAACTTTACCGCAAATTTGAATTCCAAGACTTCAAAACGGCTTTTGCGTTCATGACCCGAGTGGCCGAACTTGCCGAATCGGCAAAGCACCACCCAACCTGGAGCAACACTTACAATGTTGTGGAAATCTGGCTCTGCACACACGATGCTGGGCATACGATAACTGAAAAGGATTGGGCGTTGGCGAAGGAGATTGATGGGGTAGTGGAGCAGTTTTCCAAATAAAGTTCACTCCGATATGACCATCAATTGAATCTAAAAAAGAAGAAGGTCACTGCCGCCCATTCTTTTTTGACGCCTTTTGCGTAACCTATAGTTGAATAACTGCTGTTTTGAACGGTGCCGTCATCTTTGATATAGCCGATAGTTGAGTAGCTGCTATTTTGAACGGTTCCATCCTTTTTGACATAACCTACCGTAGAATAACTGCTGTTTTGGATGGTGCCATCAGGTTTGATATAACCAATTGTAGTGTAACTGCTATTCTGAATAGTCCCATTCGGCTTGATATAACCTACCGTTGAGTAACTTTTATTCTGAATTGTTCCATCAGGCTTGATGTAACCGGTTGTGCCATAATTGCTAGATTGGATCGTTTGCGTTTTTGCAAAACTGAAAGAAAGGAGCAGCGTTCCTAAAATCATTAATTTTTTCATGTGTTTTTTTTTAATGTTCATCAATGTACAATTTTATTTTGATTTCCTCATCTCCTCCAAGTCCCACTGCGTCAAAGCCGATCCACCGCACATTTCACCGTCCGGAGAGCCTTTTTCCCAAAGGCCTAATTCGTTGTAACGGTTTTTGTAGTGCTTGAGGTAAATCAAATTGATACACGGTGGTATGCCCGAGCCCCACCATTCGTCTTCTTCAGCTTTCGGGTACTGCAATTCCACTTGCGCTTTCAGGTAGGCTTCAAAAGCTTTTTGTGAGGCGTCGAGGTTGTTGAAAAAGCGGGTTTTGTGCGCTGGGGTGGTCCAGTCGGCACGTTCGTAAATCTTTTCGATGCTTTTTAAACGCGCATTCATTTTTTGCTTCCAATATTGCACAGCGTCATAGCTATCCATATTGATGGTCGCTTGGTCCGCCTCAGGGCCGGGGTCAAATTCAGCGGTGTTGTTCGCGACAACTTTTTCTTGCTTCGGACATTTTTTGGCAGGGGAGCTGCAGGCAGTTAGTGCGAGTGTACAGAAACCGATAAGTAAGGATGTTGTGAGCTTCATTTTTTAAATTTCAAAGGTATTGGCGGTTCTCGATTTGTTGACGTGAAGATAACTCATCTTACCTCATATTGATACAAAGTGTAATAGTATTGATCGTTTTGAACCACAATTTTTAGTTCACCACTTACTTCTGGTTTATAGTTCAGGTGGAAAATACCACCATCATTTTTTAATGCTGTAAATTGATCATTTTGATCCACGACGTAAATGCTTGGAACTGCGTTTGTCGTGATTTCGATTTTGATCGTTTTTTTGTTCTTAAGCACTAATTGATGCGGTACTTCTGCATGTGTAATTTCAAAAGGGGGGGCATAAACCTCAGGTGCAAAAAGGTAAGTTTTGGAAATTAATTGTGTGAAAAATACTGCTGGTTGGAGTAGATTTTTGGTAAATATAGCCGGTCTTAAGTTGGGTAAGTGTTCAAAATCTTGGAGTGAAATGGTGGGCTCGAATTTGTATAGTTCAAGTGGGTTTTCAGGATAATGCGTAAAAATAGCATGCTCGGGTTGCATCAAAAACCATTGGTCATCAAATCCTTTTGTGGATACTAGTTTGCCTTTTTTATTTGTTTCTCCAGCTCCAGCACCCCATGTGGCATCTAAAGGAAGGAATTCTCCGTCTATCAAAACGATATTCCAGGCATGATCTGGTTCTTCAATGGGGTAGCCTTCGATGTAGTCGTATCCTTTTGAATACCCTGTTACAACCTTCGCAATGATTCCGCATAAAGAGCCGAGTTCTGCGTATAAAATGGCATATCCAATGCAAACGGCCTTTTTGCCTTTCAAAATCTCGTTTGGCTCCATTGCGCTAGTGGTACCTGCATTAAATGCTTTGTCGTCGTAGCGAATGTTTTCACAAATCCAGGTGTAGATACTTCGAGCAATTTCTTTGTCTGTCGAACTGATGGACTTCAGGTAATTCGCAACTTGCGTTAGTGATTGCATGCTATCAACCGGGCATCTGCGCGCCAGTGAGTCTACGCGGTCGTATTGCGCGTGCAGATTTGTAATGAAGAATAAACCAAATGTTGTAAAGAAAAGGCGCATTTTAAATTATAAAATTTTTGCGTTAATCAATAAGCGATCGAGTTCAATCCAGTCGACCATAAGGCCAAATTCTAGTGATTTGTTGGGGCGCATGTGTGTTGGTTTGATTGTCGGGTGAAGTTATCGTTTCTGTAGCTAAATGTTGACTAGGTTTTCAAATATACTTCCTTGACAGGTTTTGGTGCAGTTATTTTTATCTCTGGACTTGTAAGAGGGTTTCTAAGAAATAGCTGTCTCTTTTGAAGCGGATCTTTTTTGGCATCTTCTAAGGCTCTTTGTAGCGCGTCAGAATCGCCATTATCTTTCACAAACCATCTGGAAATTAGAAAAAGATTTTGGCCTTTATTCAGCTGCGCAGGAATTTCATGACTAGGCTTGCATTTGCAACAAATACAATAAACTTCTTTCATAGAGAGTGCCTCTTTAAGTCCTACATCGATAACAATACTGCAGCCTAATTTGGCAACTTCTTGAACTTGAAGTCTGGTCCCTTTTGCAATTGCTTTGAAGTGTTTGGCTCCATTTTGATGTTTAGCTGACTTATAAATGTCGTAAATCGCCACCGCCGTATCTCCAACTTTCCAATTCATTTTAAATAATTTTAGCGTTAATCAACAATTTGAACAAGTTCACGATTGAGGACAATTTTGTGCTTATCGCCAACTTTTTCTATGGCATATTGATTTCCAAATTCACCAAGTGCAGTTGTGAACTTATTTTTAATTTTTGAAAATTGGATACTCACATCCACCGCTTGCCTGTAATCGATCATTTTATTGATCACTGATTCAACTCGCTCAGTTGACCCTGAGACAGTAAGCATAGAATAATAAGCTGTCAATTCTTCCTTGTGGTCAATCAAACAGCTCAAATTGATTCCTTCCGGATGATTTAGATACAGCAGATATAGGGTCTTTTCTTTTGGGTTGAGATTGATTTGTAAGTCTCCCAAATCTCTTAAGTAGATATCCTTTCTGTAGCCACGAATCTGCATGCTACTTGGCTCGTTCAATAATACGGAGCGCTGTCTGAAAAGCAAGTTTTTTCGGATGCTTTCCATGGTGTCAAAAAGTTGTTTGAGGTAGTTTTTACGGATGTCACGATTGGTGATGAGTTCAGTACAAGACGGGCATACATCAGCTGTACGCATTTTGATGGTAATATCTTTTTTATTTTGACAAAAATCCATCATGCAGCCTTGGGCATTTTCGTGAATGTTGTCGATAATTTCAATGCGATTTCTAAACATCATACTGCGCAGCAACCAAACGGCAATTTCATAGGCAATAGGGAACCGCACGTCAACATTATTCTGAAAATAGTGATCCCAATCGGCCGTATGAATAAAATAGTTTTTCATACTTTCATCAATCGCGCCAAACCAGTTCAGGTCGTTGGCTTGTTCGGTGAGTAACATCACATAATCAGTATCTGGAATGTTGTTTGCCGAACGAAAATCTTGGCAAATCTGGAAGAGTTGTTCCCATGTGAAAACAGGCTTTGTCATAGGAAACACACGTTCTTCCGGCATGTAGGAGTGCACCATGCTCCATTCCGGCATATGCTTTTTTTCAAAGGATTTTAAATCCTCATAATGGATAAAGTTATCCGATTCTGGCAAAACAATGGGCTCAGAAGGCACAAACTCTATTGGGCCTTTTGTGGTTTTTAATAAATTGAAGACATTATTGAAATCTTCAATATCAAATCCTTCAGATCGAATAAGATGTACCTTCATAAGCGCTTGTTTTAGTTTATTATTTGGCTTCGCGACGGTCTTTGTTTTTAAAGATGTCGAGTAAGTCTTTTTTCAAATTTCCTTCAGACTTACTATTGGAGTAGGCCTTAATAGAGTCGCTGAGGTCATACATCATTTCGGAGTAACTGGTTTTGCTGTAGCTCATCGCATTCTCCCGACGGATGTTTAACATTTTTGACGTGTGGATCGCATCAAAATCTGCACCAAGAAAACTAAAAGTCCATTTATCGGTGTCCTCTAACGTTTTGATTAACTGCGCAATGTCATGATAGGTGTACATTCTAGAGCTGTTTTCATGTCCGTCTGTAATGATGACCATCACGACTGACATTTTGTCTTCTGCAATGTCATTGCCAAATTGCTGCTTGATGTTAAAGATACTTTTACCGATAGCGTCGAGTAAGGAGGTAGAGCCAATTGGTCTGAAGTATCCATCACTTAGCGCAATTAGTTTTTCTACTGGGGCCTGTCTGAGTACATCTACCACCTCGCCATTAAACAGGGTGAGTGAGCACAAGAATTCTTCATCAGGTTTTTCTTGTTGCAGCGTTTTTATGGTTTGAAGTTGTGTGTTGAATCCTCCCACAGCGAGTGCTTCCATACCTGCCATAGAGCCACTTTGATCGATCACAAAGTGGTAAAGTGTTTTTTTGTTTTTCATAGCGTTGTTTTTAAAAATTACACTGCAAAGTTGCGGGCGATTTCTGCTCTAATCGTCTTTTCTACAAGCTTGTAATTATTTCATTCGAGGGGCTAAGTCTGCCGAACTTTGCAGAGAAATCGCAATTGTTCAATCTCAAAAACCCCAAAGCCATGAAACAACGCAGCAAGAAAATCCGAACGTTTTACACCGATCAACAAGTGTGTTTTGACAACATTCAAAATGCCTCTTTTTCGAAATCACCGCTCAAGCCTTATCTATTAATGCAGCGCATCGAGCACTTGGGCTTGAATAATTTATTTTTGCGGACTTCGCAATTCGAACCCTACACAAAAGCCGATTTCGAGTTGGCCCACACGCCGTCGTACGTCAATAACGTTTTCAATGGCGAGGGCAACTACCGTTCAAACAACTTGCCGTGGTCCAAAAATTTAGTGCACAGCTTAGGTTACACCAACGCAGCTTTGTATGAAGCCAAAAAACATGCGCTACTGCATCCACAAACAGTTTGTTTTGCTCCGGTATCTGGCATGCACCATGCACAACCGAATCGCGGTTCGGGTTTTTGTACTTTCTCTGGGCAGGTTATTTCAGCGCTGAAACTTTACGACGAATTTGGGGTGTCTGGCGCATACTTTGACCTAGATGGCCATTACGGAAACAGCATTGAAGACACCAGAGCTTTCGCACCAAAACTGAACCTTGCCATTCCGAAAGGATGCAATGTAAACCCAAGTGGTTATAATGAAAGTTATATTCAATCTTTTCAAGATGGGTTGGATCGTGTTGCAAAACTCATTTTGGCAGGCAAGATCCATTATGTAGTGTTTGCACATGGTGCAGATTCACATGCCGACGACGACATCGGCGGTGGTTGCGACACCAAACACTGGCTGCTTTGCGCCGAAATCTTTTCCGAATGGGTGAACGCCGTCTCCAAAAAAATAGGCAAGCCGCTACCTGTAACGCTTGCCTTATTTGGCGGCTACCGCGCCGATAACTACAACGCGGTGCTGGATTTACATCTTTCGTCCTTGCAGATCATTTCCGAGAAGATCTGTCAAACACCAGTCACAAAGCTTAAAACTTTGAATCTTCATCAGAAAAGAAATTCAAGACGCGCTTCTTAAAACTTCCATTTGACTTTGCCTCGGCGTAACGCGCCATGGAATCATCCATGAAGCCACTCATGATGTCATAATTTCTTTTTTCAAAATTGCGTACGTTTTCACGTCTGATGTTGAGTCTTTCGGAGATGTTCAGGGCGTCAAAATCGCAGCCAATGAAGCTGAAGGTCCATTTGCCGGTTCCGTCTCTTTCTTTGATTTGTTTGGCAATGGCTTCGTAGCTGAAAAATTGAGAGCAGTTTTCTTCTCCGTCGGTAATGATGATCGTTACGACACTCATTTCGTCGTTTTGGATGGCCTTAGTGAATTCAGATTCAATGAGGTGAATGCTTTTGCCAATGGCGTCGAGTAGGGCCGTGGAGCCGCGGGGCGTAAATGCATCGGCGGGCAATTCTTGAAGCGCTTCTATTGGCGACGGATGCACCAGCGTAGTGATCTCGTGGTCAAAGACCGTTAGCGACATCAAGAATTTTTGGTCTGGGTACGTTGCTTGTAAGTTCTTGACACCAGAGATGTGTTCGTTGTAGCCGCCCACTACCATGTTTTCCATGCCGCGCATAGAGCCGCTGCGGTCAATGATGAAATGATACAATGTGGTTTTGTTCGTGAAGTTGTTGTCTGTTGTTTCCATGTTGTTTGTTTTTGATGGTTTTGAATTAAAAAAAGGTTTTGCTAAAAAGGATCATCGGAGTCCATGGCCGCATTGAACTCGGCAAAAAAGCGCATTAATCTTTGTGTTTTTGGATCGATGTAATAGCGTTTCTTGAGTTCGAGGTTCTTGAAATTTGTCCGGAATGTGCTGCATTCGTAGAGATCTTGGAGCTCGAGTTGGTCTTCCACAAAAAGTAAATTCATGTAATTTTTACTGTTGTTGCCAATAAAGAGGTAGCCGTTCTGCCCTTTCGAGCAAGACCCACCGCAAGCGCCCTGAACGGCATTGAGGTAGGTGTCGCCGTCGGCTTGGAATTGGCGTATGATATACTCGAGTTTCAAGATAAATTCGTTGCGCTGCCAATCTTGGTAGGTGCGCTCTACGTCGAGTAGGTAATAAAGTGCCGCGGTGTTCATGTCTTGAATGCACTTGCGCACCAATTGGCCATTGGTAATTTGAATGTGCACGGTTGTTTCTGGAGCTACCAGGGTAGTTTCTTCTATCATTTTTTGAGGTTTTGTTGTTTAATTTTCGTTGATGAATTGTTCGAGAGACTGCGCTACTTTCGACGGTATCCTGATCTCACTGATCTTACCATCTTTGAGTACCAGTGCAAAGCGCAGCACAATTTCATCGAGTTTTGGGTCTGGCGCTTCTCCAAAGCGGTCGCGGTGAAGCTCAAAGGCAGAGAAGTTCTCCTCCTCTAATATCGGAAAGCGAAACTCAAGCACGGTTTGCCCCGGCTGTTCATCGAGGCTAAAACCCCTGGAACACATTTGTGCAAAGCATCTTTCTTCCTTGCCATCGTGCTGCATCAGTTGGTAGAGCTTTGATTTGCCAAAGTGGATATTCTGCTTCCCAAAAAATTTCCCTTTAGGGTCGAGTAGGGCCGTAATGCGCTTGATATTCTGGATCAAAAAAGCAAACTGGAAGTCGTTGAGGAGGTCTTCATTTTTGCGGATTTGTTGTTCGTCTGTTTGTAATGTTTTAGCGAGCATAAGATTTTTTAAAAAGGTAAATCGCCGTCATCGTCATTCGCCTGATCAAATCCGGATAAAGGAGGCAGGTTGCCCAAATTATTGGTGTTGTTTGTGGTTTGCGCTTGAGTCGAAGCATCAAAGGCCTCAATGCGCCATGCTTTGACATCCGTGAACCAACGCCCTGAAAATTCTCTGCTCTCCAGGTCGATATCAAATTTGTAGGTTTGCTGTTCGGTCAGGGCGATATTCGAAAATTTATCTCCCCACAAACTCAGGCAAATTTTCTTCGGATATTGCCCATCGGTTTCAACAATGATGTCCTGTTTTTGCCAAGTTCCGTTTTTTCCTTGGCCGGTCTGAAGCGGTAGTTTTTGTAGCAGTTTTGCGATGACTTGCATGACGTATTTTTTAGTTCGACACCGCTTATTCAATACTTGTGCCAAATTCAAAATCGAGCAAAAACGTTCAAAAAATGCTCAAAAAGTGTCAAAAAATGAAAAATATGTCAAAATATGGAGGGAAATCGTCAAAACACCCCTTTTAGATAAATGAATAAAAGAATGGCATAATCCTTGACAAAAGTTTCGGACCAAAACCGCCTGTCATGAAATACAATACACCTAAAGAACTCTGGAATCTCTATAAAGAACTCGTTGCTTTTAAAAAACAGAAACAAGATGTCGAGCAAATGGACAGCATCGTTTTTGAGCGCATCAAAGCGCATTTGAACAACAATGAAATCAAGTACACGGTAGGGCACCCGGATAACATGATCCAATTTCAAATCGCTTTTGAAGATACCCGAAAAGGTCTGCTCTTTTATTACCAAGAAGGCTCAGATTTCGTGCTCGATTCCTATTGCTATGACTTAAAAGAACCCGACGAGCCCATCGATTTTGTCCGTTTTTCTAATGTTTTCAACTCACTTTTGACCAAAGGCAATGTGCATTATTTCAGCGAAAGAAACGTCTTGCGCTACAAAGCAATAGTGAGCATCAGAGAATTTTTCTGGGAACCAGCTCTCATCGAACACCGCTTGTATCAACATTTTTCTATCGCTAACGATATTTCACGCTGCGCGCATGACATGCACAACACGGGTAAAGATGCGTTTGATGTGGTGGCAGATTTTATGAGTCAGCGCAATCAGTAGCATTACGGACATCCAGTTGATAAAGAATTAGATTTCTAAATAGTGCAATAAAATACACTTTTGATGGTTTTTATACGAAATATCCCTATATTTACTACAAAAAGAGCAGTATAATGCACTATCAAGCACTAATTAAACAACTCAAAGACCGTCGGGAATCGCTACAGGTGACCCAAGACACGCTTGCCGAAATATCCGGAGTGTCTTTGCGTGCGTTAAAACAACTCGAAAGTGGAAAGGGCAACCCTACGCTTGAGACGCTCAGCAAACTGGCAGAAGCATTGGGTTTGGAGTTGAGTTTACAGTTGAAAACCAATAGATAGGCGCCATGAGATGTGCAAAGATATTATACAAGAGTATGCAAGCTGCTGTTTTGACGCAAGCGGACGACGGGCATTTTGAGTTGCGTTACCTCGACCAATGGGCAATGG
>JAIPCC010000040.1 GCA_021738405.1 Crocinitomicaceae bacterium | reverse complement strand
TTGCTTCAAAAATACAACGTACCCGGGCCGAGATACACTTCTTACCCTACGGTTCCTTTTTGGAAAAATGTAGATTTAAAACCAAGCCAATGGCTCAAAGTACTTGAGAAACAAAAAGCCGAAGCGAAATCATTGGGCATCTATATTCATTTACCTTTTTGCGAGTCGCTTTGCACCTTTTGCGGCTGCCACAAGCGCATTACCAAAAACCACCAAGTAGAGACACCGTATATAGATAGCGTCCTCAAGGAGTGGGATTTATACCAACCATTTCTAAGTGAAGCCATCGACATCAAAGAATTGCATTTGGGTGGCGGAACGCCTACATTCTTTGCACCCGAAGCTTTAATCCGACTCACAAAAGGCATCTTTAGACAACAACACATCGATCCTAATTCCTGTGAGCTCAGTTTTGAAGCGCACCCGGGCTCAACCTCAGCTGAACACCTCCTGGCTTTGCACGAGGTGGGTTACCGACGCGTTTCTTTTGGCATCCAAGACTACGATCCACAGGTACAACAAGCCATTCATAGGGTACAAAGTTTTGATTTAGTCAAGCGCACTCACCAACAAGCTAAGGCTTTAGGCTATAGTGTCAATCACGATTTAGTGTATGGCTTGCCTTTTCAAAACTTAAATGGTTTTACAGACACCATTGAAAAAACAATTGCACTTTTACCGGAACGTATTGCGCTGTACAGCTACGCGCATGTTCCATGGGTAAAAGGAACAGGGCAACGCGGTTACGACGAAGCCCACCTGCCTCAGGATGCCCAAAAACGCGCACTTTACGAAATGGCCTACGAAAAGCTACTCGCTGCTGGCTACCTCGCCATTGGCATGGATCATTTTGCGCTTCCTACTGATGCATTAGCACTTGCTTTTAAAAGTAAATCTTTGCACCGCAATTTCATGGGTTATACGCACAGGCAAACTGATCTGATGCTCGGTCTTGGCATGTCTTCGATTTCGGACAGCTGGACCGCCTTTGCCCAAAATGACAAAAGTGTAGAAGGCTACCACTCACAAATTGCCAAGGGAGAACTTGCTGTATTCAGAGGTCACCTGCTCAATGAAGAAGAACTGCTCATCAGGCGTCATATTTTAGACCTGATGTGTCATTTTGAGACAGCGTGGAGGCCTGCGCTTTATCAAATAGGATTTTACAGTCAAATGATATCCAAATTAGAAGGCTTGCAACAAGACGGGCTCCTTACCATCAATTCAGATCGTTTGGAAATCCTACCCAAAGGCTATGCTTTTGTGCGCAATGTCTGCATGGCATTTGACCTCGACCTACAGCGCCACACGCCCGATAAACCACTTTTTTCTACCACAATTTGAGTACCGAAGCTTGCTACCACTGTGGGGATGCACTCCCGTTCAGACCCATCAAGGCCGACAACCACCTCTTTTGTTGTAACGGTTGTTCGAATGTATATCAATTGCTAGAAGCCAATCAGATGGGTGCTTTTTACAAGTACGAGCCAATGGCTGGCAGCAAACCCGCCAAAGAGCGTCCCGATCAGTATGCTTTTTTAGACCTCCCGGAAATCAGGTCGCGGTATATTTCTTTTGAAAATGAGCAACAAGTTCGCGTCAATTTGTCTTTGCCCGCTATTCACTGCTCCTCCTGTATTTACTTGCTAGAAAACCTGCACAAACTCGAAGCAAAAGTCTTGCGTGTTCAAGTACATTTTGCCCGCAAGGAGGCGGCCATTGTTTTCTCGCCTGATTTTAAACTGAGTGAGCTGGCACTTTTACTCAATTACATTGGCTACCCGCCTGATTTCAGTCGCAACGAGGAAACCAAAAAAAAGCAAGACCGCACCTTTCTTTTTCAGCTCGGTATTGCGGGTTTTGCCTTTGGATCTATCATGTTGTGGAGTACGCCTGACTACTTTGGCTTGGGTCAAGACAATGCCACATTCCGAAATTTTACAGCGGTTTTAAGTTTCATTGTGAGCCTTCCCGTCTTGCTTTTTTCGGCTCGGCCCTATTTTATTTCTGCCTACAAAGCACTGCGCAGCAAAAGTATTAATTTAGATGTACCTATTACAATCGGTATATTGGCGCTCTATACGCAAAGTGTACTGCAAATATTCAGTTGGGAGGGCGCAGGCTACATGGACAGCTTTGCGGGCTTTATATTTTTCTTGCTCATTGGCAAGTGGTTTCAGAACCTGACCTACGCATCTTTGTCTTTTGACCGCGATTTCAGCAGTTTCTTTCCTGTAGCTATCCAACGGCTGAAACCCGATTTATCGAAAGAAATTGTTCCGATTGAGCAGCTACAAATTGATGAGCTTATTGAGGTGAGAAATGAAGAAATCATTCCTTGCGATAGCGAACTGCTCAGCGAAGAAACCTTTATAGATTACAGTTTTGTCACGGGAGAAGCCCAACCGGTATTGCTCAAAAAGGGCGCTTTAGTTTATGCTGGCGGGCAGGTGCAAGGCTTGGCCTGTCGCCTAAAAGTCAAAGCAACGACCAACCGCAGCCACCTGACACAGCTTTGGAACGAAACCAAAGACAAAACACCCAAAAACCAACTCATTCGGTATCAAGACCGGCTTTCGCGCTACTTTTTGTTGATTTTATTACTTATTGCCAGCGTCAGCGGGATCGCATGGTATTTTGTAGCACCTAGTTCTGTTTTTAGGGTGGTTGTGGCCATTTTAATTGTGGCTTGCCCCTGTGCTTTAGCTCTTTCTGCACCGTTCACTTTAGGCAATGCCATGCGCGTTCTAGGAAAAGCTGGGCTTTATCTCAAAAATTCGAGTGTTGTGGAGGCCCTTACCTCGATTGATACCATTGTTTTAGACAAAACAGGTACGCTCACAGACCCCAATAGTTACCAAATCACCGTTGCGCCCCATCACTTGACAGACCAAGACTTTACTGTTTTTGTCAATATGGCCCGGCAATCTACCCACCCACTTTCCAAAGCACTGGCGCTCGCAAATGAAGCAGCACCTGAACTTGAGTTGCTGCAACTAGAAGAAATCAAAGGGCAAGGCATGCGGGCCGAATGGAACGGCGAAACCTACTTGCTCGGCTCGGCGGCGTTTATCGGTGAGGCCCATTTGGCAAAAGGAAGCGAACTCTTTTTAAAAACATCAATAAACTGTGCCCACCTGCGTTTCGAAAGCAGTTGGCGCAGCGCGGCCATCAAAAGTATCCTTGAGGGTTACGGCGCCGCCAATTGTTATGTGCTCTCCGGCGACCACAACCAAGATAGCGCAGCTTTGAGCGGTCTTGGATTTTTAAAAAATCATCTTTTCTTTGAACTCAGCCCACAGCAAAAAGCAGTGCAAATTCAGCAACTTCAAAAAGCGGGCAAACAGGTACTGTATATTGGCGATGGCCTCAACGATGTGGGCGCACTCGGTACCGCAGCCATTGGCCTTGCACTTTCCGAAGACATGTTTCGCTTTACGCCGAGTGCCGATGGTATTTTAGAGGCCAAATCGTTGGTCCGCTTGATCCAAATGCTGCGCATTGGCCGTTATGCCAAACGGGTGCTCCAAATTTGCCTCGCCTTCTCCTTGAGCTACAATATTTTCGGACTCAGTATTGCCATTTCAGGGCAACTTACGCCGCTCATTGCCGCTATTCTCATGCCAATCAGCTCAATCACCATTGTGTTATTGAGTACGCTGCTGATCCAAGCCAAATACAAGCGCACCTTCAAAAGCTGATATTAATCAGTTTTTTTCAAAAACCCGTGTCATTCTTATTGGACTTTACAGTTGCGAAATTTGCAATATGGGAATCATATACCTTATGCTTATTGTCAGTCTTTGCATTGCAGCGTTTTTTTTAGGCTTCTTCTTTTGGGCCACCAAAAACGGACAATTCGACGACGATTATGGGCCTTCGGTACGGGTCCTGTTTGAAGATGAACCAATCATAAAAGATGTAAAGAATGGAAGTAGTAAAGTTTAATTATGACAACAAGATCGTGCGCAATTTTGCCTACGCGACGGTCATTTGGGGGGTAACGGGCATGCTCGTGGGCCTCATTGCTGCCTTGCAGTTGGCCTTCCCCGATTTTTTCAATGACTACCTCGGGTATAAATATGTTTCATTTGGCCGCATTCGTCCGCTGCACACCAACGCAGTGATCTTTGCGTTTGTAGGCAACGGCATCTTCACCGGCGTCTATTACTCTTTACAGCGCTTGCTCAAAACACGAATGTGGAGCGATAAAATGAGTTATATCCACTTCTGGGGCTGGCAAGCGATCATTCTTTCAGCAGTGCTGACCCTTCCATTTGGCATCACTACTTCAAAAGAATATGCAGAACTCGAGTGGCCAATCGATATTGCCATTGCGCTCATGTGGGTTGTTTGGGGCTGGAATATGTTTGCCACTATTCTCAACCGCAGGGTCAAGCACCTCTATGTGGCCATCTGGTTTTACATCGCCACGTTTGTAACGGTAGCCATGTTGCACATCTTCAACTCTTTTGAGTTACCTGTTTCTTTTCTGAAAAGTTATTCTTGGTATGCTGGTGTGCAAGATGCGCTCGTTCAATGGTGGTATGGCCACAATGCAGTTGCTTTCTTCTTGACCACACCTTATTTAGGTTTGATGTACTATTTTGTACCTAAAGCCGCAAACCGCCCCGTTTATTCTTATCGTTTATCTATCATTCACTTCTGGGCGCTCATCTTTTTATATATCTGGGCCGGACCTCACCACTTGCTCTACTCTACTTTACCTGATTGGGCACAAAGTTTAGGGGTTGTCTTTTCAGTAATGCTCATTGCGCCATCTTGGGGCGGCATGCTCAACGGACTCCTTACCTTGCGCGGCGCCTGGGACAAAGTACGCGACGACATCTTGCTCAAATTTATGGTCGTTGCACTTACGGCCTACGGGATGTCTACGTTTGAAGGACCTTTGCTCTCTTTGAAAAACGTGAACGTGATCTCTCACTTCACCGACTGGACGATCGCACACGTTCACATCGGCGGCCTCGGTTGGAACGGCATGTTGACTTTCGGGATGCTTTATTGGTTGTTTCCAAGATTGTATCGCACTGAGTTATACTCTAAAAAAATGGCCAACCAGCACTTTTGGATTGCTACGTTAGGTATTTTGCTCTATGCCGTTCCGATGTACATCGCTGGGTTTATGCAAGGCCTCATGTGGCAAGACTTCAATCCAGATGGCACGCTGCAAAACGCCGATTTCCTCAAAACCGTAACTCAACTCAAGCCTTATTACTACTTGCGTTCAATCGGAGGTTTGCTGTACTTATCTGGCGCCATCTTGATGTTCTACAACTTGGTCAAGACTGCTAAATCAGGTACTTTATTGGCCAATGAGGCCGCTCAAACGGTGGTTACCACAGAATTGGCACACGACACAAAAGGCGAATACTGGCATAAAGTGATTGAGCGCAAACCCGTTCAATTCATGATCCTGAGTTTGCTTGTGGTTGCGATTGGCGGCATTGTAGAGATCATCCCGACGATGATTGTCGACTCGAACATCCCTAAAATTGCGTCTGTCAAACCCTACACGCCACTTGAGCTCGAAGGCCGCGATATCTATGTAAGAGAAGGTTGTTATAACTGTCACTCGCAGCTTGTGCGACCGCTGCGCTTTGAAACGGCGCGCTATGGAGATTACTCTAAATCCGGAGAATTTGTGTACGACCACCCTTTCCAATGGGGTTCTAAGCGCACAGGGCCCGATTTAGCGCGCGAAGGTGGAAACACTAAAATTCGCAAGTCTAACTTCTGGCATTATGAGCACTTGCTGGCGCCAAAAGATGTGTCTCCAGGGTCTATCATGCCTGCTTACACTTGGCTGCGCGAAGACAAGCTCGATTTGTCTTTGACTCCCAAGAAAATCCGAGCCATGCAAACATTGGGCGTACCTTATGCGAAAGGCTACGATCAAAAAGCCATCAAGGATTTGAAAGCACAAGCACATTTGATCGCTGCAGACATCGTCAAAACCACGCCTAAACAAGCACTCATTGGCGTGAATCAAAAAAGCTTGATCAAAGATATTGAGCAAAAAGAAATCATAGCGGTCATTGCCTACTTACAACGATTGGGCTTAGACATTACGCTACAACCTAAAAAATAAGTCGCTCATGCTACGCTTTATCAAACACAACCTCACGAGTATGTTAGACATTGAGATCTATCCGCTCTTCTCTTTGGTACTTTTTACCATCTTTTTTGCACTCGTCTTGCTTTATGTCTGGAAAATGAGCAAGGAGCGCATCGCGGAACTCTCTGCCACACCACTTGATTTAGAAGACAACAACGAAGCAATTACTATTCAATAACTACGCTATGAAAACGCTGAAATTCAACCTCCTGCTCGCAGTCGTATTAGGCTTATTTCAAAACAATTTATGGGCTGCTGCCAGCACTGTAATGGACAGCACTGCTGTTGCCGGACCCGTTTTGGGCACGGATTACAAGGGCAACTTGTCCATTTTCAATTGGTTAATTGTGCTAACAATCATTTTAATGATCGCGATTATCGTGATGGCCGGCACGCTCATGACCCTCCTGAAATCAGATTATTTCAAAAATAAATTAAAGGAACTCAGTAGCAAAACAAATAGCCTGATCCTGATCATTACCACCGGAGCCCTCCTGATGAGCAGTAATGTACATGCGCTCAACTATATGGGACCTGGTGAAGGCGAAAAAGACGGGCCCTGGCTTTTGGTCGAAACTACCGATCTCTTAGCCTTGTTAGTCATTGATGTCATTCTTTTGGTGGTAGTTTTATATTTACGACGGTTATTTGGCCAAATGCTTGGGATGGTCAGGCCAAAAGCTGAAAAAATCGAAGAAGTACCCGTATTGGCATCACTCAAAAAAGTGAATCAGGTGCTGACCGACGCTGTGCCAATTGAGGAAGAACATAAAATTCTATTGGAGCACGAGTACGACGGTATTCAGGAACTCGACAACAACTTGCCACCTTGGTGGGTTTGGGGATTTTATGCAACAATTGTATTCGCGTTTATTTACCTGATCAATTACCACCTCTTGGGTGTTTCCGACTTGCAAATCAAAGCCTACGATAAGGAAGTTAAAGTTGCCGAAAAAGAAGTACAGGCCTATCTCAACAAAATGGCCATGAACGTCGATGAAACCAGCGCTACGCTGCTGACTGATGCAAGTGATCTTTCTGCAGGGGCAAGCATTTTTGCAGCCAACTGTGTGGCGTGTCATAAAAGCAAGGGCGAAGGTGAAATTGGTCCAAATCTTACCGATAATACCTGGATCTACGGCTATGACATCAAAGAAATATTCAAAACCGTAAAATACGGAACTGCCAACGGCATGCCAGAGCACTCCTCTAAATTCAATCCAATTCAGATCCAGCAAGTAGCCTCTTATGTGCTTTCATTACCGCAAGCAACAGGACTTGCGCCCCAAGGAACTATTATTGAAAAATAACTAAATGAGCACTCATGAGTGAACACGATGAAGCCTTCCGCGATCGGATTGCAACGGTCAATGAAAAAGGAAAACGCATATGGATTTTCCCTAAAAAACCATCAGGTTCATTCTACAACAAAAGAAAATTAGTAAGCTATCTGATGCTCGGCTTGTTATTTGCCGGGCCACATTTGCGCATCAAAGGAGAGCCCTTATTAATGCTCAACCTGATCGAACGCAAGTTTGTCATCTTTGGACAAGTATTTTGGCCACAAGATATGTACATTCTCGCCGTACTGCTGATTTTAGCGGTCGTTTTTGTCATCCTATTCACCATCATTTATGGGCGCATATTCTGCGGTTGGGTTTGCCCCCAAACCATCTTTATGGAAATGTTATTTAGGCGCATTGAGTACTTTATTGAAGGTGACGCCCCAGCCCAAAGACTGCTAGACAAAGCACCTTGGACCGCCGAAAAAATCTTCAAAAAAACCAGTAAGCACGTCATTTTTTGGTTCCTCTCCTTTTTAATTGCCAATACATTTTTAGCCTATATCATTGGATCCGATGAACTCTGGCGCATCCAAACGGATCCGCTTGGCAAACACCTCGGCGGCTTTGTAGCAATTTTCATTTTTACGTATGCGTTTTACGGTGTATTCGCCTTCCTTAGAGAACAAGTTTGCACTACGATTTGCCCTTATGGCCGTTTGCAAGGCGTCTTACTCGATCAAAATTCTATGGTGGTAGCGTATGACCATGTGAGGGGAGAAAACCGTGCTAAAATCAAAAAAGGCGAAGACAGGACCACTGCGCAAAAAGGCGATTGCATCGATTGCCTCCACTGTGTTCAAGTTTGCCCCACGGGAATTGACATCCGCAACGGCACACAACTTGAGTGCACCAACTGCACGGCCTGTATCGACGCCTGCGACCACATGATGGACGCAGTTGGCCTTGAAAAAGGACTTGTGCGCTTTGTTTCAGAAGAAGGCATCAAAACAAGGAAGCCTTTCCAATGGACGCGTCGCGTGAAAGCTTATTCAATCTTGCTTTTGGCACTTTTTGTTACGCTTGTTGTTTTAATTGCCACGCGCAAAGACTTTCAAACAACTTTAATCAGACAACGTGGCTCCACGTATCAAATGGACGAGCACGGACATATTACGAATATTTACGAAGTCAATTTACTCAACAAGACCCATCGCTCTTTTCGCATCCAATTTCGTTTAGAAAATCATATTGGGGAAATCAAAACGGTTAAAGCGCACTTAATACTCAGACCAGAAACAGAACTCAAAGAACGCTTGATCATTCGCTTTCCGAGGAGCTATATCGGAAATGGCAGTAAGAAAATCAAAGTGCTGATTTTCGGGAACGGCAAAAAAATACAAACGGTTAAAACCAAATTTTTCGGACCAATACTATAAATATGAAATTTAGAAACGCAGTAATTATCGCCATGGTGACATTTGTAGTGTTTATTGGCTATATGGTAGTGGTGATCACCAATGAATCTTCTGAATTGATTGCAGAAGATTATTACGAACAAGAACAAACTATTGATGCCGACATGGTAGCCAAAAAGCGTGCACAAGAGGCAGGTTTTCCGGTTCACTTCTATGCGCAAAAAGGAAATTTATATTTCCAAACCAAAACGGGCGTTGAGGTTCAAAAGCTCCACGCATCGTTTATGTGCTACAACGACAAAAACAGCGACCTAGCATTAGACCTCAAAGCAGGGAGCAGCTTTCCGATTGCCCAACTCAAGAAGGGTAATTACACCGTAGACATCCGCTACCAAATCAAAGGAAAAACCTTTCTGCAGCAGACTACCTACCTGCGAAAATGATTTTCTCTACACTGATCGGATTGTTGATCGGCCTGCAAGCCACCCTGCATTGCGTAGGCATGTGCGGGCCATTGGCGCTTGCTGCCCCTCTTGACCGGAGCCAACGCAAACGCGCCATCTGGGGAAGTCTGACGTACAACCTTGGGCGGATCACAAGCTATACTTATCTTGGTTTTTTACTCGGCCTACTGGGCATTGGTGCTATTTGGATCCATGCCATACAAGTGCTAAGTGTGCTTTCAGGCTTGTTTTTTATCGCTACTGCTTTTTTTGGATCGCTAGAAACTTGGTTTATTTTTCGGCAACTCACCGCGAAAATTGGCCAATTCAATGCGCGCTTGTTTCCAGAAATCAAAAAAATGCCGCGCGCACTAAGACCCTATTTATTTGGAATTCTCAACGGGCTGCTACCTTGTGGAATGGTGTATTTAGCCCTGATGTATGCGCTTTCTAGCGCAAGCATTGCGGAAGGGGCCTTGAGCATGTTCTTTTTTGGGCTAGGAACACTACCCGTAATGTTTTTTATACCGCTTATGGGTCAACAGCGCTTTTACAAGTTATTTCCACGTCAGACACAAAAAATACTATTAGGTATCATTGGCCTGCTTTTGATTTTGAGAGGCTTGAATTTAGGCATTCCTTATTTGAGCCCAAGCATGGAGACTCCTCACAACCACAGCCAACCCAAGGTTGAGTGCTGTGAAGTAAAACCCTAGAACAAGAAAAGTAACGACATAAAAAAAGGAGACCGAAGTCTCCTTTTGAATAAGTCGATGTCAGATTACATCTTGATGAATTTGGCTGTATCTGTTTGCTTGCCTGCATTGAACTTCACAATGTAGGTTCCGGCAGGTAGGTCAGCGCTGTCGATGCTGAGTTCTTGTGTGCCGTCTGCCATTTGTAGGTTTTTGGACCAAACCAAGCGACCAGTGATGCTGTACACTTGTACTTCTACCTTTCCGCTTTGTGCCAATTCGAATACCAATGTGGTGTTGTCTTTGGTTGGGTTTGGATAGGTACGCAACTTGGTTTTGAATTGACCATTTGGCGTGTTAGAGTTGTTGTTGGTACCAAGGTACTGGGTAGTTCTCCAGATACCACGACCAAACGTACCGAGGTAGATTTCACCTGGACGGCCATTGCCTTCGTCAAAAGAACGCCAGTTTTGACGCACTTCATAGACTGGAGTGCCTTCAAAACCTGTGGAGGCGTTCTCCCAAGTTGCACCACCATTTTCAGAAACCCAAGCGCCGCTAGAAGTACCTACTACAAGGATATCCGAATCATTGCGATCGATGATACCGTCATAGGTAGCGATTCCGGAAACAATTGACCCTAAGTTGGTAAATGTGGGTGAGGCCGCTGTAGCGTTATTGGTGCGTTTGTTGGTGCCGTTAAAGCCTGCAAAACAAACCAAATCATTTTCGTTGTTCGGATTGATGGCAATTCCTTCATACGACGTGTTGGTGATTTTGGTAAGTGTTGTAGCCGTTGGAGCTGTAGTTGTTGAACCTTGCGTAACATAACCTGCTTTTGACGCAAAATTCGCATCGCTGGTGTAGATGTCACCGAGGCCATCTAGGCGCCATACGCCGTTCCCTGCGCTGATGTAACAACTGCTGAGATCGCGAGAAAACTCTACGTCTACTGAGTTGAACAAACCGCCACCAATACCTTTAGCCAAACACAACCAACCTGGATTGGTTACGGAGAAGCGCGCTGCATTGCGTGTACCCCAAAGCTCTCCACCGTTGGCATTCACATAAACCAAGAACCAAGATTGGTATGGATCTGCAATGCGTAGGGTGTCCCAAGATACGTTGAAGATAACGGTGTCTGTACCCATTTCTACGGTTTCGCCTGTAGCGTTGTTGATACCGTAGTTCACGTTTCCAACAGTAAGTGATGGATCGTAGTAAAGGGTGTCGTCAAAATACAAAGCTGTTGGAGCAGAAGTGTTGATGGTATCGCCAGAAGCCATAGAAGCAATGCGAAGTTGCGCACCGGCAGCATAGTTTTTCTTCGGAATGAAGGTCACGGAATCTTGTGAGTTTGGATCGAAGTATTCGGCCAAGAAGAGTTCTGTGTGGAAAGGGTGGTTCGGACTGCCGTCTGTTCCTGCCGGGTCATAAGTACCAGGGAGGTTTGGGCTGAAGTTGGTCCAGTTTACACCGCGGTCTCCTGAACGAGAGATGCTGTTGTAATAGATAGAGGAGAACATAACGCTCGAGTTGAAGAAGGAGATTTCACACTCAAAACCATCACCACCATTTACTTCACGGAATTCGTGGTAAGTAGACAGACTGAAGTCGTTGTAAAGCGTTCCGTTGTCTTGGGCACCACCCATCACACGACCTGCAGCATCGAATGCGATACCATAGAACTGCGTCACGTTGTAGCCGCGGTTGGCCGGGAACCATGTTCCACCTTTATTGTTTGAAACACCTACACCACCATCGTTACCAACGTAGAGACGGTTGTTGGTGTCCCATTTCATTTCGTGGTTGTCGGCATGGACATAAGTTGGTGAACTTGGATTGACAAACCAAAGTGAGATTTTCTCAAAACCACCAGACGGCGGGTTGTTCACGGTTTGTTTCCATTCCCAAACGTCGATACCGCCAATGAGTAAGCGCTCTGAATCGGTAGGATCTACGGATAAGATACTGTTGTATGTTCCTTGGTCGCGGTAGATGTCAAATTCGTTTGGTGGGCCCGATGGACCTACAAACTGATTCCAAGTCTGACCGTTGTCATGGGATACATGCATAGACAATAGGTTGGAATTGGTGCGGGTAGCATAAAGCGTATAAGAACCGTTTGCGTTTTGTGTTGGTGAAATAGCGTATTCAATGCGCGCTGCACCAGTTGGTACAAGGTTATTGGCAATTGTACCGGATTTATCTGTGAAAGAGTTACCGCCATCTGTTGAGACAAACGTTTTGTTGGCCGCGTAAGCAGCAACAATTACTTGACCGTTTTTAGAAACTTGCAAAGCAAAGCAACCACCGGCTGCAGCAGAAACGCTTGTCAATGAGGCATCTCCTACTTTCCACTTTTTGAGACCTGAAGATGTAGCCATCCAGACGTTGTTGTCTGCGTTAGAGCTTCCTACTTCCGTACAATTGGTTGTTCCGGGGATTTTAGCGAAAGTTGCACCGAAATCTGTGGAGTACCAAACGCCATTACCGCCCCAACCTTCGTCGTTAGAACCCGTAGCCACATAAAGTGTGTTGTCAGGGGTCATGGTCATGCTGGAGATAAATGGATTTGCACCTGCTTCAAAATAAGGAACGACGCGCTCCCAGAAGTTACCTTTGTTGTTGGAAACAAACAAACCACCAGATACACCACCTGCCCAAATGCGGTTGATGTTGCTGCGGTCTACGCAGATTGCACGCGTACGACCACCGATGTTGTCTGGACCGAGAGATTCAAAAACGAGAGATTTTGAGGTGCCCATTTTACGAATTTCTTGCTCAATTTTGGCAAGTGTTTCGCTGGAAACAGGATTACCTGTATTGACATCGATGTAACGCGCTTTGAGCCAAGAAATGGCATCAGTTGAACGACCTTCTTTCAGAATAGACAAACCTGCCTGACGATAAAGCGCCGTTTGTGGCAAGAAATGGTAAGCGGTGAATGCGAGGGCGAAAACACCCGCAACTATCAGAGAACCAAATACATATATCTTTTTATTCATATAGAAATTATTAATAGTGCATGATTAGTGTGCCAAATTAAGAAATATTCTCTTAATAATGAGTCAAGTTTGTAGGCAATTACACAAATTTTGACATAAATTTTTGTTTCGTTTAATTTTCAAATATTTATTGATCAAATAAATGTTTTTCTGCATGGTAAGAGGAACGCACAAGCGGCCCGCTTTCCACAAATCTAAAGCCCATTTCCAGACCTAACTTTTGGTAGTATGCAAATTGCTCCGGCTCAATAAATTCAACTACTGGAAGGTGCTTTGGCGTGGGTTGGAGATATTGGCCAAGCGTCAGGATGTCGACTTGTACCGAACGGAGGTCTTGCATCGTTTCAAGCACTTCTTGTTCCGTTTCGCCGAGCCCTAGCATGACGCCAGATTTGGTGCGCATACCGCCTTTTTTGAGGCGAAACAACACTTCTAAACTGCGGTCGTATTTGGCTTGAATTCGGACTTGTTTGGTGAGTCTGCGGACGGTTTCGAGGTTATGAGATACAATTTCAGGTGCGACATCTATGATGACTTGAAGGTTGTCCCAGTTGCCGGCGAAATCTGGGATCAGTGTTTCTAAGGTGGTGCCCGGCGATTGCTGGCGAATGGCTCGCACTGTTTGAGACCAAATTTCGGAGCCACCGTCTTTGAGGTCGTCGCGGTCTACGGAAGTAATGACAGCGTGCTTGACACCCATGATTTTGACAGAATTGGCTACCCTACCCGGCTCAAACATATCTACAGGATCTGGTTTGCCCGTTTGAACGCCGCAGAAACCACAAGAGCGGGTACACACATTGCCGAGGATCATGAAGGTGGCCGTGCCTTCGCCCCAACACTCGCCCATGTTTGGACAGCTTCCGCTTTCGCAGATGGTGTGGAGTTTATGCTCATCGACCAAGCCTCTCACTTTTCGGTAGTTTTCTCCGGTGGGGAGCTTGACGCGCAACCATTTTGGTTTCTTAATACGTGTTGTTTCTTCCATTAGAATTGCAGTGTTTCCAATTGTTGTAAAACGGTATCTCGTTGTGCAACAACCGAGCGCAAGCTTTGTGCGTTATAACGTAATGATTTGATCAAAAGGGTGGTATTTCTTAAAAATAAATAGTACCCCAAAGCGACTATATTTAAGGCGAAGAAGAGTGCAATCCAGCACCAGGTATCCAATGAAATGAATTGCGCAGTCACTGCAAAAAGCAGGATATTCCATAGTGGCAACAAGACCAAAAGCATGGTCATTTTAGTAGAGGACCAAAACACGGGTCTTTTCATTTTATTTTCTACAAATCTTTTCACAAACATTGTAGGTAAGGCGATGTGCACCAAACCAATAACGAACAGGGGCAATTGAACGAGTAGCTTCAAGAAAGTGAGCAAGCGCCAGTTCTTTTGAATGGCAAACCAATACAGCTCGGCTTCTTTTAAGCCCAATTTACGCAAGCTGTCTAGATAAGTGTTGATTTGATTTTTGATACTTGCAATATTTTCATTTTGGTCTTCCGATAAAGCATTTAGATAAGCTGCCAATTTTTGTGAATACAACCAGCGTGTTTCGAGTGAAAGTTTTGGGTCATGGCAATCCACGTGCATGCCCTTGCGATTGAGCATCATGATTTGCTCGTGCAACACGACGTGTTCGTCCGCTTTGACGTGCGTAATTTGCGCCTGCATGCGCTGCTCGAGTTCGCGATTGAGCTCTGAAATGACTTTACTTGGATTTTCTAGGTAGGCATTCTTATAGTCATTCAGTAAGATTGGTTCAGCAGCAGCGAGCAATACATCGCCGCGCAAGATGCCTGGATTGGTGTAGTTCAAACCTAGGCCCTGGACGCGGATTTCTACTTTCCAATCGAGGTCTTCTAAGGCCGTAAAACCAATGCGAAGAGCTCCTTTTTTGATGGGCTTGAGCCTGCGTTCAAAGATGTCGTCGGTGATGCCTTCGCCAAAAATGAGCAAATTGCGGTTGCGCGCGAGGGTTTCGGTAGCTTTTTTGAAGACTTTTTTGTTCTTCTCTTGCGAGTTACCGCCGTCTTGCTGGCGATAAATGGGCAACATATGAGCGAGCCAAAACAATGGCCGGGTAAAGCGATTGAAGACGTCGGATCGCGTCATGAAATAGACAATTGGCTTGCGCAAACGGGACACAACCAATGGGTCGAGAAACGACGAAGGGTGGTTACTTACAAAGATGGTTCTTCCAAAACGACTTTTGCTCGGACGCACTTCTTTGATGCGTCTAAAAAACAACCGAAAGCTAAAGCTTAATCCGAACCAAAAAATAAAATACAAGGGCCTCATGCTGCGAAATTACCAATTTTAGATAATTTCGCCTTAAAATAAACGCATGAAGCGCATCGGACTCATTTGCGGAGGCTTTTCCTCCGAATACAATATCTCTATCAAGAGTGCTCAAACTATTCAAAATCACTTTCCTGCGCACCTCGAATGCGTCCTGATTCCCATTTCAAGAGCCGACTGGCAAGAACGTCTGCAATTAGAAGGAAAAATAGACGGGGCAATTGTTTACACACACGGCGACCCCGGAGAAAACGGAAAAATTCAAGCGTATCTCGATATGCTGCAAATTCCCTACATCAATTCTGGTGTATTGGCAAGTGCACTTTCTTTTGACAAATGGTACTGCAATCAATTCTTGAAAGGTTTTGGTTTTGAGGTAGCCAAATCTCAACTTTTTCACTTCGGCGCACAAATAGATGCCACTGCATTGGCAGCCGATTTGGGCCTACCTATGTTTGTGAAGCCATCGGACTCAGGCTCTAGCTTTGGTATTTCAAAAGTGAAGTCTATTGAAGACGTCCAAACGGCATTTGACACCGCTTTTAAGGAAGGTCGAAATGTGGTGGCCGAAGCATTTTTGGACGGCACCGAAGTGACCTGTGGCGTTTACCGCAGCCTAGATGGCTTGTTGGCCTTGCCGCTAACCGAAATTGTGTCCGAAACTGAATTCTTTGACTACGCTGCCAAATACGATGGCAAATCCAAAGAAATTACGCCTGCTCGGGTCAATGATGCCCTCACACTAGCAGTTCAGTCGCAAGCCAAAAAAATATATGATTTACTGGGTTTAAGAGCAATTGCCCGCATCGATTTCATGCTTGTGAACGATGTTCCATATGTCATTGAAGTCAATACAACGCCCGGGTTTTCACCCGCAAGTATTGTACCCCAGATGCTTGGCGTGGCCCAAATTGGCATTCAAGATTTCTGGACGGAACTTATTCAGGTCGAGCTTGGTATGTAGCCAACTGATTGAAAAAAGGTTCCATTTTTTTGGCCATTGCCGACCCTGAAATCTTGTAATCATTGGCTATTATGGCAAACGCTATTTGGTGACCATTCGGCGCAGCGACATATCCCGCGTATGCTTTGATTCCGTTGATGCTCCCGCTTTTGGCGTGCACTTTTCCTTCGCCTGCCTGTCCTTTACAGAGGTTTTTAACCGTACCTGTTTGCCCGGCAATCGGCAAACTTTTAAAATAAGTTGCAGCATGCGGCGCTTTGGCTTGTTGTGCTAAGAGCTTGACAAATTGAGCCGAACTCATCCGATTGACCTTCGAAAGACCGCTGCCGTCTACTATGCCGCAGGGCCCAAGCTGCCATTCTTCAAACAGGCTGTCGAGCACGCGCATTCCATTTTCATGGGTGCCGCTACCGTAGCGCTGCGCACCAATCTGACGCAGCAAACCTTCGGCAAACATATTGACGCTGCGCTGGTTGGTCCAAAAAACAACATCTTCCAGTTTTTGCCCCACTTCTGCGTGCAACAAGGTCATGCTTTCGGTGTTTGGTGTGGGCAAACTGGGATGCAACCTGACAGCAGCACTGCCGCCGTCTACGCGAACCCCTTGCTTTTGCAGCGCTTGATAAAACAAGAGCGCCAAAAGTTGCTCTGGATCGGGCATACTGCCTTTGACTTCATATGCCGTTCGGTTAGCCGGCAAACTCCCTTTGATGCTTCTTTGGAAATTATAAGGCTCGCCGTGAATAAAAGATTGATCGGCACTGACATTCGCCGCTTTAGCCTCAATGTTTAGACGATAGTTAGGATCATTCGGAAAACAACTCTTCAAGACAATAGGCGTTCCGGGTGATCCTGTTTGAAAAGTTAATTTGAGTGTGTTGTCGTAGAAATTGAGACCAAAAGAGCCGCAGCCGTAGTAGTTGCCCATGTCGACCTGCTCCCAACCTACGGGGCATTTGTCGTAACCAAAAGCGCTCGCATCGGCAATGACTTGCCCGGTGATGTATTGGATACCTTGTTGTTGGATGAGCGCAACCCATTCAGTTAAAAAATCGAGTTCGCGACCTAGCTCATGGAAATAACGAGAACCCAATGAGACGTCACCGCCACCTACAATGCGAATATTGCCGTCAAAAACGCCATTTGCTTTGAGCTCTCCATCCAAAAAAAGTTGTGTTTGGGATTGGTAGCTCGGCCCGAGCACAGTTAGTGCGGCAGCCGTACTCACCAATTTAGTGATGGAGGCGCCCGGAAGCTGCTGCGTTGGAAGATAGGCCGTAATTGTGTCGCCAGTGGTGAGGTCAACGGCGCAAATACTCCATTTAGTGCCGACTAACTGAGGGTCATTGACGAGTTGTTGCACGACAGCTTGCAGTGGAAACTGCGCTGCGATCCAAAGCGGAAAACTGAATAAAAACAGAGCAAAGATGCGGGGCATAGTCGACAAATTTAGTGTAATTTTACAATTCAAAAAGGAGGCCATGTTACGAATTCAAGCAGAAAAACTTTCAGGACTGTACAGCATTTACCCAAAAGTCTTTGGCGACGAGCGCGGCTACTTTTTTGAGACTTATCAAACCGAAAACTACGCCCAAATTTGCGAAAACCTCACCTTCGTTCAGGACAATATCTCCATGTCGGCAAAAGGAACACTCCGCGGTCTGCATTTTCAAGCCCCACCTTTTGCGCAAGGTAAACTCATCCAAGTATTGCAAGGCGCTGTGCTCGACGTCGCTGTAGACATCCGTCGATCGTCACCCACCTACGGGCAGCATTTTAAAATGGTTTTGAGTGCAGAAAATGCCACACAACTGTATATTCCACCAGGTTTTGCACACGGTTTTCTAGCGCTCGAGGACCACACACTATTCAGCTACAAATGCACCGCAGCGTATCACCAAGCTTCAGAGGGTTGTTTGCACTACAATGACCCCGGCCTCCAAATCGATTGGGAGCTCTCCGACTCACCTTTGCTCTCGCCAAAAGATGCTTTAGGCGAGGCCTTTTCCACTTTTCAAACGCCATTTGAATAAACCGATGCCCAAAGCCAACAATCTCAACGATTTTATCCGCATTCAAGGCGCAAGAGAACACAACCTCAAGAACATCCACCTCGAAATCCCACGTCAAAAACTCGTCGTTTTTACAGGGCTGAGTGGCAGCGGCAAATCTTCTTTGGCCTTCGATACCATTTTTGCCGAAGGACAGCGCCGTTACCTCGACACCTTTTCGGCGTACGTGCGGCAATTCATTGGCGGCTTGGAAAGACCCGATATCGACAAAATTGACGGCCTTAGCCCAGTTATTGCCATTGAACAAAAGACCGTTGGCCGCTCCCCGAGGTCAACCGTTGGCACCATTACAGAACTCTACGACTTCTTTCGCTTGCTTTTTGCCCGAACTGCCACAGCTTATTCGTATCAGACCGGCGAAAAAATGGTGCAATACGCAGACCACGACATCACCGAACTCATCCAAAGCACTTTTAAAGGCAAAAAAGTAGCCCTGCTCGCACCAAAAGTAAAAGGTCGAAAAGGACATTACCGCGAACTTTTTGAGCAAATTCAGCGCTTGGGCTATACCCGCGCAAGGGTCGATGGCGAATTCTTCGAATTGAGCAAGCCGATCAAACTAGACCGCTACAAGACCCACGACATCGAAGTGGTTGTGGACCGTTTCATTGCGGGTGATGTAGATGACAAACGCTGCCAAGAAACCGTACAAACCTGCATGCAACTTGGCGAAGGAACCCTAATGGTGCTCGATTTAGAAAACGGAGACCTCCGCCATTACAGCCGCTCACTCATGTGTCCGAGCACGGGCATTTCTTACCCCGAGCCCGAACCTAATCTTTTTTCTTTCAACTCTCCTTACGGGGCCTGCCCTACCTGCAAAGGACTCGGCGAGGTGAGTGAAATGGACCGCGATAAAATCATTCCAGACCCCAAACTTTCCATCAAAAAAGGAGGTCTCGCACCGCTTGGCGCCTACAAAAGATCTTGGATTTTTGACAAAATTGAAAAACTACTGCAGGCCGAGCAATTCACGCTCAACACCCCCATCAGCGACATCGACGAAGAACTCATAGAGTTACTGCTTTACGGCAATGAAGACATGGAGCTCGGGCCGCTCGATACACAAGAGCGTTTTGAAGGTCTGTTGCATTTCATGGGTCGCCACGCAGAAGATTCCTCCACTGCAATTGAGCGTTGGGCCCAAGGTTTTATGCACAAGAAAACGTGTCCGAGCTGCTCGGGCTTCCGACTCAAAAAAGAAGCCCTGCACTTCAAGATTGGACAACTGCACATCGGCGAACTCGCCGTCATGGACTTGCAAACCCTACAAGAATGGTGCGCTACCCTACCCCAACTCCTCGACGAACAAGCCATGTACATCGGCAAAGAAATCATCAAGGAAATCAATGCGCGTCTGGGCTTTATTTTAGAGGTGGGGCTCGACTACCTCACCATGCACCGCAGCGCCAAAACTTTATCGGGTGGCGAAGCGCAGCGCATCCGCTTGGCGACGCAAATTGGCACCGAACTACTCAATGTGTTGTATATCCTCGACGAGCCATCTATCGGTTTGCACCAACGAGACAACACCAAACTCATTCGTTCGCTCACCAAATTGCGCGACCTCGGCAACACCGTTCTGGTAGTGGAGCACGACAAAGAAATGATGGAAGCCGCGGACTTTATAGTCGATATCGGGCCTGGCGCTGGCCGTCACGGCGGCGAAATTGTCTTTGCGGGCACCTATGCAGAAATGCTCAGTGCAAATACCGTTACCGCGGGTTATTTAAATGGAAATAGAAGCATTTCAATCCCGGATCAAATAAGAGCTGGAAATGGAAATTTCCTGAAACTCAAAGGGGCTAAAGGGCACAACCTGAAAAACATCGATATTCAAATTCCACTCGGTACGCTTACCTACGTGACGGGCGTGAGTGGCAGCGGCAAATCTTCTTTGATCAATCAGACGCTTTTCCCGCTTTTGATGAATCATTTCTACGACCCTATTCGCACGCCGCTGCCCTACAAACAAATTACAGGTCTTGAGCACCTCGACAAAGTCATTGAGATTGACCAAAGCCCAATTGGCCGCACGCCGCGCTCTAATCCAGTGACCTACACCAAAGTTTTTGACGAAATCAGGAGTTTATTTGCCAACATGCCCGAAGCGCTCATCCGCGGTTACAAACCCGGACGCTTCTCGTTTAATGTGGCTGGTGGCAAATGCGAAACCTGCAACGGAGGTGGTATGCGCTTGATCGAAATGAACTTTTTACCAGACGTTTATGTCTTGTGTGAACAGTGTAATGGTAAAAGGTACAATAACGAAACCTTAGAAGTGCGCTACAAAGGCAAAACAATCGCAGACGTCCTGCAAATGACCATTTCTGAGGGTTGTCAGTTTTTTGAAAATCAGCCCAAAATACACCGCATGTTGCTCACTTTGGAAGAAGTCGGCTTGGGTTATGTGCAACTGGGGCAGTCTTCCACAACTTTATCTGGCGGAGAAGCACAGCGCATCAAGTTAGCTGCCGAACTCGCCAAAAGAGCCACTGGTAAAACCATCTACATTTTGGATGAACCCTCAACCGGACTTCATTTTGAAGATATTCAGCTACTGCTCAAGGTCTTGCAAAGATTGGTAGACGAAGGCAATACAGTTTTGGTAATCGAACACAACCTCGACATGATCAAAACCGCCGACTACATCATCGATATCGGACCAGAAGGCGGACAGCGCGGAGGACAGGTTCTTTTTGAAGGCACACCTACTCAAATGGTTAAAAAGGCTCAAAAAGTATCCTACACAGCAAAATATTTGGCCCAAGAATTAAAAAAGCGTTAATTTTGACGCTCCTAAAAGTAGTAACGAAACTAAAAAATATAAAATGGCAGTAGAAATTACAGACCAAAACTTCGACGAGCTCGTCATGAAATCAGAAATTCCAGTCATTATTGATTTCTGGGCAGAATGGTGTGGTCCTTGCCGCATGATTGGTCCGGTTATCGAAGAAATGGCGAACGAATACGACGGAAAAGCGTTAATCGGAAAAGTAAATGTAGACCACAACATGGGCGTTTCTGCTCAATTTGGCGTGCGCTCTATCCCAACAATCTTGTTTATCAAAAATGGTGAGGTTGTCGACAAATCAGTTGGAGCTGTTCCTAAAGCAGTTCTAGCCGAAAAGCTCGAAGCACTCATGTAAAAACAATAAAGGGAGTTCGCTCCCTTTTTTTATGCCATGGAATCATTCTGGAGAAGACTTCGTTATTACGGCCTAGGTTTCGGACTCGGCCTCATCCTGACCTTCGGTATTTTCAATACCCGCGGCTGTAGCTGGATGCCTGAAAACCGCGTCAAAGAGGCCATCAACAAACGCGTCTGGATCGTCGATATGCAGCAGGTCAATTCTTTTTACAAAGACCACAAACTAAACGACGCCAAGTTTTACCGCCTCATGCAAGATGCCGATATTTCTTTCACTAAAAGCATCCGCAGTGGTCGCCATAAAGTCTATGACCTCACTTTCACAGACGGCAAAAACAAAGAAGCGCATTGCCTTGCGCGCATGACAGACGAAAGTTTCGTCGTGGAATTTATTCCTGGCGTTAAAAACATAAAGGAATACAGAAAAATGAAAATTCCTTCTTTTGGAGCATCTATCATCCATACACCAAACCAAAAGCATTTGGTTTACTCCGAAGACAACCCAGCAATTAAAGAACACCTCC
>JAIPCC010000039.1 GCA_021738405.1 Crocinitomicaceae bacterium | reverse complement strand
GCTATATCGTGACCAACAACCACGTCATTGAAAACGCCAGTGAAATTGAAGTCATCCTCAACGACAACTCCAAATACACCGCTAAAGTGGTGGGCACAGACCCCTCCACAGATATTGCGGTACTCAAAATTGAAGGCGAGAACTTCCCCGCCATTCCGATCGGCAATTCCGACGAACTCAGAATAGGCGAATGGGTTTTGGCTGTGGGCAACCCTTTCAACCTCACCTCCACCGTTACTGCAGGTATTGTATCGGCCAAAGCGCGCAATATCAATTTGCTTTCCGAGCGCAATTCCAAAGAAGTGGTCCCTATCGAATCTTTCATCCAGACAGACGCCGCAGTCAATCCGGGCAACAGCGGTGGCGCACTCGTCAATACCCGTGGTGAGCTCATCGGCATCAATACCGCCATTGCTTCTCAGACCGGTTCTTACTCGGGCTATTCATTTGCCGTTCCGGTCAATCTTGTAGATAAAGTCATGCGCGACCTCATCGATTTCGGTATCGTACAGCGCGGTTATTTAGGTGTGCAAATTGCCGATGTAACACAAGATATTAAAGAGAAAAATAAACTCCCCGACCTCAAAGGCGTCTTTATTGCCAAAGTAGTGGAAGGCGGCTCTGCAGACAAAGCAGGCCTCAAAGACGGCGATGTAGTACTCAAAATTGGTAGCAAAGAGGTCAACTCGGTAGCTGCTTTGCAAGAAGAGATTGGCAAGCGCCGCCCTGGCGATAAAGTCACGCTCAGTGTGCGTCAAAAAGACGGCGAAATCATCACCAAAGATTTGGTGCTGCGCAACCAAGATGGCGAAACCGAATTGCTCTCCAAGGAAGAAATTAACAAGAATTACGCTCTTGGCGCCACCTTCATTCCACTCACAGACAAAGAGAAAAAAGAACTCAACATCAGCTTTGGGGTCAAAATCAAAACCATCAGCACGGGCAAACTCAAAGCAATCGGCTTAAGTGAGGGCATCATCATTACCAAAATCAACAACGAACCGATCGAAACCGTCGAAGAACTCACCGAAAAGTTAAGTGGTGTCAATAGAGGCGTATTGCTCGAAATCATGGATGAAACAGGTAAAAAAGACTACCGCGGCTTAGGTTTGTAAGGCATTTTCGTCGCAATCAGGCTCCGTTGAAAAAGTTAAGAACTCGTTAATAACTCCACAAAAAAAGCCTTGTTCAGATTTTTTTATCCCTGATTTTCGACGTTACTTTGCTTCATAAGCAGAAGTCAAACTTCACCTTGTAATCCAGTTTAGATAAGCGCATGAGACAGTTAAAAATCACCAAATCCATTACCAATCGCGAGAGTCAATCTCTCGATAAATACCTTCAAGATATCGGTCGTGAAGAACTCATTACCGCAGAAGAAGAAGTAGAATTAGCACGCCGCATCAAAGCCGGAGACCAAAAAGCATTAGAGAAGCTCACTAGAGCCAATCTTCGCTTCGTGGTTTCTGTAGCCAAGCAATATCAAAACCAAGGCCTCACCCTTCCTGACCTCATCAACGAAGGTAACCTGGGCCTCATTAAGGCAGCTCAAAAATTTGACGAAACCCGTGGTTTCAAGTTCATCTCATACGCAGTCTGGTGGATCCGTCAATCTATACTTCAGGCCTTAGCTGAGCAAGCACGTATCGTTCGTTTGCCACTCAACCAAGTCGGTTCACTCAACAAAATCAACAAGGCATTTTCTCGCCTAGAGCAAGAGTTTGAGCGCCCACCAAGTGCAGAAGAATTAGCAGAAGCATTAGAAGTGCCCGAAGACAAAATCAAAGAAAGTCTCAATGTATCTGGTCGCCACGTATCCATGGATGCACCACTTACTACCAACGACGACGGCGGTACCCTCATGGACGTCATGGCAAACCCAGACTCTCCACGCACCGACCACATGCTCATGGCAGAGTCTTTACAAAAAGAAATCGAGCGCTCACTGAGCACCCTCACAGACAAAGAACGCGAAATCATCCGCTTGTTCTTCGGTATCGGCATGAACCACGGCCTCACTTTAGAAGAGATCGGCGCCAAGTTCAACCTTACCCGAGAGCGCGTGCGTCAGATCAAAGAAAAGGCGATCCGCCGTCTCCGACACACCTCTCGAAACAAACTTTTGAAGTCTTATTTAGGCTAACAAATTCAAGGCTACCTACATGTGGGTAGCCTTTTTCTTTTCATCAGTAATCAATTATCCACATCAATCAACAACAAAATGGAAAACAAAGACGGTTATGAAAAAGAGCTCAACCTACACATTGAGCGCGAAAGAGCAGCTGTTAAATTGCAAAGTAAGGTCGGAGAACTCCTCTACGACAAAGGGATCGAACTGGTTTTATTCAGAAATCACCTCACCGACATTACCATCTCAGAAATCCTGAATTTACACGAATACGCCAAGCAAGTCGTTAACAAACCAATAGACGTTTTCACGACGGCAGCTTTGGCCGAAACCCTCATGACCCTCGATATTCCAGCTTCTAAATTGGATATCGGCGTTTTGGCCAGCGAGTGGCTTGCTGGGCAAACAGAGCAAAGCGGCATGGCGCGTTTTCTCATGGAAAAACTAGGAACCTTACAAAGTCCGCAAGGCTTTGAACCGCGCGACGTCGTGCTTTACGGTTTTGGCCGCATTGGCCGCTTGGCTGCACGCGAGCTCATCAAGCAAGCGGGTAAAGGGCAGCAATTGCGTTTGCGCGCTATTGTGACACGCGGTTCTTCAGATGCAGATATCATCAAAAGAGCTTCTTTATTGCGCAACGACTCCGTTCATGGTGCCTTTAAGGGTTCAGTCATCGAAGACCTCGCCAACAAAAGCCTGATCATCAATGGCCAAATTGTACACATGATCGATGCCGCCAACCCAGAAGACATCGACTACACGGCCTTTGGCATCCAGAACGCTTTGGTAATCGACAACACCGGTGTATTCACCAACCGCGAAGCACTTTCTCGTCACCTCCAGGCAAAAGGCGTTGGCAAAGTATTGCTCACGGCGCCAGGTAAAGAAATTCCGAATGTGGTTTATGGTATCAATCAAGGCACATTAGATGTTGTAAACGAAGATATTTTCTCTGCAGCATCTTGCACCACCAACGCCATCTCCCCTATTCTGAAAGTGGTCAACGATCATTTTGGTGTGGTAAAGGGCCATATCGAAACCGTTCACGCCTACACCAACGACCAAAACCTTTTGGACAACATGCACAAAAAACCGCGTCGTGGCCGTGCAGCAGCTGTCAATATGGTCATTACCTCAACAGGGGCTGGTTCTGCAGTTACCAAAGTGATTCCTGAACTCAAAGACAAACTCACCGCCAACGCCGTGCGTGTCCCGACACCAAACGGATCCTTGGCTATCTTGAGCCTAGAACTCGGCAAACAAGTTACGTTAGAGCAAGTCAATGCAGCTATTAAAGATGCCGCCTTACACGGCGAGTTGGTCAATCAGATCTACTATTCTTTCGACCCTGAATTGGTTTCATCTGATATCATTGGCAATACGTGTTGTAGTGTTTTTGACTCCAATGCAAGTATTGTTTCGGTCGATGGCAAAAATGTGGTGCTATATGCATGGTACGACAACGAATTTGGTTACACCAAGCAAGTGATTCGCATGGCCAAATACATTACACAAGTACGCAGAGCTATTTATTATTGATGCAAAAAAAAATCACCATAGCAATTGATGGCTATGCCGGTTGTGGCAAAAGTACGCTTGCCAAAGCCCTCGCCAAAGCCCTCAATTATACTTTTATAGACTCCGGCGCGATGTATCGCGCCGTTGCCTTTTATTGCCTAGAGCAAGGATTTATTTCGGATGATGATGAAATAGACAGCACGCAGTTGCTCCAGCAGCTCGATCAAATCTCTATCAACTTGAGCTCAGACCAAAAAGTGTGGCTCAACAACCAAGATATCACGGAAGTGATTCGCTCACCAAAAGTGGCTGGTGTTGTATCCAAGGTTGCGGCCATCAAAGCCGTGCGCACCAAATTAGTGGAGCTCCAGCGACAGATGAGCGTTGGTGGTGGTATTGTAATGGATGGCCGAGACATCGGGACGGTTGTTTTCCCTGATGCTGAACTCAAAATTTTTGTAACAGCTTCTATTGAAGTGAGGACCCAAAGGCGCTTAGCAGAGCTCAAGGCCAAAGGTGAAGACATAGACGAGGTGGCCGTACAACAAAATCTCCTAGACCGCGATCACCAAGACAGCACGCGAGCAGAGAGCCCGCTCAAGCAGGCAGCTGAAGCGGTGGTTTTGGATACCTCCGCGCTGAACCGTGAAGAACAATTAGCTTGGGCGCTTGCGCGCGTGGCTTTACTGGTCGTAACCGATTAAAGCGAAGACCGAGAACGACGACAACCAGTGGTCGATGTCGTAGTTGCCTTTTCCGATACTTTCTTGTGCGTAATCCCACATGGCGTTCATGTTTGTTACCCATGCAGCTTTAGTGGCTTCGTCGAGCGTTCCAGCAGGCAAGGTTTTGAGCATGCCATTCAGACACCAAATACGGTTGAGGTGGTAGCCATCCCAGTGAGACTCATAGCCATCGTGTTTGTCGGTCTTTTTGATCTGCAAATCTTTACTAGCCGTTTGCGCAGCAAATAAGCCTGGGCTAAATTTCTTCAACCACACCAAGTAATCTTCTGTATCGTATACTTTGCGCATAAGATCGGTCACGAGCAAAGATGCCGACATGAAATCGTACTCAAAAGGCTCGGCACGCAAAGGCGCGTTGGTCATTTTGCCAAAATAGCGTTTACTGGCTTTGAGCGCCACTTTCAAAAGGTCTTCGTCGCCAAAAGTACGGGCGTAATCGATGGCAAAAGAAAGATTGAGTGAAGGCGCGTCGTGCGAACCAGACAATTTGACTTCTTTGATGTCTTTCCAGATAACTTGGGCGGCCGCTGCACACAAATGATGCAAAGGAGCAAGGTTTTCTAACCAACGCGCTGCATCTGGGTCATTCCAATTGGCGAGTTCGTCGGCAACCTTTAAGAGCCAACCTTGGCCATAAGGGAATTCAAATACGTAGCGCTCTTTGTTGGTTTCAAAGTATTCGTATTCTTTACGGATGTTTTCTTCGCTGAAACTTTCGTTCAACTTGGCGCGAATAGCTTCCGCCTCCGTAATATCGGGATACGTTTTCAGGATTTTTACCAAAGCCCAGTGGTTGTGGACGGCGCTGTGCCAGTCGTAGCAGCCGTAAAAAGATGGCCAAATATCGGTAGGCGTTTGGGTATCTCCGGGCTGACGCAAGGCTTGGTAGTAATAGTGTGGTGTTGGCTTGGAGGTGCAATCCAGAGAGAGTTTTGCAAAATAAGAAGCGCCTTCTGACGACAGCGTGTAACGACCATCTGAGGTAGTGCTGACCAATTGGGCAAACAAGAAACTAACGCTTAAGAAAGCGCCTAAAAAGGAAGTGAGTTTGAGCATGGGATACGCGTAAAATTTGTTAAAAATCAGGATTTGAGCGGTTTTTTGAAGCCATTTTTGAAAATCGAAAGCGCTTCGGTCCCGATGCCAACTATAGAAACAATATTGAGTGGAAACTCGAGCAAGACGTGAGAAAAGCTCAAGAAAAACAATAAGCTGAGGCCTAAAGAGTAGTCATAGGCGTAGAAAGCTGAAGAAGCGATCCAGGTAACAAGCACCAAAATAAAGCGCACTTTAGGAACTTTGTGCCAGCGAATGATTTCCGTCTTGCTGAACCAGTTGAGGTAATGGTAGAGGTAAGCAAAGGCGATGAAGCGCATGAGCATGATACCGACCTCTGAGAAGTAAATGAGACCATCTATTTCTTTTTTGGTGCGCGATTTCATGACCTTTTTCGGCATAGGCTCAAAGCGGTATTCATTGATGTTATTGATGTAGCGGCTAGAAGTATCGAAGAAATACAAGAGGTGATCGTATTGAAATTGGGGGGCTAGATTGGCTGTATTGATGGCCATTGGTTTCAATACAAATGGGCGGTCCGCAATTTTGGTGAGTGAATCGGTGTGCGCATCAAAAGCAGCGGTATCGATGAGCCCTTGGCGTAAAAAGTAGCTTTTGTTGCCCTCTTTTGTGATGATGTCGAGGTATTCTTTATTGGTGAGCTTCTGCTCTTCAATGAGGTCGAAATGATCTAAAATGAGGTAGTTGGTGTTGTAAAAACCATCGCCTTTAGCGTAATAAGCATCTTTGCCGTAGTTGGACAAAAACGCGTCTTTGGTATCTACGGGAAGGCTGAAAACCAACAGCAGGGGAACGGCTACAAAGCCGACCATTTGCCACATACCCGAAACACTGCGGCTTTTGAGCGCGCCGTAAAGCATAAACAAACCGGTGAACACATAGACGTGAATGAGGGTTGGAATGAGTGCTGTGAGCGCAAAAATAGTAGTGCTGTCGGCGTTTTCTTGCGCGCGTTCAGGGCTGAGCCAGCCGCCCACAAAAATGTAAAGCAAGAAAATAGAGCCCAATTTAATCCAGAGGCTCTTGACCAAAGCAAACAGAATGGAGGCAAAAAGTGCAAAAACCAAGAGTTTATCGAAAAGATTCATTTCGACGAAGTAGTCGTAGACGTCTTTACTGAAGCCAAAATCTTTGGCGAAGGCGGCATAGGAGAGCAAAACTCCAACGATGAGCAGCACGAGGAAGTCCCACTTGCCTTTGGCGTAGTATTGGCGGTCGTGGAGCCAGCTGATTTCGGTGAGGTAGTGCAGCGGCCCGAGGTAAGCATAGGCCAAAAGAAAGGTTTCAAAAGGAAAATAATAGGCCAACACCGCCGTGATGAGCATTAAGCCGATGTTGAGGTAGTTGATGCGGTCTTCTTTGAGCACTTTCATTTGCTGCTGTTTTTAGATACATACAAAAATAAGCAAAGCACTTTCGGCAAAAAAATGATATTGCTCATTTATTTTAAGGTTGTTTATTCGGCCTCTGGCGCTTCGTCGAAAAGTGGAATTTGATCCGGGTTGTCGTCTTCTTTTTTGGAGAGGTCCCACTCCATGCTGGCTGGTTCGGCTTCATCTTCGACTTGTTGGTCATCGAGTTCAAGCGCTTCTTCTACTGGCCAAGGCTCTGGGCTCTCGTCGATTGGATGGGTCAAGACAATTTCTTTGACTTTCATTTTGGTCATTTGATTGCCCTGTGCTTTCATGCCTTTGATGTCGATGAGGTCCGCTAAATTCAGGACTTGATCGGGTAAGTTCTTGGTTTCTTTGAGCAATTTATTGAAGACAATACGGGCCTCAGGGCGGAATGCCGTAGAAACGACATCTAGGTAAGAGCCTTGTGCTTCAGAAATATAACTCACGCGTTTGTCTTGGGTCACTTCGCAGGTAAAGCGCTTGACGTAGTGCAGTTCTTTTTCGGCATCGTAGTAGACTGCTGAAATAGGGCGGTCTTGGATCCATTTTTCTATGTGGATCATGTCTTCATCGAAGTGCGTGGCTAAATCAAAGGTGCTGAGGCGGTATTCACCGTTTTTGTAGAGCGTTAAGATGCGGTCTTCGCCTTTGAACGAACCCAAAAACTTGCCGCGGCCTTCGTCGTTTAGGCGCCCCACAACGGTATCGTACCAAATTTTGCGGGCCGCAAGCGTAGAGCCGCCGACCTCTTTTTGGACAATTTTCTGAATGATTTCTTTGGTAACACGGTTACCTGCAGAGTTGCGGCCTTTGATGAGCAGCGCACCGAGGTCGATGTCAAAACGCAAGCGCTTGAGGTGCGGACGCGGACGCAGCAACACACTAATGACCTCTCTTTCGCCGTTCGGATGCACACTAAAATAAAGCATTTTGGATCCTTTGGTGCCTTTGGTGAGGTCGTATTCGGTGTCGCGGGTAATGGAATTGACGTAAAAACGCTTCATCATGGTAGGGCCACCTGTGCCGTCTTGGTAAAAAAGATGGTAAATGGTGCGCGTATCTCCTTTTTTCCAGACGTTGGCGTAAATGAGGCCTTTGCCGATGAACTTTTTATCGGCTACTTTGGTGATCATCAGCTTGCCCGAGGAGAAAAAGCAGATGACGTCGTCGATTTCTGAGCAATCAGATACGGGTTCGTTCTTTTTGAGGCCATAACCAATAAAGCCTTCTTCGTAGTCTACGTAAAGTTTGCGATTGGCAATAATGACCTTGCTGGCAGTAATGGTATCAAAGGTTTTGATTTCGGTTTTGCGCTCGCGGCCTGCTCCAAAACGTTTTTTAAGGTCTTTGAAGTAATCGATGGCGTATTCAACCAAATTGGCTAAATGGTGCTTGACCTGCTGCATCTCCTCCTCTATTTTGAGCAAGGCTTCGTCGGCTTTGTCGGCATCGAAGCGCGTGATGCGGATCATGGGGATCTGTGTCAGCTTTTGTAAATCTTCGTCTTGGATTTCGCGAAGGAGCTGCTTTTTGTAGGGTTTGAAACGCTCGTAGAGATAAACATAAAGCGCCTCGCGGTCGCTGTAATGCTTGAAATCGATGTACATTTCGTGGTTGATGAAGAGTTTCTCTAAGGTGGAGAAATGCCACTGACGCTCGAGTTCATCTAGCTTGATTTCGAGCTCGAGTTTGAGCAACATCACGGTATGATCCGTATTGACCTTCAGGATTTCGGTAATGCCCATAAAGCGCGGACGTTCGCCGTCGATGATAGACGAATTGGGCGAAACAGAAACCTCGCAGTCGGTAAAGGCATAAAGTGCGTCGATGGTGTTGTCTGGCGACACGCCCGGGGCCAAATGAACAATAATTTCGGCCTCAGAAGAGGTGTTGTCTTCGATTTTTTTGATCTTGATCTTGGCTTTGTCGTTGGCTTTGATCACGGATTCTATCAATGAAGTGGTGGTGGTTCCGTATGGAATTTCATTGATGATGAGCGTTTTGTTATCGACCTTGCGGATTTTGGCGCGAATGCGCACGCGTCCGCCGCGCAGGCCATCGTTGTAGCCCGAGAAGTCGGCCATTCCGCCGTTCGGGAAATCGGGTAAAATCTCTACTTTTTTGCCGCGCAGGTGATTGATAGACTGCTCGATGAGCTCAATAAAGTTGTGGGGTAAAAACTTACAAGCCATCCCGACGGCAATTCCTTCTGCGCCCTGAGCGAGCAGCAAAGGAAACTTCATGGGGAGTTGTTGCGGCTCTTTGTTGCGGCCATCGTAAGAAGACAACCAATTGGTCGTTTTCGGGTTGAAAGCCACATGCAAGGCAAATTTGCTCAAACGCGCCTCGATGTAACGAGCTGCCGCAGCGCCGTCGCCGGTGAGGGTGTTGCCCCAGTTTCCTTGGCAGTCGATCATGAGGTCTTTTTGACCAATTTGCACCAAAGCATCGCCGATAGAGGCATCGCCGTGCGGGTGGTATTTCATGGTGTTGCCGATGATGTTGGCCACCTTATTGTAGCGCCCGTCTTCCATCTCGCGCATGGAGTGCAAAATACGGCGCTGAACTGGCTTGAGGCCGTCGTAGAGACTTGGTACCGCGCGCTCCAAGATGACATAACTTGCGTAATCAAGGAACCAACTTTGGTACAAGCCATTGAGCGGGACAATTTTGTCGTCCACGTGCTGTTTTTCAAATGGATTATGCCCGCTTTCTTCTTGTGGCATTTGGTCTTCGATTTCGTCTTCTGCCATATTAAGATGCTAATTCTGTTGTTGTTGCTTCTTCTGTAGTGTCGGCCGCTGGGGTTTCGGGGAGGTCTTTTTCGACGCGCAAGTTGTCGATGATGAAATCTTGCCTTTCCGGGGTGTTCTTGCCCATAAAATAGGATAAGATGGAATCGATAGAGGCGTCTTTGGTCAGGATCACTGGTTCTAGACGGATGTCTTCGCCAATAAAGTGAATGAATTCGTCTGGCGAGATTTCACCCAAGCCCTTAAAGCGCGTGATTTCCGGATTTTTGCCGAGCTCAGCCATTGCGGCGCGGCGTTCGTCTTCGGAGTAACAATAAATCGTTTTCTTTTTGTTGCGCACCCTGAAAAGCGGTGTTTGCAGCACGTATACGTGGTTGCGCTTGACGAGATCCGGGAAAAACTGCAAGAAAAACGTGAGCAAGAGCATGCGGATGTGCATCCCGTCGACATCGGCATCGGTGGCAATGACAATGCGGTTGTAGCGCAGGTTGTCCATGTCTTCTTCAATGTCAAGGGCCGCTTGAATCAGGTTGAATTCTTCGTTTTCGTAAACAACCTTTTTGGTGAGTCCGTAGCAATTGAGCGGCTTACCACGAAGCGAGAAAACCGCCTGTGTATTGACATCTCTGGATTTCGTGATCGAACCACTCGCGGAGTCTCCTTCGGTGATAAACAGCGTGGTGTCTTCTCTGCGCTGGTCTTTGAGGTCGGTGAGGTGCGTGCGGCAATCGCGCAGCTTTTTGTTGTGCAAACTCGCTTTTTTGGAGCGGTCACGGGCTAGTTTACGAATGCCTGCTAAATCTTTGCGCTCGCGCTCAGACTGCTTGATTTTCTTTTCAATGATTTCGGCGACATCTGGGTTGCGGTGCAGGTAGTTGTCGAGCTTATCTTTGAGAAAGTCGTTGATGAATGCCCGCATGGACTTGCCACCCGGCTCAATTTCTTGAGAACCCAACTTGGTTTTGGTCTGGGACTCAAATACTGGCTCTACAACCTTCACAGCGATAGCTGCCACAATTGATTGGCGGATGTCGGAGGCTTCGTAGTTTTTGTTGTAGAAATCGCGAATGACTTTGGCAACAGATTCTCTAAAGGCGCTTTGGTGCGTTCCACCTTGGGTGGTATGCTGGCCATTGACAAAAGAGTAGTAGTCTTCGCCGTAGGTGCGGCCATGCGTGAAAGCGACTTCGATGTCGTCGTCTTCGATATGCATAATTGGATAGAGCGGATCGCCGTCCATGTTGTTCTCAAGCAAATCTTTGAGACCATCTTTGGAATTGAATTTCTCGCCGTTGTAGTAAATAGACAAACCTCTGTTGAGGTAGCAATAGTTCCACATCATTTTGTCGAGGTAGGCTGTCTTGAAAGCGTACTTCTTGAAAATGGTGTCGTCTGGGGTGAATTCTACGTAAGTACCGTTGCCTTCGTCGGTGGCTTCTATAGCCGTTTCGGAAACGAGCTCGCCGCGCTCAAAAATAGCGGTCTTTTTCTGGCCATCACGGACTGCATAAAGCATGAAATAAGAGGAAAGCGCATTGACTGCCTTTGTACCTACCCCGTTCAGACCAACAGATTTTTTGAAGGCTTTGGAGTCGTACTTTCCGCCGGTGTTCATTTTGGAGACGACCTCCACGACTTTACCCAATGGAATGCCACGACCGTAATCGCGGACCGACACTTTGCCATCTTTGACTTTGATGTCGATGCGCTTGCCGTTTCCCATCACGAATTCATCGATACAGTTGTCGACTACTTCTTTAACTAGGATATAAATACCGTCGTCGGCTGCGGCGCCATCGCCTAGCTTTCCAATGTACATTCCGGGACGCAAACGAATGTGTTCTTTCCAATCTAAGGAACGTATGTTGTCTTCGGTGTATTGATTTTCAGCCATGTAGCTTTACAAAATTTGGAACAAACAAAAATAACAATCTATTGCGCTCGCAAGTCGCTTGTTGGGCGGAAATTATAAACTAAATGTGTTGATAACAATAGGAATTCGGCTATCTTTGCCCTCAAATTGAATTAGAATTATGGCAAATACTGCAGATATCCGCAACGGTTTGTGCATCAAGCACAACGAAAAACTCTTTCAAATCATCGAATTTCAACACGTGAAGCCGGGTAAAGGCCCCGCGTTTGTGCGTACCAAAATGCGTCAAATTGAAAGTGGCAAGGTACTAGATCACACCTTCTCGGCAGGTCACAAAATTGAACCTGTTCGCATTGAAAACCGCGAATACCAATACCTCTACCAAGAGTCTGATGCTTATATTTTCATGAACAACGAATCTTTTGAGCAAGTCAATATTCCACTCAAAATGGTCGAAAAACCAGGTTTCTTGCAAGAGGGAATGGTCGTCAATATCCTTTACCATGCCGAAGAAGAAGCTCCACTTGTAGTCGAGCTTCCGATGTACATCATCTCTGAGGTCACTTACACCGAGCCAGGCGTCAAAGGCGACACCGCTACCAACTCCATGAAACCAGCCACCATCGCAACGGGCGCAGAAGTACGCGTCCCTTTGTTCATCGACAACGGTGAAATCATCAAAATTGATACACGCACAGGCATTTACGTAGAACGCGTTAAAGGATAACATGAAAAACACAGCCCTCAGCCACAAGCACAGCGAACTCGGCGCCAAAATGGTACCCTTCGCTGGCTACAACATGCCCGTACAGTACGAAGGCGTCAATGCCGAACACGACACCGTCCGCAATGGCGTGGGTGTTTTTGACGTTTCTCACATGGGTGAGTTCTTGTTAAAAGGACCAAATGCCTTGGCGCTCATTCAAAAAGTGTGCACCAACGACGCAGCTGTTCTTTTTGACGGCAAAGCACAATACAGCTGCATGCCCAATGGCAAAGGCGGTATTGTAGACGACCTCATCATTTACCGCATCGACGCCGAAACCTACTTTATCGTCGTCAATGCCTCGAACATCGAAAAAGACTGGAACTGGATTGCCAGCCACAACGACCTCGGTGTCGAAATGGAAAATTTATCAGACGCTTATTCTTTGCTCGCAATTCAAGGCCCCAAAGCCGCAGAAGCGATGCAAAGCCTCACCGCCATTGACTTGAGCAACATGACCTATTACACTTTCCAATACGGCACCTTCGCCGGCATTGAAAACGTGATGGTTTCGGCTACGGGCTATACAGGTTCTGGTGGCTTTGAAGTGTACGTGAAAAACGAAGATGCCGAAAAACTTTGGGATGCCGTCTTTCATGCTGGCGCCAACTGGGGCATCAAGCCCATCGGCCTCGCCGCGCGCGACACACTACGCTTAGAAATGGGCTTTTGTTTGTACGGCAACGACATCGACGACAGCACTTCGCCTTTAGAGGCTGGCCTTGGCTGGATCACCAAATTCACCAAAGACTTCACGGACTCCGAGTTCTTAAAAGACCAAAAAGAAGCTGGGGTCACTAGAAAACTCGTTGCTTTTGAAATGGTAGACCGCGGCATTCCACGCCACGACTACCCTATTTTAGATGCGAGCGGAGCCGTCATTGGCAAAGTCACTTCTGGAACGATGTCGCCGAGCATGAAAATTGCAATTGGCCTTGGCTATGTGCACACCTCACACAGCGCGCTCGATTCAGAAATCTTCATTGAAATCAGAGAAAAAGGAATCAAAGCGAAAGTGGTAAAATTGCCTTTTTACAAGGCTTAAAATCAATCTCTAATGACCAACGCACCGCGCGGGTCATCAGCTAATATCGCCGAGGGCTGCTTTTGTAAAGCGGCCCTTTGCTTTTTACTCGAGCGCATTTCAAAAAGATAACTTTCCTTACCTAGCGTTTTCAAATAGGCAATTTGCTCGGCCGTGATGTCCTTGCTGCGCATCATTAATCCTGCAAGCGCAGGTACTTTTTCGAGTTGCTTGAGCCCTTCATCAAAGGTTACGGTAGAAAACACTACCTTGAAATCCTGGCTGATTTGTGCCAACCAATTAGGATTGGAGGAATCTAGAACGATTTGATCCCTGAATTCCAAAGGAATAGCGTACAATGCTTCCTTGAAACGCTGCATATCGACATAAGCAACCGTACATTCATTCCAGTGTTTGAGGTCTAAAATTACTTTGTGCTGCGGGCGAACGAAAGGCCAAATTTGATCTAAGCGCGCCAACTTTTCGCGGTGCAAACTTATGTAACGTAATTTTTCTAAGTCTTCATCTGTTGTTTCAAACACACAGCCCGAACCGTTCGTATGCGCCTCGAGTGTATTTTCATGATACAACCAAAGTGTACCGTCGGCACTCATGCGCACATCGACCTCCACACCATCCATTGTGGGTAAAGCCAATGCAAGTTCAATTGCCTCTAAAGAATTGTCGTGAAAGGCACTCATACCGATATCCATTCCCATTCCCGCATGACCAAAAATCTGCACTTCAGGATAGCTCTCCTGTTTGCGACAAGCCAACAAGAGTGAACTCAGTAGTAAAAGAAGAACCGAATGTTTGAGGGTTTTAATCACGGAATAAAAAGTAATGTAACTGCAGCTGGGGATTGAAAAAGATGGGCTTATTTTGATAGTTGAGACCGGATAAATTTTCCATCGCGAGCCCAGCAAAAAGCGCCACTCCCCATTCATGTTTTGGACCAAATGCCAAACCTAGTCCACCATAAATACCCTGATGGAGGTCTAAAAAAGTAGTTTTTTGCATATCGCATTGGTAGCGAAACGAATAAAAGGGCAAGGTTTTCTTGAATGTATACCGGGTAAGCGCATCTATCCAAAAAAGACCTACCGCTGGTGCCAAGGCGCCTTGCAAACTGCGTTCAACTCCCAAACCAAGATCCAGACCTAAGCCGCCTAAATCAAATGCCTTCAGCACTTTAACACTCAGCACCTGATCGTAACGGTGCAGCGCAGCGCCCATGCCAATAAATTGTTGCGCACGAACATTGATGAAGGTAGACAGGCATAAAAAAAGAAATAGTCGAGACCACATGCGTGCAAAAATAAAAAAGGCCCTCGAGAGAAGGCCTTTTCCATTCAAATATATTTGTTGATCTTAAACCAAACCTTGATCAATCATGGCGTCAGCTACTTTTACGAAACCAGCTACATTAGCGCCTTTGACGTAATCAACGGTGCCCTCGGCGTCTTTACCGTATTTGACACAAGCTTCGTGGATAGAAACCATGATGTTGTGCAAACGCTCGTCTACTTCTTCTGCTGCCCAAGACAAGCGCAAAGAGTTTTGCGACATTTCAAGACCTGAAGTAGCTACCCCACCTGCATTAGATGCTTTTCCTGGAGCAAACAAAATTTTTGCCGCTTGGAAAACCGAGATTGCTTCTGGTGTAGAAGGCATGTTGGCACCTTCAGCAACACACATAACGCCGTTGGAAACGAGTGCTTTTGCTTCTTCTCCGTTGAGTTCGTTTTGTGTGGCACAAGGAAGTGCGATATGCGCTTTTACTTCCCAAGGACGCTTGCCAGCGACAAACTGCGCTCCTGGGAATTGCTTCGCGTATTCTGAAATACGGCCGCGACGCACATTTTTGAGGTCCATGACCCATGCTAATTTTTCAGCATCGATACCCGCTGCGTCGTAGATATAGCCTTCTGAATCTGAGAGTGTAACTACCGTTGCGCCGAGTTGGGTTGCTTTTTCACAAGCGTATTGTGCTACGTTTCCAGAACCAGAAACCGCAACAATTTTACCATTGAAAGACTCGCCTTTAGTGGCTAGCATTTCTTTTGCAAAGTATACCGTACCGTAACCTGTTGCTTCTGGACGGATCAATGAACCACCCCAGTTGCGGCCTTTACCGGTTAATACACCTGTAAATTCGTTGCGCAAACGCTTGTACTGACCAAACATATAGCCAATTTCGCGACCACCAACGCCGATGTCACCAGCAGGCACGTCGGTATCCGGACCAATATGACGAGCGAGCTCAGACATAAATGATTGGCAGAATTTCATGACTTCATTATCTGATTTGCCTTTAGGATCAAAATCAGAACCACCTTTACCACCGCCCATAGGCAAGGTAGTGAGGGAGTTTTTAAAGATTTGCTCGAAGCCCAAGAACTTGAGAATAGAAAGGTTCACAGAAGGGTGAAAACGCAAACCACCTTTGTATGGCCCGATAGCGCTGTTGAATTCTACGCGGTAACCGCGGTTCACTTGAATATCGCCGTTGTCGTCTAGCCAAGGAATGCGGAAGATGATTGTGCGCTCTGGCTCAACGATACGATCGAGAATTTTAGCTGTTTTGTATTTCGGATTAGCCTCAATAAAAGGAATAACCGCTTCGGCTACTTCCTGAACCGCTTGCAAAAACTCTGGCTCATGGCCGTTTTTTGCGCGAACACGACCCATGAAAGCCTCGATTTCTGCGTGATACTGATTTGACATAATAAATAAGGTGTTTTAGTTTGTAAACTTGGGCAAAAATAATTCAAAATAAGGTCCAAAAGTCATCTTTTTTCAACATTTTATTAGTGTCAAAATGACACTAATTTAAAGCATAAATAAAAAGCATGTATAGAAATTTGACCTTCGGTAAAAAAGTCGTTATTTTTACAACGCTCAAAGCAACCCAACTACTCGCTTTTACGTTTGAGGTGAGTACCTACTATTTGAATACAACCTACATGAAAATAAAATCTACTTTACTCGCAACTTTTTCAGGCATTTTATTCCTTGCGCTCACCCTACTGAACGCCACGAATGCTAATGCACAAGGCCCCGTAACCTTATGTCTAGGTCAAGATGCAACCGTTTGCCCTGGGCAAGCTGTGATCATCAATAACTGTAACACTGGAACTACTCCCGGAACCGCAGCAGGCCTCTACCTCAATTCACCGACCAATGTTCAACTTTCTGACGACTCTTGGTCTGGTGCTGTAGCCATCGGTTTTCCATTTAGCTTTTATGGCAACACCTACTCACAATGCGTGATCGGTTCAAACGGCATCGTTTCCTTCAACCTAGCCAACGCCGGTGGTTACTGCCCATGGGCACTAAGCGGTGTAGGAACCTTGCCAAATGCCGGATTTGCTGCCGCCAAAAACAGCATCATGCTCACCTACCAGGATATCAACCCGTCTTTGGGTGGTCAGATTCAATACCAAACATTAGGAACTGCTCCAAACAGAAAATTTGTAGTCTTATACAAAAATATCATGATGTTTAGCTGTACTTCTCAATGTAACTATATGGCAATTGTGATGTACGAAACTTCTAACATCTTTGAATTACATATCGGAAACAAACCAATTTGTGCAGGATGGAACGGAGGTTTAGCCATCCAAGGCTCCGAAAACAACATGCCTATGCCTACGGCACACATCACACCAGGGCGCAACAACACCGTTTGGGGTGCCAACCAAGATGGCCGCAGGTTCTTGCCTACTTCACCAAGCAACACGGCATCTTACACCATGTCACAAATTCCCTATATTATGGTCAATAGCCCGGGAAGCAATTTTGTTTGGGCCAATACCAACGGACAAACCTTTCCTTACAACAACGGTACGCTGAACGTGAACATTGTTCCGCCCGGAACCACCGGTTATTTCTTGTCTGGGGCAGCTTGTGGAACCAGTATTGGCTCCATTACCCAAGACACCACCTGGATTACCCGATCCAACCCCAGCGTGACCACAACCGTATTGCCCGATGTTTGTACACAGGGTGTTGGTAGTGCCACTGCTGTTCCTGGTGCAGGATCACCTACGCCGTGTACCTATACCTGGAACCCAGGTGCAATTGTAGGCAACCCTGCAAACAACCTCTTCGCAGGCACCTATACTGTTACCCAAATTGATGGGAACGGTTGTAGTGCAACAGCAACAGCTGTGGTTGGAGACACTCCAGCAACCTTTACTGCCACTACTACGCTCGTTTCTTGCCCAGGTGGCAATGACGGCTCAGCGACTGCTAACGTCACACCTGCAACAGGTGTCATCACCTACCAATGGAGCAACGGACAAACTTCTCAAACAGCTACTGGCCTAAGCGCTGGTAACTATTGGTGCTACGCCTCCAACACCACAGGTTGTTCAGACACCATTTATGTAACCATTGCAGAAATTCCAGCTATGGTGCTGAGCGCCATCAATGTGGTAGACGCCGATTGTTATACAATTGCCAATGGCGAAGCCACCATCGATGTGCAACTAGGTACAGCCCCGTACACTTTCGACTGGGACATCTCTGCGTCTTTAGCGGCTACTGCGCTTGACCTCGGCGCCGGCTTACATACTTGTACGGTTACCGATGCCAATGGGTGTATCCAAACCATTTCGGTTAACATCAACCAACCGAGCCCACTCGACATCACCTTCTTGACCCAAGACACCATGATCTGCTCTGAGTCTAGCATCCTACTTTCTGCAATCGGCGCAGGTGGTTCAAGTACCTACAATTTCTCTTGGACCGAAGACGGCATTCCAATCGGGAACGGCACAGGCATTACTGTTGACCCAATCAACTCTGGTACCGTTTATTGCGTTACGCTCAGCGAAGCTTGTGGCTCGCCAACGACCACCGAATGCATGACCATCATTTTCCCATTAGAAATTATCCCGGTCATTACAGCCGTTGACAACCAAATCTGTACACCAGGCGATTTCGAATTGCATAACATGTCAAGCAACAGTCAGGATATCTCCAGTACCTCTTACCTCTTCTCTAACGGAGACAGCTTTACGGTACCAAACCAAGACGACCTACTCCACACTATTGTTCAGCCAGGAAGCTACGACTTATCTGTTGTCATGACCTCTGTTCACGGATGTATTTACAATGGCTTCTTTGACGACCTGCTCACCGTTACAGACAACCCTACGGCGAACTTCACCATCTCTAAAAATCCTGTTACTTGGTTTGAAACAACTGTACAAACCAACGACGTATCCATGGGTAACATCGCGCAATACAATTGGTCTTCACCAGGATCTACAAACATTGTGAGCACCGGTTCTAGCGCCATGATTACCTACCCTGAAGGTGTAATGGGTTCTTATCCAATCATGCTCACAGTAACAACCGTAGATGGTTGTTCAGATTCAATTACAATAGATATCGATGTGGTATCAGATGTAATCTTCTATGCGCCAACTGCATTTACACCAGACGACGACGAACACAACCAAGTTTGGTCTTTCTATGTAGAGGGAATTGACTTTGAAAACTTCCACCTAGAAATCTACAACCGTTGGGGAGAAATCATTTGGGAAACCTACGATACCAAAGGATTCTGGGATGGTTATTACAACGGACACAAAGTTCAGCCGGGTACCTATTCTTGGAAAGCTTGGTTCAAGGACAAAGACACCGACGGCAAAACTGTAAAAACGGGCATGATTCACGTTATTCGCTAAGTTGCCATGAAAATCCTACTGATTTCTTTTCTTTCTCTTTTTGTAGCGCAATGTTCTAAGATTTCTCAAGAACTCTTGACCATGGCCAACGGAGTAGGCAGCATTACAACTACACCTACTGCACCCCAACTCACCAACGCCGAAGTCATTTCTGGCCTCAAAGAAGCGTTGCAGGTCGGTATCAAAAATGCGGTAAATCAGAGTGCTGTAGTTGATGGCTTTTTGGGGAATGCACAAATTCGGCTCCCCTTCCCTCCTGATGCACTTAAAGTAAAGGAGAAAGCACTACAACTTGGCATGAACAACCAAGTCGAGCAGTTCGAAACTACGCTCAATAGAGCGGCAGAAGAAGCGGTTAAAGAAGCCCTACCTATTTTTACACAGGCTATTCTCAACATGAGTGTGCAAGATGGTTTTGCCATTTTGAAGGGTGGAAACGGTGCAGCTACTGCTTTTCTGAAAAACCAAACAAGCCAACAACTTTACAATGCTTTCTTACCAAAAGTAAAGGAAGCTACTTCTAAAGTGAGCCTTACGGCAAAGTGGACACCACTCATGAACAAATACAACCAAGCCATGGCCCTTACCGGCGGTGAAAAAATAAACCCAGACCTAGATGCGTTCGTTACGCAACGCGCCATAGACGGCTTATTTTTGATGGTTCAGCAAGAAGAAGACAAAATTCGAGTCAATCCGGCGGCACGCGTTACAGACCTCCTCGCTAAGGTATTCGGATCGCTCTAATTTCCTCCCAACCTTCCTGATTTATGCAGTTTCCAGCAACAGAATTGGTTCTTGACGCAAACGGAGCCGTTTATCACCTCGGACTGCAACCCCACCAATTAGCCACTAAAATTATTTTAGTTGGCGACCAAGATCGGGTCGCTAAAATCTCTCGTTTTTTTGATACGATTGAACACCGCATTCAGCACCGCGAGTTTGTCAGCCACACAGGTACTTTTCAAGGCAAGCGCCTTACCGTACTCTCCACAGGTATTGGTACCGACAACATCGATATTTGCATGGCAGAGCTCGATGCATTGGTCAATATCGATTTAAGCACAAGAACTGAGAAAGCCATCCAATCAAGTTTAGAAATCGTTCGAATTGGCACCTGCGGCATGCTGCAAGCCGATATGGAATTGCATAGTTTCGTGTTGTCTAGCCATGCTTTAGGCCTTGATAACATTGCACATTTCTACCCTATTAATTGGAGTCAAGAAGAGCAAAACTTATTGACTCAGATTACAACGCAAGTCGAATTTCCAAAAGGTATTGCACCCTACCTGAGCGCGGCCTGCCCAGAAATGGTTCAAAAATTTGCTTCGGCTCAAGTTAGAAAAGGAATTACCGTAACGAGTTCAGGATTTTATGGCCCCCAAGGACGCTCCTTGCGGCTACCTAGTCTCATGCCAAACATCCATCTGGCTTTAGGCAATTTTGAACACGAGGGGCTGCAAATTGTCAACTTTGAGATGGAAAGCTCGGCTATTTTTGCGCTCGGAAAAGCGTTGGGGCATCAGTGCACCTCTATTTGTTTAGGAGTTGCCAATCGGCCTCAAGAAATATTTTCTACGGGTATTGACCAAGCCATGGACGAGCTCATAGCGTTTGTGCTCGAACGAATTTAAAGTAGCTTAGTTCTTTAAAAGCGCCCCGCTTATTTCAAGAATTTATCTAAGGTAATGTGCAGGTTGAGGCCACGTAATTGCGCACCACTTGCCACAATCACGCCATTGCCATCTAGGAGAAAGGCATTTGGAATAGTTGCTACTTGGTAATTGGCAGCTGCCAAGCCTTGCACATCGAGCACATGGTTTTTCCAGACGAGTTTATCAGCAAGAATGGCTTGTTTCCAAGCTTCGGCGTCGCGGTCTAGCGAAACGCTAAATACCTCAAAACCCTTTGCATCTTTGAACTCTTTTTGGTGGTACTTTTGATAGGCTTCAACTACGTTGGGGCTTTCTTTGCGGCACGGACCACACCAAGATGCCCAGAAATCAACTAAAACCATTTTGCCGCGCAAGCTCGAGAGCTTCAGGACCTTACCTTTTGGCGAAGCCAAGGCGATTTCAGGGGCTGTAGTGTCGGTTGGGGCTGATGTAGGCGCCTCTTGACGAAAGCAAAGCGCGTAGCAAGCAAAAGCAGCTACAAGCGCTATAAAGAGGATACTTGACTTTTTCATCCGACTCGTCTGATGTCTGCACCGATGTTGTTGAGGCGGTACTCGATATCTTGGTAGCCGCGGTCAATTTGCTCGATATTGTGGATCACGCTTTTGCCTTTTGCAGACAAAGCGGCAATCAAAAGAGACACACCTGCGCGGATGTCTGGAGAAGTCATTTCAATGCCCTTGAGGTCGTGTTCTCTGTTGAGACCAATGACGGTGGCGCGGTGCGGATCACAAAGAATGATTTGAGCGCCCATGTCGATGAGTTTGTCGACAAAGAAGAGACGGGATTCAAACATTTTTTGATGAATCAGTACCGAACCTTTGGCTTGGGTAGCCACAACTAAGATGATGGAAAGAAGGTCAGGCGTAAAACCAGGCCAAGGCGCATCGTAGATGGTCATGATGGAGCCATCGATGAAAGTTTCGATTTCGTACTTTTCTTGAGCAGGAATAAAGATGTCGTCGCCGCGGCGCTCTAATTTGATGCCGAGTCTTCTGAATACATTCGGAATGATGCCGAGGTTGTCCCAGGAAACGTCTTTGATGGTAATTTCGGATTGAGTCATGGCAGCCAAGCCAATGAAACTACCGATTTCGATCATGTCGGGCAAAATGCGGTGAAAACAACCACCGAGAGACTTGACACCTTGAATTTTGAGCATATTGGAGCCAATGCCTGTGATTTGTGCGCCCATGGAATTGAGCATTTTACAGAGTTGCTGAATGTAAGGCTCGCAAGCGGCATTGTAAAAAGTTGTTTCACCTTCAGCCATGACAGCCGCCATCAGGATATTGGCTGTACCGGTAACAGACGCTTCGTCTAGGTGGATGAAAGTGCCTTTGAGATTGGCGGCCTCTACAGAATAGAAATGCTCACCAGCATCGTAGTTGAATTTG